>JAYZDB010000111.1:0-17453 GCA_036338025.1 Planctomycetota bacterium
GTAGAGCTTCTTCAGCTCCTCTTGGGACTTCCCTTGAGCGATAAGGCCAGGTGCGGCCACGAGCACCGCCAAGCTAGATAGGATGAGTGTCCTCACGTCGGTCTCCAGGGGGGTTAGGTTGGGAAGTGCAATCTAGAAGATCGCATGCCACGGCATGCTAGCAATCCCAGGACCAATCTGGAGGAGAATCAGTTCGATCCGTGCCCCCATCTTGTCACAGTGCTCGGTAGCACGGCCAAAACTCATCTATGGACTTTCGCCGGTGGGGATTGCCAGTGAGACGCGGGGAGACTCCAGCGCCCTGATACAACAGACCTGGGTTACCAACTGAAGATTCCCCGGCTGTCCTTATTCACGTGCACTGGATCGACACTCTCGTCATCGCAGGCTACCTGGCCCTGACCTTCGGCGTTGGGGTCTACCTGGCTATGCGCGTGAAGACCTCCGAGGACTTCTTCCTGGCTGGCCGAAGATTGCCGTTCTGGGCCATCGCGATGTCCCTGGTGGTGTCGGACATCGGCGCCTTGGAGATGATCGGCGGCACCGGTGGCGCATTCCGGCACGGCATCGCGCAGGCCAACTACGAGTGGATCGGTTGTGTGCCGGCGATGATCGTCGGCGGCATCCTGTTCATTCCGCTGTTCTGGAAGCTCGGCATTCAGTCCGTCCCCGAGTTCCTGGGAACCCGCTTTGGTTCCCTGGTACGATCGATCCTGGCGATCGTCTGGGTACTGTTCCTCGGCGCAGCAGTCGGTGTCTTTCTACAAGCCGCCGCCACCATGTTTACCTCGATCCTCGGTTGGGATCGGTGGTTCACGATCCTGCTGGTCACCGGGTTGGTGAGCATCTACACCGTCGGTGGAGGTCTGGGAGCCGTGGTGTTCACAGACGTCATCCAATGCGCGGTCTTGTTCATCGGTGGGATCCTGCTTGCGGTGCTCGGCCTGATCGAGGCCGGCGGTCTGCGGGCCGTGACCGAAGCGGTGCCGGCACAGCACCTGCGCCTGCTCCTGTCCGCCGAGGAGAATCCGGACTTTCCATGGACCGGGGTGTTGTTCGGTCTCGGCCTGGTGCTCTCACCGGCGTACTGGCTCGGCAACCAGGCCATTGTCCAACGGACCCTGGGCGCCGCCAGCGAATGGGACGCCAAGGCTTCGATGGTGTTTGGCGCAATTTTGAAGACCATCGTGCCCTTGGCGTTCGTCGTGCCGGGAATTCTGGGCCTCGTACTGATCACCGGCGCCGAATCGATGGCACCCGACGAAGTCTACCCGCAACTGATTCGACAACTGTTGCCAGTCGGACTGCGCGGCGTCCTGTATGCAGCCTTCCTGGCAGCCCTGATGTCCAGCGTTGACAGCTACGCAAACTCGGCGGCGACCATCTTCACCCGCGACATCTACCAACCGCTCCTCGGAGGCCGCCCCGACCGCGCGCTAGTTGTCGGTCGCCTGGCTTCGCTGGGGACAATCGCACTCGGACTCGCCTTGGGTCCACTCCTCGAGGGCGACATCTACGAGACCTTTCAGACCCTGCTGTCCTTCTTCCAAGGCCCTACCCTGGTTCTGCTGGTCGCTGGCGTGTTGTGGCCACGCGCGAATCAGACCGGAGGAATGTCCGCCTTGGCCTTGGGCATTGCGACAGCAATCATCGCCCACTGGTTTGATGTGCACTTTCTCCACGTCGCCCTGTTCTCCATGATCGCCGCCTCGATCGGGATGGTCGGAGGCAGCCTCGCCGATTCCAAGTCCAGGAGGTCACAATGAGTCCCTTGGTCGGTACTGTTCTGCTGAGTTGCGGCTACATCGCATTGTTGCTGTGGGCGCTGCGAACCGAAGGCCGGACCAGGAGCGGGTGGCGGGACCTGAGATGGTGGATCACTGCGCTCGTCGCAATTCAGTTGCTGTTGTACTGGTGGTTCTAGACTGCGCCAGAGCGCTACAAGCCATCGCAGAGTCAACCCCTTAATACGTCGACTTCAAAGACCTGAGCTGGTTCCTGGACGTGGCTATGGACGCCAACACCACTGTTAATGACAAAAGCGCCCCCCGGCCTGAACCGGGGGGCGCTCTCTTGCGAAACTGTCGACTCTACTTCCGGATGCGGATGAAGGTCGTGTTGGTGAATACACCCAGGACACCGGAGGCAGTCACGATGGTGGCCAAGCCCTGAATCGGCAGCGAGACGCCCTTGATTGTCGGGTCGTTCGGAACCGGGATCTTGAGCTCTGCGCGGCCGCTGGCGGCTGGCACTGGGACCGATGCAACGCGAAGCAGGATTGGGGCCGGGTTGATGCCAAGGAAGCCTTGGATCCCGCCCAGCGACAGCGCTGGCAGGGTACCGAGGGCGGCGTAGATAGTGACCGTCGGGGGAACGGTCGGCAGTCCCGAGTTGGCGCAACCCATCTGCAAGGTCATCGTTGTGCCAATCGCTGGGCGGCTGGCAAGCAACCATGCCATGTTGCGGGCGCGGGCCTTGCTGTAACCAGGCGTCGCTGCAGAGTTCGCGGACACAAATGTCCCGCCGAACACAGCACCATTGTTCTGCCAGCCAGCTTCGTCGTTGACGTCACCCTGGAAGTCGGCGAGGTGGGTGCCGGACTTGAGGTGAGCGTCACTGTCACCGCTGACGGTCTTGTGGTAGAAGAGGCCAAGCACCTCACCGTTGGAATCGCACATCGGCGTCGGAGAGTGTGTAGTCGCAGCAGTGGTAATGACTTTGTCGCGCTCCGGACCCTGCAGCTCAGCCAAAGTCAACTCGCCATTCGGGCCGCCATGCGCGATCAAGATCGGACGAGCAACAATGCGACCGTACGCGTTGACGTACCAGAGGTTCAAGACACCCTTGATGTACCCCAGCGCCGGGTCGCGGTAGGTCCCCAGGACGGGGGTGCCAGCCTGCGTAGTCACCGCGATCGGCACATGGAAGTCGGAACTGTTATCCTTGCGCCAGCTCATCACGACCCCGGAGGCCCAGTCACAGGTTGCGTAGAGGCCGTCTCGATTCTCGATCATCAGGCCAAAGACGCCGATGCCAGAAGCGGGGTTCATCTTGTTCGCCATGGTGTTCGGGGTAAACAACGGCGTCGCGAGCGTCCGGTCGTAAAGCCCCATGCACATGCCGGTGCCGCCAACGTTTCCATAGGTCGAACTGAGGCCAGCGTTGGTCATCGTCACTGCGAACTGTCCAGCAGTCAGACCCGGCAAGCCATTGTCACAATGAGCGATTTGCGAGATGCCGGTAGCCGTCATGTTCGTGGGAAACAGGGCAACGTCGAACGCCAGATGGTCGTATGCAGGGCCAGCGCCTGGATCAGTCCAGCCCGGGCCTGCTTGAGCGGTGAGAAGCGGAGAGGTAAGGCCTGCGCACAGCAGGGCAACGGTGAGTTTTTGCATGGGAAGAGTGTCCTTGGAGATGGTTGAGGCGAGTGACTTCCAGTGGTCATCGCGGCGCCTGCAGGGATCGAAGTGGCCTCGTGAGTCAAGAGGGCCTCGGTAAGTCTATTCCAGGCGCCGCGACAGCCAATCCCCTTTTTGTCACAGCCAGTGCGCCCGACCGTAGCGCGCACCGAGCGGCCTCATGCCACCGGGCCTAGCCGTTTGCTTCACAACGAACTACGGCTACTCCAAAACGAAAGTACCGTGCTCGGGATCCTTGACAACCCCAGGGAAAGCCAACACCCGGTTGTGCATCGCCAGGTATACACCCGGCCCCAACGACTGGACCGATAGCAGCGCCTCGGTGAGGTTCTGCAGGGCATCGGTATTTCGCATGATGTAGGGCCGCATGGCACCTGTGAGCACCACAGGAATAGAGAGTTCGGAGACACTCTCGTAGATCATTTCTCCGGTGCGCGCGAGGGTGTCCGTGCCATGCACTATCACCACGCCGTCATGAGACGCTGTCATGCTCAGGACGGTCTGCGCGATGAGACGATGATCCACCTCTTTGAACTCCAAGCTGTCCTTGTTGAGCAGCGGAATACGCACGATCTCGATCCCCTCTAGTTGCAGGGAATCGAGCATCACGTCGAGCACGCTCACCTCGTTGTGAAGGGCACCGCTGATTTCGTCGTAGGTCTTCTCCATCGTCCCACCGGTGGAGATGAGGACAATCTTGCGCTTCGGCATGGCGCGGATGCTAGAGGCGGACGGGCGGCACATCAACGCGTATCCATCTGGCCACCAGGTGGCTGATTCCCACGCTTGTGCGCTCACCCCAAGGACGGCAACAGCGGGCGGGCCTACGGATACCCACCGGGTACGGTGAACAAGCTGGCCTCCGGATCTCCCGTCTTGGAGAGTTCGGTCGCCAACTGCTGGCGCATCGATTTCAGGACTTCTGCATAGCCCGGATCATCGACGAGATTTCGTAGCGCGTTTGGGTCTAGCACAAAGTCGTAAAGTTCTTCGGGTACCCTGCGCTGGAATAGTTTTACGCGCTCAGCGATCGCCACATCCGACTTGGCAGCCTTCTGCATGGCGCGAAATGTCCGACCCTGTTGTGACTCGTTGCGGAACACCCGCTCACCGTCCGACCACGCGTTGCGAATGTAGCCAAACCGCTCACCCTGCAGGCACCGCATCGGATACTCTCGGCGGCCCGAAGTGCGGTAAAACACCGTCAGCACACGGTCACGTCCGGCCTGCGCACCGCCGGTCAACACCGGCAAGAATGACCGACCGTCCATCTCGGAGGGCAATGCGACGCCGGCGACCTCGAGAAACGTCGCCATCAGATCGATCGCCGACACAAAGTGCCTCGAGTCGACAGCGGAAGCCGCCACCTTGCCCGGCCAACGCACAATCCACGGCACCTTGGTACTCGCCAGGTAGACATTGGTCTTGGCGAACGGAAGCGCCATCCCATGGTCACTCATGAACACCACGAAGGTATTCCGCTCCATGCCGGCAGCCCGCAGCTCCTCGAGAATCGCCCCAACCGTCTGATCACAGCGACGGACGGATGTGAAGTACTCAGCGATTTCCCTCCGCACTTGTGGCAAGGCTGCTGGCAAGAAGCCTGGCACCACGATCTCCTCAGGTCGGAAGGCGTGGTCAACCACTGGGTACGTCCGATTGTACTTCTTGGCGACCTGTCGCTCTTGAGCACTGCCGGCAAAGGGGCGATGTGGGTCGTGGGAGTTTGCCATCAAGAAGAACGGTCGATCACGCCGCCTGGCCAACTGCAGAAACTTCCGCACTTCCTCGCGGTAGCGCTGAGGCACTCGCCCGTGGCCCAGCTCCGTGGGCCCCAACTGCACATCCCAGGCAAACCGACGCACCGGCGCCAGGTGCCCCACCTTGCCGAGAATCCCGTTCAGGTAGCCGGCCTTGCGAAGTTCCTCGGTAAGCGTCGGCACATCGTCGCGAATCGGCTCGAATCCGCGCGCACCGTTACGGTGCGGATATCGCCCAGTCAGCATGACGGACCGGCTCGGCTGGCAGACCGCAATCGTTACGTGGCCGTGCGTGAAGCGGAGGCCTTGACCAGCGAGACGATCGATGTTCGGCGTGATACCGGCGACTGTGCAACCGTAGACTCCAACCGAATCGTAGTTGAGATCGTCCGCCGTGATCAGCAACAGATTCGGCCGATCACCACGCGCCGCACTGTCACCCGCACGAGCACGCGGGCCGACACACGACCCCAGCCCAAGGAGAAGCGCTACGGCCCAGGGCACCCCACTTCGGCAACGCTGAATAGGAACCGTCATGCCTCGAGTGTAAGCAAACTCGAAGCTCGATCATTCAACTCGCGACAGAACCCGAAGAAACCAGGTCGTCGCGCGCCAGCAGGTAGTCCACGGATACGCCGTATGCTTCGGCCAACAAGAACAGTTGGCGAGTATTCGGGATGCGCTGATTCTCGCGCGATTCGTACTTCTCGAGCACCGATTTCGAGATACTGGCCCGACGGGCAGCTTCGCGTTGCGAAATGGTGAGTCCACTTCGAACGAGACGTAGACGACGCTTGATCTCGGCGATATCCAATTGTTGCAGAACCATGGCGTGGCAGGGGTATGGGAGTGGTGAGTGAGACGAGCCATTCCGTTGCCACCTGCAGCATGGTGCAGGAGTGACAACTCTGTGAGGCGATAACAATGAGTGTGCTGCCACGCATTCATCGCTACAAGTAAAAGATCAGTTTCACGACCCTTGTATCGGCCACCAAACGACACCCTGCGCGACCACGAGTTCCTCCAGATCCAAAATCCATGCGCCATCATGGCTGGTGTCTCTGGTGCAGCGGATACTGACATGGAAATGGCCAGGGCCCCGACAATTACGCCCGCCAAATGCAGCAGGCCACGATCCGGATCCGGACGATTGCCCTGCGGAGCAAGCGCTCGGCCAGGCAAGCCAATCTGCGGCCGCGAAATCAGCCCGTTCGCAGTTCTGACACACGCCACACTCGGCGCCGAAAACCAGGCGCGGCCGACAGGACGATCCGCCTCAGCAGGCCGAGCCCGCGAACCCGCGCGTGAACGTCTGATTTTCTGTTCGAAAACCGGCCGAAACCGGCAGGCGACCCCGTCCCGTCCTCAGTACGATCCCCGCAACACACCGATCCCGAGCGCATGCACATTCTCTCCCTAGACCAGGGCACTACCTCGAGCCGTGCAATCCTCTTCTCGCTGGACGGACGGGCACAGGTGAGTGCCCAGCGTGAGTTCGATCAGATCTTCCCGGCGCCCGGGCACGTGGAGCACGATCCCGAACAGATCTTCCAGACCCAACTCGGCACCGCACGCACCGTCCTACGCAAGCGGGGTGTCGACCGGAAGAGTGTTGCGGCAATCGGAATCACCAACCAACGGGAAACTGTGCTGCTCTGGGACGCGACCACCGGTCAGCCGATCGACAACGCGATCGTCTGGCAAAGCCGGATCACCGCTCCGATTTGCGAGAAACTGCAGGCAGATGGCCTGGAGTCCATTGTTCGGCAGCGTACCGGGCTAAGGCTCGACCCCTATTTTTCAGGTACCAAGATCAAGTTCCTGTTGGATCGCCACCGCGGATCTCGTCGTCGAGCCCGTCGAGGAGAAATTCTATGTGGCACGATCGATTGCTACCTGCTGTGGCGGCTGACCGGAGGACGGGTGCACGCCACCGACTACAGCAATGCCAGCCGCACCATGCTGTTCGACATCTTCGAACTTCAATGGGATGATGACCTCCTGTCCGCCATGGACATCCCACGCCAAATGCTGCCGGAGGTGAAGGACTCCAGCGGAGTGTTCGGCGAAACGGACCGGCAGTTCTTCGGGAGATCGATCCCGGTCGCTGGCATTGCCGGTGATCAACAGGCCGCGACCTTCGGCCAGGCATGCTTTCGCAAGGGCATGGTCAAGAACACCTATGGGACCGGCTGCTTCCTGCTCATGAACACCGGCTCCGAGGCGGTGCTCTCCGAGCACGGTCTCCTGACAACGATTGGCTGGGGACGCAACGGCAAAATCACCTACTGCCTGGAGGGCTCGGTCTTCGTCGGTGGCGCCGCGGTTCAGTGGCTGCGAGACGGTCTGGGCTTGATTCGCAAATCCCAGGACATCGAAGCACTCGCTCGCACCGTTGAGGATGCCGGCGGCGTCTACTTCGTGCCAGCATTCGTCGGACTCGGTACGCCGCATTGGGATCCTTATGCCCGCGGCACCATTGTGGGACTCACCCGCGGCACCACCGCCGGGCACCTGGCCCGCGCGACTCTCGAATCGATGGCGTTCCAAAGCGCAGAGGTGCTCGACGCCATGCAGGCCGACGCCCAGATCAAGATCCCACGGATCCGCGTCGACGGCGGCGCCTCCAAGAACGACGACCTGATGCAATTTCAGGCCGACCTGCTCGGCGTGCCGGTCCAACGCCCCCGGGAGTCGGAGACCACGGCGCTGGGCGCAGCCTACCTGGCGGGCCTCGGCGTCGGATGCCTGAAGAGCCCGACAGCCGTGGCTGGCAACCAGGAAATCGACCAGACGTTTCGGTCCAACCTGCGCCCTGCTGCCCGTGCTCGTCGCCTGGCTGAATGGAGCAAGGCTGTCGGCCGGGCTCGCGACTGGGCGACGGACTAGTCTTTGATCGCGAGCAGTTCGAGTTCGAACACCAGATCCTTGCCGGCGAGCCGGTGGTTGGCATCGAGACTCACCGTGGACTCGTCCATTGCAACGATCGTGACCGGCACTGGTGGGTCGTCTTCACCACCTTGCATCATCAGGGTATCTCCGATCGAAGGTTCAAAATCCGGCGGCAACTCGGAACGGTTGGCGGCAAGCACCAACTCATCGCGCCGCGGCCCATAGGCCTGATCAACCGGGATCGTGACGGTCTTGCTCTCCCCCACGGTCATGCCAGTAATCGCGCTATCGAAGCCCGGGATCACGGTCCCGGACCCAAGGGCGAACTCTAGCGGATCACGGCCTTCTTGCCGAGACGTGTCGAAGACATCGCCGTCAGCAAGCTTGCCAGTGTAGTGAACTAAAACGGTATTACCTGACTCAGCTGCGCTCATCACGGGGAGACTGGCACGCTAATCGTCATTCTACAAGTGGAAACTGCGAGGTCAGTGAGTCCGTTGCCAGAGACCAAAGCGACCGGACGTCTGCACCTGGCGATACTCCTCCAACACCACCCTCATCTCGGGTGCCTGCACAAGGCGGACGGAGAACGGTTCGAGAACAGTCGGACAAAACTCCAATTGCCCCTTTCGCAAGTAGATGTACCTCGGTCGGCGACGACGGATGTCCTCGGTGATTTCGACAAGGAGTTGCTGCCACTGGCGCCCGTCTCGCAGGGCGACCGGCAGGGTCCAGAGATGCGCGTAGCGGGATGCAGATTGAATCCGATGATCTCCGAGCCACGCAAAAAACGGTGGCATCGCCGTATCAAGCACCATGACAGATTCGCCAGCGGTCAGCCCTTCGATCTCGCGCATGTCGTCGGGGATCCCGGTGAACTCGGGTTCCACGACCAAGCCCGTGGGATGCCGACGCAGCCAGTGTTCCCCGGCTGGCACGGCCGTGAACAAGACCAGCCCGACAAACCAGAGGGGCCGGAAGTTACGGCGCATCCGTTCATTGTTGACGACAACGCCACACAGCATCAGACCCAAGGCGATATAGCCAAGACTCAGAGCCGGCAGGAAGTGGTAGCTCCAGCCCTTTTGCTGCCAGACCGCCGAAATACCCGCAGCTACACAAGCGAGCGTCCATACCAACAGTTCCCGACGCATCGATTTCACGAACAACAGCAGCAGGAGTGCAGCCCCGCAGACCCAGAACCAATGCACGCACCACGGCATCTTCAGGACCTCCACAAGCTCAATCTCCATCCCGTGGTTGGTCTCTCCGAGCCGCTCAAGAACCTTCATGAAGTCGCTAGTGAGCGGAGCGAACAAGAAATGCAGCATGTAGATCACAAGCATCAGGAGCATCCCCCGGTCCTCAGGACGACCCAGCGTAAACAACTCCCTCGCATTCTGAACCACCCCGATCCGCGTAATGAACGGGACCAGGAGGAACCAAGGCTTGAGCGCGATCCCGACAGCAGCGAAGCACCCAAGACAGAAGGCTAGAACACCGCCAACCGGCGCGCCGTACTGACGCGCCATCACTACCATCAGCCACGGTACGACCGCGATCACCATCAGATGCTCGCGCTGCCCGAAGTCGTTCCCCGCACACACCGTGAGAACAACAGCGATCCCCGCGATCAGTTCATACTTCGATCGCGCGACAACCGGAACCTCCCGAATTACGCGGGCAATCGCAAAAAGGCTGACACAAATCCACAACACGACAAAGACATCAAACGCTGGCACAAGTCCGATCGAGAACATCCTTGCGAGCAAGGTTGGCAATACTGAGAGATAGACAATGAGCGGCGGGTTGACCTCGACGAGATCCACGTAGAGCGCATCCCCCGTCAGAAACCTGTCTGCCGCATACAAGTACCACCCACAGTCATGGTTGATGGTCCATGGTGGCGTCCCCACCAGCAGGAAGCAGCCCAGCAGTACCACCGCGAGTCCACAGGAACCGACCCAGTCGGCGGTGCCACTCGGACGAAATGTGTCCACGCTATCCTGCACCGGGTTCACCCAACCCAACCACGCAGCAAGCCTGACAACGCCAAACCGCCGTGCCTTCGTTACACAACGGCGAGGCGTCGCGGGGCGCCACGATCACAAACAGCATCCGTACTACTCAGTGCGCTTGATGACGTGGAAGCCAAACTCGGTCTCGACCACGCCGGACATTGCACCGATCTGCAGGCCGAATGCGGCCTCCGAGAAGGGCTTGGCCATGGACTCAAACTTGAACTTGCCGAGATCTCCGCCCTTCGACTTGGAAGAGCAGTCGGAGTTCGAATTTACGAGTTCTTCGAACTTGGAAGCATCCTTGACCAGTTGCATGTGGAGACTCTCAGCCAGCTTCCTGGCTTCTTCCTTGGTCCGGGTAGCGGTACTGCGTTCTGCCCCTTTGTACGCCACCAGAATGTGGCAGGCGCGCACCTCTTCAGGTAGTGCACCCTTGTCCTGCACAAGAGTCCGGAACCGCCGTGTCATGTTCTCGGTGCTGGCAACTTTGTAGACCCGCTCGGAGTGGCGCGAGTTGAACTTCTCGATCGCGGCCTTGGCCAACACAGCGGCGTTTGCATCCTTGCCGTCACCGACATAAGTCGCGCTGGCCTTCACCCACTGGCCACCCTCGGTGCCCACATCAGATTTGAACTCGTAGCAGGCACCGTCCCGTAGCGTCATCTTGTAGTGGGCATTGAAACCGAGTTCGCGAACTTCCTCAGCCTTGGGAGGCTTGTGGGACTCCCACCTCAGGGTCTTGGCAGCAGTGAATACCAACTGATATTCGGAACCCCGGATCTTCTTTGTCTCGGGAATGCCGACCAGGCTGACCTCACCCTCCTTAGGGCTCTGAACCACGTACGACTTGCCCTGCACCGGGGTGACCTCGACAGTCTGAATCGCCGACTCCTGGATCTTGAGGAAGTCCTTGTCCTCTTCGATCATGTCGGCAAAGGCCTTGGTCATGTTCTCCGCAATCCAACCGTCAAACTCATACACCCAACTCCGGTTTCGATTGTTGAAGGCCTTGATCTTCTTGGAGGCCTGCAGGATCGCCTCGTTCAGCTTTTGGACCTTGGGATCTTCCTTGCCCTTGGCCACCTGTTCCTGACTCAAGGACTCTGGGCCGGTGTACTCCGCCGAAGCCTTGGCGTACCACTTGTCCTTCTTCTTGGCCAACTTGTAGGTGTACAACTCACCTGAATCGAGCGAACACTTGTAGGTGAACTTGAAGTTCATCTGCTTGGCGTCTGCCTCGGACATGAAATCCAAAAACGAGAGCTGGCAGAGCATGTGCAGAACCCGGTCCGGCACGCCCACTTGCTCCATCATGCCTTCGGGAATTCCCGCGAGAACGATTTTGTCATCCTTGGTCTTGCTGATGATGATCGGCTGACCATTGCCCACCATCTCAACCTTCTGAACACGCTCACGATCCAGGTTGCTGAGCGAGCGGTCGACGTATTCGAGGGTATCCGACGATACCTGCAAGACCTCCTCCGACAGGTAGACCTTGCTTTCGCCGAGCCTGCGAACAAATTCGCCTTTGTCTGATTTCTTGCCCACGATGAAGGCGGCCAGGTCTTTATCACCAGACCTGAACTTCACGACAACGGATTCTGCGTTGCCTTCATCAACCCCAAGCTCAACGTGGGTATCAGCGGCATCGGAGATTTCCCGCACGCACTTCACCTTCAGGCACATGTCGATCAGGTTGTTGATACGACCACCGTCAGCGGGATAGCTGCTTCGGTTCTCCACGACAAAGCGATTGCCTTGCTTTTGTGCCACAACCTTCTCGTCGCCCTTCTGGACTTCGACCCTGTCAAGCTTGTCTATGTCGAGATAGCCGATCAGATCCTGGCCCCGAACAAAGCCGGCGACGATCATCTCCTTCTTTCCGGACATGAGGATCGACACCACCACCAAGGCGATAGTGACGATGACCAAGGTGTTGAATTTCTTGTTACTCATGCCATGTCCTCCCGCATCTTCTGACTGCGCTTGGTGATACTCACAATCCACAGGATCAAGCCAATCAGGGCCACCAGCAACGGCATGCCCAGGGTGTTGATGAATTCTGCCGATGCCTTGACGCTATCGACACTCTCACGAGCCTCGCGCTGAACCTCACGCAACTCGCGTTGCTTCTGGTTCACCTTCTTCTGGGCTTCGCGTTGCTTCTTATACATCTCGCTCTGCATGACACCCTTGTTCTTCTGGGTGGCTGCATTGTTGAGATTATTGAGTTCGGTCTGGAACTTCTGGATCTCAGCGTTGATCGAAGTCGCCTTTTCCTGGGTGGCATTGGCCGCCTCTCGCTCGATCTTCTTGATGTAGGTGAATTCACGTCGGGCAGAACCGCGTGAGCGGATGCCCATCAGGTCACCGGAACCACCGAGGAAATCGAGCGCATTGAGCAGGAAGGTCTTGTTCGTGAACTGGCTGCCAAAAAACGTGTTGGGAGCCTGCACGAAGTTATTGCCAATGAAATCGACGTCCGCGATGAAGACCACCGCGTTGCTCTCGGTGGCTTCCTTGATGTGGGCCGGCTGATCTTCCTTGTCACCTGCTCCGCCTGGAAGTCCATCGGGAAAGGCCGACTTGAACTTGCCAGTCGCCACGACCGCACAAGTCAGACGTTTGCCGGACACCACAAAACCATCCGGATTGCCAGCTCCCGAAGCCGCCCAGAGTCTGCCGGGATCCTGTTGCGACATCATGGCTATCATCCCGTCGTACTTGCGTAGACCACCTGTCTCCGAAGTCTGCAGTAGCGGAACCACATCGACGCCTTCCATATCCGGGAGTGTCTCGATGGAGCCAGCGGACAAGATCAACATCTGGCTGGTCTCCTGGGCGGAGAGCGGCTCAGTGATGACGCTCTTGCTGCTGAAACTCTTGGCTCCCTGCTTGAAGTGCAAACCCTGCAACAGCGGGATCCGACCCTGGGCCAGGAATGCGATCTTGCGGTCACCAACGATCTTTCCGGTGACCATCCGCACCCCCCACTGGGCGCACACCCGGTTGATGTCACTCGACCTGGGATGACTCATCCCCGCGTACGGATTGCGTGGGTTTGGCGGCGGCTGATCCAAGCCACAGTAAGGATCCGCGAGCACGATGAGGTTGCCACCACGCAGGACGAACTGGTCAACAGCATAGAGCGTCTTGTCCTCGAACCCCTTCGGGTGGACTAACATCAGCGTGTCAATGTCAGCAGGAATCGCGGTGACCGTGGCATCGACGGTCGAAACCTCAAAGTCAGATTCGAGCCACTGGACGATGTTCCACGGCTGACCCTGGCCCGCTGGCATTCCCTGGGCCTGCCGGAGACGCCGCATCTCCGGAGACATCCCATCGCCAGCAATCGGCAAGGAACTCATGATGCCGAGCTTGTTCTTCGATGGGCGTACAACACGCTCGATCATCTTGGTGATCTTGTACTCGAAGAGATTCTCCTCCCCTGCGTTGATGAAGGGCATGACCTCCTTGGCGCCGGTGTCCGAAGTGATCGCCAGGCCGAAGAAGAACAACTGATCTCCTGGCAGATCGAAGGATCGGATTCCGAGGTCGAGCGCATCGTCGGCTTCGTTGGTAAACGGCTTGGGGTCGACTTCGTGAACTTCAATCTTGCCGGCACCGAGGCGCTCGTAGGCTGCCAGGATGTCGCGCGTGTAGAAGTAGGCCCTATTGAACCGCAACAACTGGCCGGTCTTGACCTTGCTGACCGCGGTCTTCGAGTAGTAGAGAATCGCCTTCAGCGGGCGGTTCACCTTCGCCAAGACCTTCTCGGTCCCCGCCGTGAGGGAGTAGCGATTGTTGTCGGTAAAATCCATCCAGTCCATCGAACGGGTCGCCCGAATGAAAATGAATGCCGTGCACAAGGTGCACACGATGATCAGTAGAGATCCGATGATAGATCGTTGTTTGCTCGACATGATTTTCTCCTATGCCGCCTTCCGCTCATCGAGCATGACAGACGAAGCGAACAGGAACCCAACGGTAAGGGCCAACATGAACAGCAGGGACTGCACCTCAATCATGCCCCGCTGCATCTTGTCGAACTGGGTCGACGCACTCAGTGATTCAAACATCTCACTGACGAAGGCCGGGAAGTTGGCATCAAGGAACCCCAAAATGAACGGCTGGCCCAGCAACAAGAACGCCACGCAGGCGATCAGTCCGAGGACAAAGCTGATCACCTGGCTCTTCGTGATCACGGAGAAGAAGCCACTGATCGCCAGATAGGCGCCTCCCAACAGGAATGCGCCGAAATAGCCAGTGAACACCGGCCCAAACTCAGGCCTCCCCAGCACCAGCAAGGTGAAGTAGATCGGCAAGGTCATCAGGAGGCTGATGAACAGGAAAACCCAGGCGGCGAGGAACTTCCCGACCACTGCCTGGCCAGTCGTAATAGGCAACGACAGCAACATCTCGATGGTTCCCGTACGGCGTTCCTCTGACCACATCCGCATTGCGATCAAGGGCGCGAACACCGCGAACAGAGCGGGGATGTTGGCGAAAAATGGTGTCATGCTCGCTTCGCCCCGCAGGAAGAAGTCACCCATGAACATCCAAAGAGAACTCGCCATCAAAAAGATCGCGAGGAACACGTAGGCGAGCGGCGTACCGAAGTAGCTCTTGAACTCACGCTTGAACACAGCAAGTACAACGCTCATGCGACACCCTCCTTGGTCGTGATCTCCCGGAAGTACGCGTCCATCTTACCGCCACCGCGCTCGCTCAACTCTGCCGGTGTGCCATCCGCCAGCACCTTGCCACGCGCGATGATGATCGCGCGTGAGCAGATCGCGGTGACTTCTTCAAGAATATGTGTGGAGATGATGATGCACTTGTCCTGCCCCATCGATGCAAGCATCTCGCGGACATCGTGTTTCTGGTTCGGGTCCAAGCCATCGGTCGGCTCATCGAGCACCAGGATATCCGGATCGTGCAGAAACGCCTGGGCCAGACCCACGCGACGCTTGTAGCCCTTCGACAAGGTAGCAATCACCTGGTGGTAGACATTGCTGATCGAACACTGCTGCACCACCCGTTCGATCGCGGCGTTGGCGACTCCACCGTGCAGCCTGCGCATGTCACACATGAACCGCAAGAACGCCTCGACACTCATCTCATCGTAGAGTGGAGAGTTCTCCGGGACGTAGCCGATCCGAGATCGGACCGCCACCGGGTCATCGAGGATGTCGTAACCCGCCAAGCTCGCTGTCCCGCTGTCGGGGCGCAAGAAGCAGGTCAGCATCTTCATGGTCGTGGACTTGCCCGCACCGTTAGGTCCGAGGAAGCCGAGGACCTCGCCTTTCTCAACTTGGAAGGAAATGCCATCGACGGCCCGGATGGCGCCGAATCGTTTGGCCAGATTGTCTACTTTGATCATTTCCGTGAAACGTAGGGGTTGGGAGCGAGTGTGATACCCAATGGCGCACTGAACGCAAGTCCTGTCACATGCAATACCTGCGTTGTGGAGAAACCTGTGGATTGGCGGGCATCTCAAGCCAGCCGGAAAGCATGGTCGGCCGAGTGGGAGGATCCCGACTCACAGCCGTGCTCAAAACTCCGAAATTCCCGCCCCAACTGAGTTTCGGTCCCATCGGACACCCCTGCGACCGGCTCAGCGCCGCGCGGCGAGATGCTGCCAGATCGCCTCGACCTGCTCCCAACCCCTGCCCCCCAGGACAGTGGTCAGACCACTCAGGCCGTCGGCACCGATAAAGCGGGTCATCTTGGTCGCGGGATCGACCCGGGTCGGGTCGAGCAGCCAACGGTGGAAGTACTCCTTGCGCAGGCGGCGAGTGGTCAACGCGAGGTCGATGCCGGGCGCCTCGAAAACCGACGCCGCCGGCGCATCCCCGACAGCGTGACAGTTCGTGCATCCGAACCCTCCATCTTGCGGAAGGAGTTTGCCACCAGCCGCCAGCAAGGTATCCGGATCGGCAGGATTGCGACCGTGGTCAAGGGTCGGGGCATTGCTGCCATCCACCAGCATGCCGTCATGCACCGTCGCAGGCCCACCGGTCTCCGCAAAGCCATGCGCAAATGCCAAACCACGCGCTATGCGTTCCGCATCCAATCGGAACCTCGGCATCGGCATCGTGAGCCAGGGCCGTGGCCGCGGCTCCGCACCTTCGCGCAACCATCTCACCAGCCAGGTGGTCTGCAACTTGCTGCCAGCATGGGTCAGCGAGGGTAGTGCACCAGCGTAGGCTGGTGCGTCGGGATCCGGTTCCACCAACGACGCGGCCTCTTCCTGCACCCGCGACAGCAAGGCCGCCTGGCTGTCGTAGTCGTGACAAGCGACACAGCGCTGCGATCGCAGGCTGCGCTCCGCGTATTCGACAGCCGTGAAGGAACTGGCACGCGAGCTGGTCAGGAACTCGCGCAGGCACTCGAGATCCTCTCCTGACAAACCATAGTCTGCGAACTTGCATGCGACCGAGCCGGCCCGCGATACCGGACGCCGGGGCGCCTTCACCTCGCCAGGCACGGCCAGACCGTGGCACGCAGCACAGCCGAGCCTCCGCACCAGCCGTTCTCCTGCCACCGGATCCCCCGCATCCACGGGCAGCGGCAGTGGCCTGGCATCCACCGACAGCAAGAACGCCGCCACCGATCTGGCCTCCTCATCGGTAAACCCGTAGTCCGGCATGCGGGTATCGGGAAAGTGCCGCGCCGGGTTGGCGAGGAACTCCACCAAGGCGCCCGGATGCCACTTGGCCGCGACATGTGAGAGCGGGATCCGCCCAGTCCCCGTCGACTGCGATGACGCGGTCAGGGTATGACACGCCAGACAACCGTAGTCGACAAAGATCTCCGCTCCGTCCTTACGCTGTTGTTCGTCGGCCTCCTGGGCAGAAGGCGCTGCGGGGATTTCTCCCAGCGTGCCCAGGTACGCCGCGATGTCCCGGGCGGCTTTCGGAGCCACCGCACCGTGCAGGAGCTTCGGCATGCGAGCCATCGCGCGCAACTGCTTCGGGTTCTCGATCCATCGGGCCATCCAGCCGACGCGCAGCCGGCTACCGACTCCAAACAGCGCCGGTCCGCCGCGGCCGGCCACGGCGTGCTCGTGACAGGCAGCACAGCGGTGCTCCTGCACCAGTTCCCGACCGCGCCGCAACCTGGCAAAGCGCGCCAAGGTCTCGGTCTGGTCATGGGCAAGGGCGCCGGCCGGAATCGGCTCACGGGCAAAATCACGGGATTGCCAGTAGACCCGGAGAACCGCCGGCCCGTTCTTCGGACTCGAGTATCGCGCAGTCATGACATGCGCACCCTTCTTGAGACGCAAGCGCGTGCTGTTGGTGACTGCACCGTCAACGGCGGTCAGCACGACCTGGTCACCGAGACTCAATTCAAGGTCA
>JAYZDB010000112.1:0-4769 GCA_036338025.1 Planctomycetota bacterium
TTGACGATGAACGACGAACCGTTGCTGAGAATCACCGCCTCACCCCGTCCAGTCGATCCCGCCGACCCGAAGTCATTATCCGTGTAGAGTCCGCAACCGATCAGGGGCGAATCACCGACCCGGCCAGGGACCTTGAAAGCCAATCCCGAGGTACTGGTACACGCGCCGAGATCACCCTGGGCATTCAGGGCGCTGACGTGAATCGTACCGGTCGGACGTGGCATCTTGGCGCGGCCCTTCGACTCATCCTCCGAAACCCAGTCGTCATCCTTCGACAGGCTCTCCTTCCACCGCAGCCAACGCCTGCGCGCCTGCTCGGTCAGGAGGTTCTCTTCCACGAACCCGTGGGCACGCGCAAATTCGAGCGCACCTTCGGCGACCAGGAGCACGTGGTCGGTCCGGCGCATGACCTTCAGGGCAACCTTGGAGGGGTTCTTGATGTTGCGAAGCGAGGCCACCGCACCCGCCAACCCGGATGGACCATCCATTACGCAGGAGTCGAGTTCAACGACGCAGCGTTCGTTCGGCAAACCGCCGTAGCCGACGCTGCTGTCGCGCGGATCCTCCTCGACGGGATTGATCACCGCCACTGCAGCATCCACCGGGGAAGTGCCATTTGCCATCAAATCGATGGCGGTCTGCAGAGTCTTGAACGAGTTTGCGCTGCCGATCGCTGTTGGCGTCACCAGACGCCGCCGTGGCAGCACCTGGAACGGTGCAGCAGTACCCACCGAAGCGATCACGGGAACCGAAGCAGCAGCAGAGAGCCGTAGAAAACCACGGCGGGTGACATTGTCCTTCATGGTGGCGAAGAGCTTAGCAGACCCGTCCCCCACCACCTCTTTGGGCTCAGCGATTCCGGCAATCAGACCTGGCTTTCGTCGAACGGGATACAGTGCGCTTCCTGCGCTAGCCCTGGTCTACAGATACCGACCCAGAACGACCGCCAGACGCCGACGCGCATCGGCGGTGATGCACTCCGGGCTGGTCATGATGGCGTGCTCCATCACTCCCTCGCAGCTGATCGGCTCCGGTGCCGCCGCGATCAGGCGGGCGGCTTCGGCGATCACACGCTTGGACATCTCGACGTTGTCGCGCAATACCGCGACCACGTCCTGCACCGTCACGTCGGCCTCGCTCTCGTGCCAACAGTCGTAGTCCGTTGCGAGGGCGATGGTCGAATAGGCAATCTCCGCCTCGCGAGCCAGCTTGGCTTCCTGGAGGTTGGTCATTCCGATCACCTTCACGCCCAAGGACCGGTACATGTGCGACTCGGCGCGGGTCGAAAATGCTGGCCCTTCCATGCAGAGGTAGGTGCCACCGTCGTGGACGGTCGCGCCGGCGGCATGCGCCGCCGCCAGGGCCACCTGCCGCAACGGCTCCCAGACCGGATCCGCAAAGTGGACGTGCCCGACGCAGCCGTCCCCAAAGAACGTCGCCTCGTCGGTCCGGTCGCGCGTCCGATCGATGAACTGATCGATGATGACCAGGTCGCCCGGAACGATCTCTTCACGCATGCTGCCGACCGCGGAAATGCCGAGCACAGCAGTCATGCCGAGTTCCTTCATCGCGTGGATGTTGGCACGAAACGGCAACTCGTGTGGCGACAGACGGTGACCCCGGCCATGACGGGGCAGGAATGCCATCCGCACTCCGTGCAGACTACCGGTACTCAACGCATCGGACGGGTCGCCGAACGGTGTTGTGAGACGAACCTCCTGACGGTTTTCAAGGCCGTCAAAGTCGTAGAGGCCCGAGCCTCCGATGATGCCTAGGGTGGGTTCAGTCATGGGAGTGACGATTGCGTTGTGGTCGGGACGGACTCTTGGGCCCCCGGTTGCCAGCGATCAGATGTTTGATCAGCATGGTTGCGTAGACCCCGCGAGGCAAGCAGAAGGCGACCTCGACGTTGCAGGTATCGCGGTTGCGGTCATCCCGCTCAGGACGATTGGCGTAGGCCTTGGTCGGCCGCACCAACAAGTCGCGGGGTTCCGCCCGCCAGACCATCCCCGGCAGGGTGTTCTTCTCACAGAGTTCTGGCGACAACTGCTCACTCCTCAGCCAACGCTGGATCTCCCCGTCGAAGCGCGGGTCACCGCCATCAGACCCCGGAGCCCACAGGGGCGTCTGGATCGATGCCAACTCAGTGACCAGATCGCTCGGAAGATCCGCGAACGAGGTCAATTCCCCCATCAAGCTGTCGATCCCGACCCGGAAACCCGTGGGAACCAATTCGTCGAGCATGCTGCTGACCGCACGATTCCATAGGTAGGACTGGTAGGCAAAGGACTGGATCAAACGCGTGCGGGTGTTCAACTTCTGGATCGCGCCCTTGAAGTCATCACCGCGGCGCACAAGGTGCTGCAGGACCGGCTGGAATACCGGACCGCGGGCGATCTTGGCACATACCTGCCAGTCCCCCCAACGCTCCTGGAGTATCGCCTTGAGGCGGGTGTCCCCGCCCTTCGCGACCGGCGAGGGCCGCGCGATCAAGCGCTGTAAGGCCTTCTCATATCTTCCGGCGAGCACATCCCGCATGGGAAATCCCTGACCGTGCCGCAAACAACCGAAGCGTTGGTCATCGAAGTAGTTGACATAACCGCTCTCGACAAAGCGCGGCAGCACATCGCGAATCCGATGCGCAGACTCGACATCAAGTCGCCGCAGCCAGATGTGGAACCGGTTGCCGCGGCTCTGCTTGCTGTGGATCGGCTGGTCGGAGCGACCCTGGAACACCAGCTGGATCCCCGGTTCCCGGAACTCGACACGCCGGCCCTTGATGCTGATGAACTGCTCGGTCTCGCCTTGCCGATCCTTCAGGCCCGCAAACGCAATATTCTCGCGCGACACCCGGGACTTGCGACAGATCAGGCTCAAGGCATCCTGGGTGTCCATCTTCTGCTTCTTCAGCAGGTGCACGTAGTAGTCCCCATCCGGACTCTCAGGGTAGTCCAGCAACTCGCGAACCTGGAAGTCGCGGGGGGCGTACTTGAGATGCATGGGGTCAGTTCCGATCGCGGGAGGCAAAACTGCGGAGCTTCGACAAAACAAGGTCGAGGTCCGGTGGGAGGCACGCCTCCACGGTATGTACCCGGCCGTCACGGTCGGGCCAGGCCAGACGCGCAACATGCAGGAACATGCGCGTGAGCAACGGCCGTTCGACAACGCCAGGGCGAGTCTTGTAGCCCTGCTTGATCTCCGAGAGTAGCAGATTGTCACGGACTCCGTAGTCCTTGTCAGCAACGACCGGGTGGCCCAGGTGACCGAGGTGCACCTGGATCTGGTGTGGCCGTACCAACTCAGGGACCACGCGTACCAGGGTGTGGGTGCGAAACGCCTCCTCGACCGACACCGTGCTAACAGCTTCGCGCGCACCCTTGGATCCACTTTCCACCACCGATACCCGCCCAGGACGGCGAGGGTCCGGACCGATCGACCGATCGACCCGTTGCTCGGCGACCCGCAGCGCACCGGTCACCAGGGCCAGGTACTCTTCCCGGAACTGCTTCACAGAATCCTCGGGGCACGGGTCGGGAACCCCACGGACCGCTTGCAGGCGCTTGTGGTCTTCCAGGCTCTTGCTGAACAAGGCACAGCCCGAGACTTCAGTGCCGCGCCGATCGAGGATCCGCAGATCCTCGTCCGCCCGGGCTGCTTGCAGAGCCCCCTGCAGGCCGGGATCCTTGCCACCGCGATCAGGGACGCTGGGGACACCGGCAGGCTTGTCGACGACCAGCACTTCATCATCTTCGTACAGCACACCGACCTCGATCTCCTCGGTCGGCGCACGGAACCGTGGCAGCTCAGCGACTGGACCAGGCAACTCCACCACCACCACGTCGCCAGCCCGCAGGCGTTGACGAACATCGCTCGTGGCGCCGTTCACCAGTACGCAGCCTTCCAGGACCAGGTTGCGAAGGAACACCCGGTCGACATCGGGCCAGCGTCTCGGCAGGTAGTCACCGAGTCGGGTACCGTCCTGGCTGTCTTCCACCACAACGACCTGGGTGGATGCGCGTTCGGCTTCGGGATCGGGCGTCTTGCTGTCCATGAGAGGAGTACCATCTAGTCCCATAGATGGGACTGAGACCAAGGCTGAACCCTGGGACAGAACTCAGCGAAAGATTTTTAGTCGTTTTATATATATAGGTTATGACCTTCGATCACGAAATCACAGGGGCTGGCACGGCTGTTGATTAGGGGACGGCGAGTGACATTAGTCCCATGCTCGGAAACCAACATCGCCAATCCGAAACCCTGCCTTGCAGCGCCCCGATCTCAGCGATCGGCGTGACGGCGGGCCTTGGCGGTGTTCGTTCCTGGGACTTGGGGCCACGCAGTCTAACGAGGAGGGTATCTCCCAACAAAGCCGTTTGGCCGGGGGATACATCGAGAGAGAGAGGCACCGTCAGCGACCCGGTCCACACCAGGCACTCGGGGGGAGTGCGTGGCCGGGGCGTTGGCGGGACCCGTCTGAGGCAACCTGGGCGCTATCGGCGTTCGGGGGGCCTGGTGATGGAACGTGAGGACCCTATCACCAAAGCGTGCCTCGACCGGCTTCTGGCCGGTTCGAGGCCTCATACATCAGCGCTGGTGTTGACGCAAAACAGCTTCGGTACCCGAGGGAGGCGAGCCCTGGGTACCACCAAAGAGGTCTGGCAGTGTGCAGGTGAGTGCGTACTCGGAGTTGCATGACACAAGTGCTTTCGGGGGGTAGCCCCCAGGAGACGCTCGGTGGTTTTCACCGGGCGTCTTCTTTTTTAACCCGG
>JAYZDB010000113.1:0-8275 GCA_036338025.1 Planctomycetota bacterium
CGTACCTTGTAGCGCCCGTCGACCCGCGCTTGCGGAGGTTCGGGCATCACCGGCCGGATCGGCTTGGTCACCAAGAGGTCTGGTCCGAACTGGAGAAAAAGAGGTTGCTAGGCTTCCTTGGCCTTGTGCCGGTCACGCTTGCGCGACTTTTCTGTCTTGTTACCGGCCTGCGCGGTCGGTGCTTCCCACGGTCCGTGGGCAGCGACCGGATCTCCGCCGGTCTGGTAGGCCACCAGTCGTGCCAACTCGTCCCGCATCTTGTCGCGGCTCACGATGCGATCGACCTGCCCGCGTTCGAGTAGGAATTCGGAGCGCTGGAATCCCTTTGGGAGTTCCTTCTTGATGGTCGTCGCGATGACACGGGGACCCGCAAACCCGATCAGGGCACCAGGCTCGGCAATCAGGACGTCGCACACCGAGGCAAAGCTGGCGGTGACGCCGCCGGTGGTCGGATGGGTCATCACGGAGATCGAGAAACCTCCGACAGCATTGAGCCTGGCCAGGGCCGCGCAGGTCTTGGCCATCTGCATCAGCGAGATTGGACCCTCGTGCATTCGGGCGCCGCCCGAGCAGGCGATGATAATCACCGGCAGCTTGCGCTCGATCCCGAGTTCAATGGCCATCGCGATTTTCTCGCCCACCACCGCGCCCATCGAACCTCCCATGAAGGAGAAGTTCATCGCTGCGAGCACCACGGGAAAGTTTTTGATCGCACAGGTACCGACGACGCATGCGTCTTTCTCGCCGGTCTTTTTCTGGCTGGCCTTCAGCTTCTTGGCGTAGGGAACCTTGTCGACAAAATGCAGGCGATCCTCCGCTTCGAGTTTGGCAAAGCACTCCCGGAAGGTGCCGGGATCGACCGTCAACTCGATGCGCTCCCGCGCCGGCAAGGTGAAGTGGTAGCCACAGCTGGCGCAGACCCGGTGCTTGCTCTCGAACTCCTTGCGGAACAGCATCGTTCCGCAGGCCTCGCACTTGATCCAGAGCCCCCCGGGCATGTCCTTTTTCTTGCCGAATCTGGTCCAGGCCATGTCTTTGTATCTAGCTCGCGTACAGATTCCCGAATTCGGGATTTGGGCTGCCACGCGGATGGTAGCCGATCGCTGCAGCCTACTGCAAAGCCGGTCGCGCTGAGGAGGCTACTTCCCGCAGATCCCGGATTCGCCCGGCTACGTCATCGGCGCCGAAAACCGCCGTTCCTGCGACGAAAACGTTGGTTCCGGCCGCCGCACAGGCCTCGATCGTCGAAGGGCCGATGCCACCGTCCATCTCGATTTCTCCGGTGAACCCGAATTCGCTGCGCAGTCGGGACACGCCCTCCAAGACCTGCGCCATGAACTTCTGGCCGCCAAACCCAGGGAATACGCTCATCACCAGGACCATGTCGAGCTGCGGCAGGTAGGGCAGCAGTCCAGCCACGTCCCCATCGGGATTGATAGCCATGGCAGCACGTGCTCCACGGCTCTTGATCTTCTCGATCAAGGCCAGTGGATCGCCGCGGTCTGCTACCTCATGGTGAAACGTCAACACGTCCGCGCCGGCATCCAAGAAAGCGTCGGCGTACTTCCACGGATCCTCGATCATAAGATGCACGTCGAGCGGCGTGCTAGCGACCTTCTTGATCGCCGCGACGATCGGAGGTCCGAGGGTGAGGTTGGGTACGAAGTGCCCATCCATGACGTCGATGTGCAACCAATCGGAACCAGCCGCTTCGACCATCGCGATCTCGTCGGCCAGGTGTGCAAAGTCACAGGCGAGGAGGGACGGCGCGATGCGGATGGGATGCATGCTGGCATTCTCACTGGTCGTGGCCTCGGACGCCAGCCCGGATCAGCGGGTCTCGACTGCGTCAGCGACCAGGTCGCAAAAGGCCCGGCGGACTGCCGCGATCTTCGGGTTCTTGCGGGTCGGGTAGACCCGGTTGGTCAGCAAGACCATGCAAAGGTCGGTGGCCGGGTCACACCATACGGACGTGCCGGTGAATCCGGTGTGCCCGAAGGCGCGCGCCGACAACTTTGAGCCTCCCGAACCACCGAGCTCGAAGGTGTCCCAGAGGATCGCGCGGCTACTGCCCCCCACCAGGCCCTGCCGGCGAACCAGGGCCCGGACAGTAGCTGCCCGCCACAAACCGCCGCCGCCGCCCAGGAATGCGTTGCCGATGCGGGCGACATCTTCGGCGGTTCCAAACAAGCCCGCATGCCCGGAAACCCCGCCCATCGCGTAGGCATTTTCATCGTGCACCTCACCGACCACGGTGCGGCCACGCCAACTGTCGATCTCGGTAGGCGCGGCCTCGATCGGACTGCCGGTGCGGGTGAACACGGCCTTGACGCCGAGTGCCGGGTAGACCTGGCGGTACAGCAAGTCCTCGAGCGAGGTCTGCGCGGCCTGTTCGATCACCCCCATCAGGAGTACCGGGCCGAGATCGCTGTACTTGTATTGCTGCAAGGGCTTACTGCCCAGGGGCAGAGCAGCCGTCGCCTGCAGCACCTCCGCCTTGCTCCTCAGTGTCTTGTAGAATGGCATCCAGGCCTGCAATCCGGCCGCATGCACCGACACCTGCCGCAGGGTGATCTCCGCCTTGCCGGAACCTGCAAACGTCGGCACCCACCGCGACACCGGATCGTCCAGGCTCAGCACATGCCGGTCCAGGAGCAGCGCCAAGGCGGGCAGGGTGGCGCAGACCTTGGTCAGGGACGCCAGGTCGTAGCGGGTCGCAGGTGTCACGGCCGGGGAACCCGCATCGTACGAGTGCCTCCCAACCGCCACCTCCGCGAGCACCTCGCCGCTTCGCGTGACCATCGCCACCGCGCCCGGAAAGGCCCGTTCACGTATTTTCGCTTGTAGAAGTCGTGCGATGCGCCCTGAGAGCTCAAGGGATCTGGCGTCACTCGTCGGGAGCCGCCGAGCCAAGACACCAAACCCTGTTTGCCCGCCGCCTCGCTCGGCCAGACCCAGGAACCCACTGGCAATACACGACCCCAGCGCCAGCACACACGCGCCGAGCACAAGGCCGCGCGAAGCAGGTCGGATCATCAGTTGTGCGGCCAATACAACTTGGCGGCGGCATGAGAATCCAACAGCACGACGGCATCGGGGTGCCGGCGCAATAGCGAAGCTGGGCAGGTCGACTCTACCGCTCCATCCATCATATCCCGCACCGCCTGCGCCTTGCTCGCGCCGGTTGCCATCAACACGACCCGCTCCGCTGCCAGGATACTCCTGGGGCCGGCGGTGACCGCCTCGGTCGGGATCGAGGCGTCGACGGGAAACCGGGACGCGATGTGATGCTGGGTTGGATCGGCGAGTTCTACTCGATGGAAGCCAAACTCAAACGACGTGCCTGGCTCACAACAGGCGACGTTGCCGTTGCCGCCGATCCCGAGGAACTGCAGTTGGACGCCGCCGGATGAGGCTACGTATTCTTCGTGTTCGCGTAGGATCGACTCGGAGCCGCCGCTCGGTATGGCGAGAAAGCGTCCGTCCGCGTGGACCTTGGCAAGCGCAGGACACCCGAGCAACTCGTGCGCTAGGCCACCTGGATCGGTGGGCTCGAATCCAAAGAACTCGTCGTGATGGGTAAAGCGCAGCGCATCCAGCTTGATGCGTCCAGCGGTTTGCTCGACATCCAAAGCCGCCAGGAAGGGCTCGAAGGTCTCACCTGCTGCTAGCGAGACCAGGGCATCGGGTTGACGCCGGGTCAGGGTCTCCAACTCCACCATCGCGCGCATCACCACCGCTTCAGCGGTTTCGAGGACAACGACGCTGAGTTCGGAGAGTTCCATCCCCCCAAGGGTACGGATCGACCCATGCCAACGCTACTTCAGGATCAGGAAGTCTGTTGCAGCGCGGCCCGTAATCCACCGTCATTTGCGGCCAGCCGATCGCGTGCGGCAGCCGGTGACAGAACCAGGCGGTGTGCGACCACGCTGGTCTTGAGTTCGCCGCCGCAATCCGACAGCAGGGCCTGAGCTGCCGGTGGCTGCAGGCCGGTCAGCTGAATCAGCAGACGCAAGGCCCGATCCCGCAGCTTGGAGTTGCCGGCCTGCAAGTCGACCATCAGGTTGCCGTAGGTCTTGCCGAGGCGGACCATCACGCCGGTGCTGAGCATGTTGAGGACCATCTTGGTGGCAGTACCGGCCTTCAGGCGAGTCGATCCGGTGAGGACCTCGGGTCCAACCAACAACTCGATCGCGTGGTCGGCGGCCGCTGCCAGGGGTGTGCCGTGATTGCAGGTGATGGCGAAAGTGAGGCATCCCTTGGACCGGGCATGCTGCAAGCCCCCAACCACGTACGGTGTCGTTCCACTGGTTGCGATCCCGATCACGCAGTCGACCGATTGCAACTGGCGCGCGTCCAGTTCGACACCGGCCTGATCCACATCGTCCTCAGCGCCCTCAACGGAACGCCGGATGGCCTCGTCGCCACCGGCGATGAGACCCTGCACCAGCTCGGAATCTGTGTCGAAGGTTGGTGGGCATTCCGAGGCATCGAGAATTCCGAGTCGGCCGGATGTCCCTGCCCCCAGATAGAACATACGCCCACCGCTGCGCAGACGCAGCGAGATCGCGTCGATCGCCGCCGCGATCTCGCTGGCCTGGGATCCGACTGCCTGCACCACCATCGAATCCTCGGTGTTCATGAGGCGTACGATCTCCACCGATTCGAGCGAATCCAGATCCGTTGAGGACGGGTTTGTAGCCTCGGTGATCGGGTCGTCGCGGATGTCGCTGGTGTTTGCCACGATCCGACTATACCGCGACATGCTCCCAAGGCTTAGGCTCTGCAGAGATGACTGGCGGTCCGAATGTGCACTGGTTGCTTGCAGTCCCCCTGTGGATCACGGCCAGCCTGACCGCCCAGGATGTCGTCACGGTGCAGAATGGCATCGATGTGTTGCAGTCAAGCGATTTCGCTGCCCTCGCGGGCCGCAAAGTCGGTCTGATTTCCAACCACACCGGCCTCAACCTGAGCGGCCAAAGCACGGCAGTCCTGCTGCACCGGGCCAAGAGTGTCGATCTCCGGATCCTGTTTTCTCCTGAGCACGGATTCGCCGGCAAACTCGACCAGAGCAAGGTAGACCACGCCATCCACAAGCCGACCGGCCTGCGAATTCACAGCCTCTATAACAAGGACCGCAAGCCAGACGCGGCCAGTCTGCGCGGGCTCGACACCCTGGTGTTCGACATCCAGGATATCGGCTGCCGGTTCTACACCTACATCTCCACGATGGGAGAAGCGATGCGGACGGCGGCCGCCCATAAACTCCGTTTCGTGGTTCTGGACCGCCCAAACCCGATCAATGGCGTCGATGTTGGTGGAGTGATGCGCGATCCGGGCGAGCACCTGGACAGCTTCGTCGCCTGGCACAAGATTCCCGTGCGGCATGGGATGACGGTTGGCGAATTGGCGCAGATGTTTCGGGTCGAACGCAAGATGAGCTGTGATCTGCAGGTGATCCGGATGAAGGCCTGGCAGCGACGTTTCTTCTTTGATGCCACTGGCCAGACCTGGGTCAACCCGTCCCCCAACATGCGCAACCTGACCCAGGCGCTGCTGTACCCCGGTGTCGGTCTGCTCGAGACCACCAACCTGTCGGTTGGCCGCGGCACCGACACCCCGTTTGAAATCCTGGGTGCCCCCTGGATGAACGGTCCCGACCTGGCCCGAGCGGTCAACGGCGCCCGACTTCCCGGTCTACGCTGCGTTCCGATCCGATTTACTCCTACCAGCAGCAAGTACTCGGCGAAGCAGTGTTCTGGCATCCGCCTGTGCATCACCTCCCGTGCTGCATTCGATCCGGTAACTCTCGGTATCCAACTGGCGTTCGAGCTGCGACGCTTGCATCCCGAGGCCTGGAAGCACCAGAACTACAATCGCCTGCTGGTAAACCGTAGAGTCTTCGATCTGGTAGCACGTGGCGCCAAACCAAAGATGGTCAAACAGATGATCCAACTGCAACTCCGGGACTTCCTGCGACGGCGTGCCCGCTTCCTGCTCTATGAATAGCCACTGGCTAGTTTCCATGTTGCAAGCCCTGTCTTTGACTGGCTTCGCTGCCCTTTGTCCGGGTCAGGGTGCAATCTCCAAGACAGCATCGCAACCGAACATCTTGTTCATCATGGTCGATGACCTGGGCAAGGACTGGGTTGGCTACGAAGGGGCCGAGAACATCAAGACACCGGCCATCGACAAGTTGGCAGCCGGTGGCATGCGGCTGACCAACGTCTGGTCGATGCCGCAATGCACGCCGACCCGAGTGACCTTGCTGACCGGGCAATACCCCTGGCGTAGCGGTTGGGTCAACCACTGGGACGTACCGCGCTGGGGCATTGGGTATTTTGATTGGCGCCATTACACGAGCTTTGCGAACGTCATGAAGTCGGCCGGTTACAAGACCGCGATCGCGGGCAAGTGGCAGATCAACGACTTTCGAATCGAACCCAAGGCGCTCGAAAAGCATGGCTTTGATGACTGGTGCGTGTGGACCGGCTACGAGGCCGGCAACCGGGCTAGCGGTAAGCGATATTGGGACCCCTACATCCACACGCGCACGGGTAGCAAGACCTACCAGGACAAGTTCGGCCCAGATATCTACTGTGACTTCCTCATCGACTTCATGAGGCGACACCGCCGGGACCCGATGATGTTGTACTTCCCGATGGCCCTGACTCATGGCCCGCTGGTGCACACGCCCTTGCGCAAAGACGCCAAGGGCAAGACAGAGCGTCATACCGCGATGGTCGAGTACACCGACCACCTCGTCGGACGCTTGACAAAGGCAATCGAAGACCTGGGGCTCAGCGCGAACACCATCGTGATCTTCACGACCGACAACGGAACTTCGCGAGGACTTCTGGGCACACGGGATGGCAAACGGCCGAGCGGCGGCAAGGCCAGCAAGTGGGAAGGCGGCGTTTGCCAACCGTTCGTAGTGTACGGGCCAGGCCGGGTGCCGCCCCGAACCACGCGGGACGCATTGGTCGACTTCTCAGATCTGCTGCCGACCTTCGCCGAACTCGGCGGCGCTGCGCTGCCCAAAGACGCTGCCATCGATGGTCGCTCCTTTGCCAAGGTATTGCTGGGGCAAGCCGATGACGGCCCACGCCAGTGGATCATGTCATTGGGTCACGGCGCCGCCAGGCTCGACGAACTTGGCGTGGTCGGGAAGCTTCCGTACACGCCACGGGTGATACGCGACAAGCGCTACAAGGTCTGGGTTGATCAGGGCCGCCAGATCACCGCTCTCTACGATCTACGCGATGACCCGCTCGAACGCACCAACCTGATGGCGACCCGACCCGCTGGTTTGGGACCAACGCTCGAGAAGATGCGTGGGGTGATCGCTTCCACGCCAAAACTCGACGCCCGACCGCGATACCAAAAACGCGCCGCCCGTCCCTGGGATCGCAAGCCGAGGAAATAGGACTTGGCTTGCTGGCGCCGGGCTAGCGCTTGCGTGCGAACATCACCCCGTCCCGTACCGAGAGCAGCACGTTCTCGACCCTGGGATCCTCCGCCACCATCTTGTTGAAGTTGACGATGCCGTGGTCGCTGTCCTCCTTGGGGTCGAGTACTGCCCCACTCCAAAGGGTGTTGTCTGCCAGCACGACGCCTCCAGGTCTGAGCATTGGAATCACCGCCTGCCAGTACTTGCAGTAGTTCTCCTTGTCCGCATCGAGAAACACCAGGTCGAATTCTTCCCCCGCAAGGCTCGCCAAAGTCTCGATCGCAGGTCCTAGGCGGATCTGGATTTTGTCGCCCCAGGGACTCTCGTCAAAATACCGGCGCGCGACGGCGGTCACTTCGGGATCCATGTCGCAGGTGATCAACATCCCATCCGCTGGCAGAGCCGAGGCCATGCTGAGCGCGGAATAGCCGCTGAAGGTACCTAGCTCGAGAATCCGACCAGCTCCGATCACCTGCACCATCATCTTGAGAAACCTGCCTTCGACCCGGCCTACCTGCATTTGCGGGTCTTGAAGTTGTCCGTAGGTTTCTTCCCGCAGGCGTTGGTAGATGGCATCTTCGGGAGTGGTGTGATCGTGGATGTACTGCGCCAGTTGTTGGGATATCAGGGATTGCATGCCAACGAGAGGCTACCCGGTCCGCCCTTCACGCTCCACGCACTGCTACCAAAGCAGGACGGCCGCCTTTGTAGGCGGCCGTCGAGCGAGACAGGAGGGATCTGTCGTTAGCGCTCAGTCACCGATGGCCGCAGCTACCAGGCAACCCTTGGCGACGCTTTGCATGGCATCTTCTGCGTGGAATATGC
>JAYZDB010000114.1:0-10030 GCA_036338025.1 Planctomycetota bacterium
GGTGTCCGCGCTGCTGGGCCGCCTGCCCTCTGCGGTGGGTTACCAGCCGACGATGGCGTCCGAGATGGGCGCCCTGCAGGAGCGCATCACGTCGACCAAGAACGGCTCGGTGACCTCCATGCAGGCCGTCTACGTGCCGGCTGACGACATCACCGACCCGGCGCCGGTGGCGACCTTCGCCCACCTGGACTCGACCATCATCCTCGAGCGTCAGATCGCCGAGCTGGGTATCTACCCGGCCGTCGACCCGCTCAAGTCGACCTCCAAGATGCTCAGCCCCGACACCGTCGGCGAGGAGCACTACCGGGTCGCGCGTGAGGTGCAGTCCACCCTGCAGCGCCTGCAGGACCTGCGCGACATCATCGCGATCCTCGGCATGGAGGAACTCAGCGACGAGGACAAGCAGGTGGTCAACCGCGGTCGCCGTATGCAGCGCTTTTTGGCCCAGCCGTTCTTCGTCGCCGAGACATTCACCGGCACGCCCGGCATCTTCTGCCCGGTCGCCGATACCGTCCGGTCCTTCCGGGAGATCCTCGAGGGCAAGCACGATGATCTGCCCGAATCGGCCTTCTACATGGTAGGCGCGATCGAAGAAGCCGTTGAGAAGGCCAAGGGATCCTAAGCGAGAGCCAACGCGATGAGCGAACTTCATCTCCGGGTTGTGACACCGCAGAACACCGTCGTGGATCGCAAGGTCCAGAGCGTCACCTTTGAAGGTGTCGACGGAAGCTACGGCATCCTGCCGCAGCACGCTGCGCTGATGACGGCGACCAAGCCAGGTGTCGTGACCATCACGGAGACCGATGGCAGCGTCGAGGAGATGATTGTCACCGATGGCTTCGCCGAGATGCGCAACAACATCCTGTCGCTGATTTGCGAGGCTGGCGAGCTGGCTGGCGAAATTGACCTCGAGCGGGCTGCCGAGGCCGAGGCCCGTGCCCGCGAGCAGATCGCGCAGTCTTCGAACGTCGATGTCAACCTTCCCAAGGCCGAGGCCGCCTTGCGCCGTGCGCTCCTGCGCCAGATGCTCGGTCGCCGGAAGACCGCCAGGGGCAACCTGTAGCGGCAACCTGCGCGGGTCTAACCGCGCACCAGGTACGGTTGCAGTGGCTGCTGCTTGCCCTTGACCTGAGTCAGGGGGAGTGGCTCGCAGTCGAACTCATCCTTGACCTGCTCGTAGGTGCTGCATCCGATCACGACCTGGCCGACTTCGGCTACCGAGGACTCGATTCGGCAGGCAGTGTTGACGGTGTCGCCGACCACCGTGTAGTCGCGCCGTTGCAGGGCCCCGATGTCGCCGACCACTGCGGAACCAGTGTTGATTCCGATGCGCAAACCGAGCTGTGGTCCGTCGGGGTTTTGGGAGTTGAATTCCTGGATGCGCCGCTGCATCGCGAGGCCGGTCCGGACTGCTCGTTGGGGATGATCTGGCTGGTCGAGCGGAGCGCCGAAAAACACCATCACGGCGTCGCCGATGAACTTGTCGAGAGTACCGCCATGCTCGAACACCTCTTCGGTGAGGGCTTGGAATACCTCATTGAGGAGTTCCGTGATTGCGCGGGCCGGCTGGTTCTCCGACAGGTTCGTGAAGCCCGCGATATCCGCGAACAACACGCTGACCTCACGCTCTTCGGCCGCCATGCCGGAGGCCTCGATGGTGTCGGCCTGGATGATGCGATCGATGACCGCCGGGGCGTTGTAGCGCGACAGGCGCTCGCGGATCTCGCGCTCGTGGTCAACCGCGGTCTGTAGCTGGGCGCGTTCGACGGCGGCTGCGGACAGGCTGGCGAGGATGCAGAGCACCTCGAGGTGCGAGCGCGAGAACATGTTGCGGGAGCGGCGATCGACGTAGATCAGCCCCCCGACCTTGCCACGGTGGCATAGTGGCGCACAAATCGCGGATCGGATGCCCTGCGAGACAATGCTGGCGGCGGCATTGAAGCGTGGGTCTTCCTCGGCGTCGGTCACCAAGACCGCTTGCTGGGTCGTGATTGCGGCATTCGCGATGTGTCGGCTCATCCGCAGATCGCTAGCTCGCCCACCGTCCGCGGTGCGCTGCAGGCGAGGAACCAGGGTTTTTTGGTCCTCGTCAAACAGCATCACCGATGCCTGGTTGGCTGGTAGGTGTTGGAACACCAGGTCGAGCACTGTCTTGAGGGTGGTGTCGAGATCGTCGTTGGACAGCAAGGAGTCGGTCGCCAGGCGCATCAGTTGGATGATCTCGGCCGCCCCGATGGTGGTCGGTGGTGTTTGTCCGAAGGAGGTCTTGGCGCCGTCCTCCTCCAAGATGGTCTTGAACAAGCCATCCAGGTTGCGGACTTCGATAGCTGTCGACATGGTCTGTTCCCGGTGCCGGACCTTGGCGTCGAGTTCGACCGGGAGATCGACGTGGAAATCCACGATGATGTCTCCCATCGCGATGCGGTCATCGCCGAGCGCGTGTTCGAAGATCGTCCGGCCGCGTAACCGCAATCCGTTGACGCTGCTGTTGTCCCGCAGAATCCACCGTCCGCCTTCGAAGCTGACGGTGGCGTGGTGGCGCGAAATGCTGTTGTTGTCGATCACCAGGTCGCAGTCTCGACGGCGCCCGATACGCACTTCACCACTATCGAAGAGGTGCCGCTCCTCCTTGCCGTTGATCTGGAAGCTGACTTCCAGCTTCGTCGAGTTCGAGCGCTCCGCCTCTACCACTGCCGGAGGTCTCCCGCCTGGTGTACGAGCAGATCCACTGCTGCTGAGGATCGATGCGAGTTCCTGCGGACATTCACGTGAGCCATGGTAGCGGCTCCCGCTTGGATTGGGCCAGCCCTCTCGGATACCCGGGCAAGGGTCTCCGAGAGGACCGTGGGAAACTCGTTGCGAGGGCCTAGTTGTAGCCGACTACGCCACTGATGGCGTTGGTCAGGTGCAGGCTCGCCGCGGTTCCGACGGCGGCCTGGGCCGAGAACGACAGGCCGACGAAGGTCGTGCTTACTGGAACCGGGACCGCTATTTTTCCGGTGCCGGAGCTGAAGGTAAAGGTCCCCGCTAGCAGCAGGACTGCCGGGTTCAGGTAGAGCCTGCAGCCAAGGAAGGTTGCTGTCTTATCGGGGACTCCGAGATACAGCAGGCCGACAGCGCCGCTACCGGCGTTCGACACGGCGATGTCAAAGGATTTCCCCATGACCGGCAGGTTGGCGTTCAAGTCCGGACCGCCAGTGGTCCCGGCACCGGTAAGACAAGAACTCCCAGAGGTGGTGAGGGATGCTGCCGTACAGGTTGTGTTGGTGGCGCCGGGGGTGCGGATCGCGTTGGCGTTGGCGATGTGATCGAAGTCCAGGAACAGCGTTGTACACCAGGCATTGGTGGCGGTGGATTCGTCGCGGAATATGCCGGCCGGGCCGTAGCTGCCATCTGGTCCGATGGCCGCGGCGCTGTCGTAGACCTTGTCGGTGGCTGGGAAGCCCTTGTCAGCCATGCCGATGATGTCGACGATGGTGGCCAGGCCCACAATGTCGGTGACGAGATCCTTGTCTGAATCGACGTCTTTTCCCACAAGGGCGGTGATCTTCGAGGTGTCGGAGGTGGAGATGAGATAGATCGTGTTGGTGCCGTTTTCGATCCTGTTGGATGCGCCCAGGTCGTAGTCCTTCTGGGTCACGCCGGTGTCGCCGAGTACGAAGTATCCCCGCGCGGGGATCGAGTAGCCGGTGAGGTCCCAGGCCCGATCCAGGACTCCGGCAGGGTTGCCGTCGCCCTCTACGACCAGCACCATGTGTCCATCGAGACTGGTGGTTGGAGCGCCGCGGAGTTCGATCATCTCCTGGTCATCCGTGCTGGCATGGCTGGCATAGATCTCGTTGATCTGAAGCGGGATCTGGGCGAAGCCGGCCGAGCTGAGCAGGGCAAGCGTGACGATGAGAGTGGGGTACTTCATGAGGTGTGTTGGCTATGTGATGGTTTGGGTGGGGGAGACTGTTCCTGGAGAGTCTTGGGGACTTGCGGGGGATTCCTGTAATGTCCGGCCTGGGCCTTGCGCAGTGATCAGCGCGAGGTGAGCACTGATTCATCACCAGAAACTACCCCGAGAGAGATTCCCATGGGTGAGACCCCAAGCATACCGCAAGGACCGACCGACCAGCATGAACAGATGATGAATAAGGTCGGTGAGTGGACGGTTGCCTGCCAGTATTTTCTGGGCGGCGAAACAGTCGCTGCTGAGGGCGTAGAGCTGGTTGAGGCCCTTGGGCCTTATTGGACGGTCGGGCATTTCCGCTGCGAGATGATGGGGACCGAGATCTCGGGGGTTTCGACCTCCGGTTTCGACCCTGCCAAGGGCAAGTACACCGGCACCTGGCAGGACTCAGCAACGCCGTACTTCTACTATTTCGAGGGCGACATCGATGAGGATGGGCGGCTGGTGATGGAGGGTGAGAACTACGATCCCTTCACGAGTTCGACTGCCACCTACCGGAGTATCCAGACGCTCGGCAAGGACCAGCGCACGCTGGAACTCTACATCATCAAGCCTGATACCGATCCGTTCCAGGTGCTCGAGTACAGCTACACGCGGGCCTGACGCGGCGTAGGATTACCGCCGTTTGTTGTGGTCATCGGTTTCGCGCGGTGACTGCCGCCGGGATTTTGTCGGCCTGGACCCGCGCCCCGAAGTCTTCTTGTTGGGCTTTGGGCTGAGCTTCTGCCTGGGTCGGAACTGTCCGAGTTCGACCGGCACCTTGGATCGGAACGGATGGTCCTCGATGACTTCGATGACCTGTCGAATGCAGGTCTCGATGTTGCGCAGGCGAATCCGTTCCCGGCTGTCGCAGAACGAGATCGCGACGCCACGACGTCCAGCCCGGGCGGTCCTGCCGATCCGGTGGACGTAGGTCTCAGGCACATCCGGCAGGTCGAAGTTGAAGACGTGGGTGATGTCCACCACGTCGAGTCCACGTGCTGCCAGGTCGCTGGCTACCAGGACCCGGAACCGGCCTTGGCGAAAACTCTTCAGCGTGGCTTCGCGCATCGCCTGGGACTTGTTGCCGTGGATCGCCTCGGCGCCGACTCCGAGTTCCCGCAGGTAGCGAGCGGTTTCGTTGGCAGTACGCTTGGTGGCGGTAAAGACCAGGGCTCTCCGGATCGCCGGATCGAGCAGGATGTCGGCGAGCAGGGCGCGCTTGTCGCCCCGCTCGACATGGTAGACCTGCTGGACCACGAGCTTGGAGGTGGTGGCTGATGCGGTGACCTCCACCCGGACCGGATCGGTCAGGAGTCGGTTTGCGATTTCCACGATTTCGGTGGGCATGGTCGCCGAGAACAAGTTGGCTTGACGAACCGGCGGCAGGCCTCGGATTACGACCCGGACGTCTTTGAGGAATCCCATGTCCAGCATCCGGTCGGCTTCGTCGAGGACGAAGGCTTCGATCTTGCCAAGTCGGACGTGCTTCTTGCGCATCAGGTCCAGTAGACGTCCTGGGGTTGCGACCAGGATGTGGATGCCGGACCGCAGGGTCGCGCTTTGCGCGTCGATGTCGGTGCCACCGACCACGACTCCGCAACGCAGTTCCGTGTGTGAAGCGTAGGACCCGATCCGTTCGCCGATCTGGGCTGCCAGCTCACGGGTAGGGGTCATGATCAGGGCCCGCGGAGCGAAGCTATGCACAGTGTCGGCGCTGTCCAGCAAGCGTTGGATGATCGGCAGGGCGAAGGCTGCGGTCTTGCCGGTGCCGGTCTGGGCTATGCCAAGGAGATCGCGCCCTTGCAGCAGGGCAGGGATCGCCTCGGTCTGGATCGGTGTCGGCGCGGCGTAGGCCTCTCGACGCAGGACGCGTACGATTGGTTCGACCAGACCGAGTTCGGAGAACGGGGAAGAGGACATGGCTTGCGGGAAGCCGGAGAGTGTATCCGAGGATCGCCAGTATCCCCGTTGAATGTCGGGCGCTCTGGGAGAGACTGGGGTGGATGTCAGACCTCGATACGATCGCACGAAGCCCGGATGAGGTTGCTGTCCGCGCTACCCTGTGCCTGGCCTTTGCGATGCGCGGGCTGCTGGAAGGCGACGCCGGTGGCGAAGATGAGGCCGAGGCCGACACGATGCGTGAGCAGTTGCTGGTCGGCCTGCAACGTGAGGAGCGTTTGTGGGCCGGGCTGGATGCGCACGAACGCGAGCTACTCGAGACTCCGATCGGCGCTGCCGATCCAGAAGCTGCCGACCAGGCGATTTGGGCCGCGGAGGCTGGCCAGGTCTTGCTGTGGGCCCTCGAACGTCGGGAGCTCCCAGCACATGATGAGCAGGAACATCCCTTCAAGGTCGCCAAGTCGGTGGGGGTGATCTCCAACGTCGGAGGGATTCCGGACAACTGGCTGCTGCTCCGATCACCACGGCTCCGATCTGCTGAGGAGATTCGAAAACAGCAGCGCCGGCTCACCGCCATCCGAACTCGGCTGCAGGCCTACGCTGCCGATCCGGAAACCACCGTGGATTTCCACGCCTTCGCGAATTCCCTGGCCGGAGCCGCGGATGTCCCGATGCGGGCCGGGGATCTCGCTATCGAGGACGAACCGATTCTAACCGCGGATCCAGGTGCGATTGCGACTGCGCTGGTGGTGGCGACAGAACGTGAAGCTGGCATCAACTGGTTGCTCGGCGAGTCGCAGGATCCGTAACCCCGGTCGATCAGCGTCCGCGGTAGGTGATGCGCCCGCGAGTCAGGTCGTACGGCGACACCTCGACGGTGACCGTGTCACCGGGAAGGATGCGGATGTAGAACTTGCGCATCTTGCCGGAGACGTGGGCCAGCACCATGTGGCCACCCTCGACCTCGACCCGGAACCTCGCATTGGGCAAGGCTTCGATTACGGTTCCTTCGAGGGTGATTGCTTCTTCTTTCGCCAAACGAGTTCCGGTGCGGGAATTGGGCCCTGTGGACGGCGAGAAGTCTAGGACGCGTGCCATTCAGCGCAAGCCCGGACTCAAGTTCTACGCAAGCGGCTACCCGACGCTGACGGGGCTCGTATGATCTTGGTGCTCATGTGCCTGAACCGTTCCCTGCTTCTCTGTGTTGCTCGTCTGGCCGCTGTTCCTGCGCCCTGGCTGGTGATGTGCCTGGCGCTTACCCAGCTGGGTGCCCAGAAGCTGGAGTACAACCGCGACATCCGGCCCTTGCTCGCTGACCGGTGCTACCGCTGTCACGGACCCGACAAGCAGCAACGCAAGGCCGGCCTGCGCCTCGATCTGGCGACCAGCGCCACCACCGCGCGCAAGGGACGCACGGCTATCGTTCCGGGTCATCCGGAGCGCAGTGAACTGGTTGCTCGGATTACTTCGCCGGACCCCAAGCACCGGATGCCTCCGCGCAACAGCCACAAGACCTTGAGCACCGCCGAGATCGAACGCCTGACCCGGTGGATTCGAGAAGGGGCGGAATACCAGGCGCACTGGTCGTATCGGAGGCCGCGCGCTGCTCCGCTGCCAGCCGTCCGCGCCAGGCCTTGGAGTCGAGGGTTCATTGATCATTGGATCCTCGCAGGTCTGGAACGAGCGGGACTCGAACCCTCGCCAACCGCAGATCCCGTCACCCTGGTCCGAAGGCTCACCTTCGATTTGACGGGATTGCCGCCGACGATGGCTGAAGTGGAAGCGTTCGTGGCGGATCGCCGCAGCGATCGTTACGAGCGGCTCGTCGACCGTCTGTTGGCGTCCCCTCGCTACGGTGAACGCATGGCGATGTACTGGCTTGACCTGGTGCGTTACGCCGACACGGTCGGATACCACGGCGACCAGGAACATTCGATCTCGCCGTACCGCGACTACGTGATCCGGGCATTTTGCGACAACATGCCGTTCGATCAATTCACGATCGAGCAGTTGGCTGGCGACCTGTTGGCGAATCCGACCGATCAGCAGAAGATCGCGACCGGCTACAATCGTCTGTTGCAGACCAGCCACGAGGGTGGAGTCCAGGCCAAGGAATACCTGGCGATCTACGCCGCGGATCGGGTGCGCAATGTTGCGGAGGTCTGGCTCGGTGCGACGCTCGGTTGCGCGCAGTGTCATGACCACAAGTACGATCCCATCACTACGCGGGACTTCTACTCGATGGCGGCGTTCTTCGCCGATGTCCAGGAACTCGGGGACTTCAAGGGCAGTCCGAACAGTTCCCCGACTACGCGCCCACCGGAGATGGTGGTGTTGAGTCCGGCTGCCAAGAAGTCCTTGGCGCGAATCGATGCCGACCGCAAGGCGGCACGGCATGGATCGAAGAATACACCTGCAGCCAAGGCCCGCATCTAGGCGCTGGATACCCAACGCAAGAAGGTGCTGGCGAGCGGTCGGCGCTCGATGATCACGGTTGCGAAGGCGCCGCGGATGACGCGAGTGTTGGCGCGTGGTGATTGGATGGACCAGTCGGGCGAGGTCGTGTTGCCGGCGGTACCGCATTTCCTGCAGCAGATCGACACTGGTGGGAAGCGGGCCACCCGTCTCGACCTGGCCCGTTGGCTGACATCGGGGGCGCAACCGTTGACCGGGCGAGTATTCGTGAATCGGCTCTGGTACCTGTTCTTTGGGCGTGGCTTGTCTGCGGATCTCGGCGACTTCGGGGCGCAGGGTGAATGGCCGGATCACCCGGAGTTGTTGGATGCCTTGGCAGTGCGCTTCGCGCGCAGTGGCTGGAACGTGAAGCAGATGGTCCGCCTGCTGGTGACCTCCAATTCCTACCGGCAGACTTCGAAGCCGCGTTTGGGCGCCGAGGATCGCAATCCTGGCAACCGCCTGCTGGCCTGGCAATCGCGGTGGCGGCTGCCGGCGGAGATGATCCGCGACAATGCGCTGGCGGTCAGTGGCTTGCTGGTAGAGCAGTTGGGCGGCGATAGCGTCAAGCCCTACCAACCGCCGGGCTATTACCAGCATCTCAACTTCCCGGCTCGCAAGTACCGTCAACACTCCGATGCGCGCCAGTGGCGCCGTGGCGTCTACATGCACTGGCAGAGGATGTTCCTGCACCCGGCACTGAGGGCCTTCGATGCACCGACGCGCGAGGAATGCACCCCCGCTCGGCCGGTGTCGAACACGCCCCAGGCAGCCCTGACCCTGCTGAATGACCCGACCTTCGTGGAGGCCGCCAGGGTCTTTGCGGCCCGGCTGTTGGCGGCCAAGGGATCGGTCCTTGAGCGTATGGCTTTGGGTTTCCGTCTGGCGACGTCGCGTGCGGGGTCTGCCGAGGAGATCGCAGCGCTCGAGGGCCTGCTAGCGCGACAACGCGCACGCTACGCCAAGGACCCGAAGGCGGCGGCCAGGCTTGTCGCGGTAGGACTGACTAAGCCTCCAGCAGGTTCGAGCCGGTCGGATATCGTGGACCTGGCAGCCTGGACTGCTGTCACCCGGGTCTTGTTGAACCTACACGAGACAACCACCAGGAACTGACTACCGATGACCAGCCCGCAAAAGGACTTCGACAAGCTGCTGTCACGACGAGGCTTCCTGACTGCCGCCGCGGCAATGGTGGGTGGGCCAGCGATCGGAATGCCACCGCTTGCAAGCAGGCCGGTGGGTGGGCGAATTCGACCCTTGCACATCCCGCCGCGGGCCAAGCGGGTGATCTTCCTGTGCATGGCGGGCGGCCCGTCACAGTTCGAGACCTTCGACTACAAGCCCGAGCTGGCACGCCTGGACGGACAGCCGATGCCGGAGTCGTACACAGCGGGGCAACCGATTGCGCAGTTACAGGGCCAGAAGCTCCGGGTGCTGGGGCCGCAGACCCGGTTTCGCCGCTACGGCGAGAGCGGTCAGTTGATCAGTGACTACCTTCCCCATACGGCGCGCATCGCCGACGAGATTGCGGTGATCCGCTCGATGACCACCACCCAGATCAACCACGATCCAGCCCACACGGTGATGAACTCCGGGAGCCAGATCTCAGGGCGACCATCGATGGGATCCTGGATCCAATACGGACTGGGTACGGACGCTTTCGACTTGCCCGGGTTCGTTGTCCTCTCGTCGATCAAGGGTCGCAACCCTCAGCCGATTGCCGCCCGCCAGTGGCACTCG
>JAYZDB010000115.1:0-43362 GCA_036338025.1 Planctomycetota bacterium
CAACGGAACGGCAAGCAGACCAGCGTCGGTTTCACCATCTCGGCAGACGATTTTCCGATCGATGACCGCATCGCCAATTCCCTCAGCGGCCCAGTGCGAAAAGCCTACCTCAATCGACGGATGCGCGGTCGAGCGAGACTGAACAAGGTCCGGGTGCTGTTCCACCTCGCCGATGACGGCAAGGCATTCGAATCTGAATTCCGGGGCGACATCGAGGCCCGTGATATCTACATGGACGTAGGGCTGCCGGGTGGCCAGTCGGTCGAGCACCTGACCGGCACCGTCTCGATCACCCAAGGCACGGCGAATGCCGAAGGTGGTCGCATGTCAGGCCAACTGCACGATGCCCGATTCGAGTTATCGAACCACCAGATTCACGGGATCAACAGCCGGTTCGAGATCAACCCGTCCAAACTGACCCTGCGCAACCTGACATTCCAGACCGCCGGAGGAACCATCCGCGGCGGTTCGTCAGCAGACCCTCGGTCCTTCGAATATCAGTTCACCGACCGGGGCAAGATCTACGCCTACATGAACTACCAGGGTCTCCGACTACGAGAACTCCTCAAGAACGAGGCGCTCGCCCACTCAAAAGTACGGGGAATCTGCAACGGCAAGGTCATCATCCACGAACTCGACGGGGGCGACTTCCTCGACATGCGGGCCAGCGGTGACATCGGCGTTCACGATGGCAGGCTCGGCACGGTTCCGCTGTTCTCTGCGATCTACAAGCACATCAAGGAAGACAAGCGGCCACAGTTCACCATGGGGCGAGTCGAGTTCATCGTGAAGGAACGCAAAGTCCTGTTGCGGGAGTTCAACGTGCGCTCGAACCTGATCAAGGTCGAGGGCGAGGGCACCCTCGATATGGACGGCTACATGGACATCGACCTCAACGTCCCCCGACTGTTCGGCTCCGCCGCCAACATCCTGATCCTGCCACCGCTCTTGAACGAGGTTTTCGCGAAAATCGTGCGGTTCAAGGTCTATGGCTACATCCGGGACCCCAAGATTGACCACCTCATGCCATTCAGCCCAGGCTTCGCTCGGCAATCGCTAGCGCCAATCCCACCAGTCCCGTTAGCATCTGGACCTCGTAGTTCATCCAAATAGCCGTCGCAGCGACCGTCACCCGCGACCCCCCTCAATAGCATGCACGCCATCATCATGGCGGGTGGATCAGGCACACGATTCTGGCCCGCCAGCCGCAAGTCCCGTCCGAAGCAGTTCCTCCCGCTCGACCATGGTCGGGCCCTGGTGCAATCCACCGTCGAGCGCGTAAAGGGTCTGACAGGTTCCGACCGGACCTGGATCGTCACCAACCCGGGCCAGGTCGATGGCATGCTGGAGGCCCTCGATGGATTTCCACGCGACCAGGTCATCGTCGAACCTGAGGCTCGTGACACGGCACCCTGCGTCGCGCTGGCGGCCGCAGCCATCGAAGCCAGGGATCCTGGCGCCACCATGGCGGTGATGCCGGCGGACCATCTCATCAATCCTGTTGACGCCTTCCACGGCGTCCTCAATCAGGGCGCGGAGTTGGCAGCCGACAACGAGACCCTGGTGACTTTCGGCATTCCCCCGTCGTACGCCGCAACCAGCTTCGGCTACATCGAACTCGGTAATCAACACCCGAGCATGCACACCGCTTACGAAGTGTTGCAATTCCGGGAGAAGCCCGACCAGACAACCGCACACACCTTCCTGAACTCCGACCAGTTCTTGTGGAACAGCGGCATCTTCGTCTGGAATTTTGCATCGCTGACGAACGCCATGGGTTCTGCCAACCCGGATCTTCTGGCGGCCACCAACACGATGCTGGCTGCCAGCAAAGCCGGCGACGAAGCGGCTCTCAACCAGGCTTTCTGTAGGTGCCCCAAAACCAGCGTCGACTACGCAGTGATGGAAAAGGCGGAACGGGTCGTGGTGATCCGCGCCGACTTCAACTGGAATGATCTCGGTTCATTCGCGGCACTCGGCGCCATCATCGAAGCCGATTCCTACGACAACATCATCCTCAACGAAACGCTCAACGCAGCGGTACTACACCAATCCGAACGATGCACGGTGTATTCAGAGGGCCCCCAGACGGTGGCTCTGTTCGGCGTCCAAGACATCGTTGTCGTCAACACCGGCGACGCCCTGCTGGTGGTGCCGCGTGATCGGTGTGAGGACATCAAGGAGATGATCCAGCACCTGAAGCGGTCAAACCGCCAGGATCTCCTCTAGACGATGGGTGGGAGCGAGCCGGCGAAGAGGATCCTGGCTGTCGACTTCGGGGATCGCCGTACCGGGCTTGCCGCAACGGACTTCACTGGGTCCATCGTGACCCCCCTGCCCGCCCTCGTCGGGTTGAAGGACACCGATTGCGCCCGCGCAATCGCGGATCTGGCCGACGAACGCGACACACAGGTGATCGTCGTCGGGCTACCCCTCGACACCGCCGGCCAGGTCGGCCAACGCGCCCAGCGGACTCTCAAGTTTGTGGATCTCCTGCAGGCGAGCGCTTCTCAGCCGGTGACAACCTGCGACGAGCGCGATACTACGGACGAGGCGCACGCCCTGCTGCGGGACGGAGGCATCCGCGCTGCCCAGCGCAAGAAGCTCGCCGACAGCGTCGCCGCCCTGGTAATCCTCAATCGGTTCCTGGCCTAGCCCCAAAGCTATGCCGCCGTGCCGGCAGCGCGTTCCGCCAGAGCCGTGCGACGACGCAAGACAATCCCGAGCACCAGCAGGCCGAGGCCGACGTAGAACAAGGGTTGCGGCTCGGGGACCGGAGCCGCCGGACCCGAGATCTGGGGCGGTACCGGACTGACAACGGGTTCTAGAACACCCCAAAGCGCTGCCGGCATCACGAAGAAAGTCAGCAGGGTCAGGATGGCGAAGATCGTCTTCATCGGGCACACGTCCTAGGCAAGACCGGGGCAAACCGGCGGCGAACACACTGGTAAGCGTCGTGCGGCGATCGGTAGTGACAGCGAACTGGCAGGAATTGCCAGGAAACTTCTCACCGGACTGGCGATTGCGGTCGAATCGGAGTGCAGGAGGAACCTGGGGATCCGGGGATCTCCTTGCCTGAACCAACAGACGGGCTAGGATCCGGCGGTCCAATCCCGTTCGGGCGATCGTCGGCCACTGGCCGGAGGAAAGTCCGGGCTCCACAGGGCAGGGTGATGGGTAACGCCCACCGTTTCCTTCGGGAAATAGGGAAAGTGCCACAGAGACGATACCGCCGGCTGGTCGGGCTTCGGTCCGGCAACGGTAAGGGTGAAAAGTGTGAGGTAAGAGCTCACGACAGGACCAGGAGACTGGTTCTGGATCAGGTAAACCCCACCTGGAGAAAGACCGCATAGGAGGGTCGCGTAGCCCGCGCCTAGATCCTCGGGTAGGTCGTTTGAGACCGGTCGCGAGACCGGCATGAGAGAAATGATCGTCACCGAACCTCAGGGTTCGGGATCAGAACCCGGCTTACGAGCGGGGTTGGACACTTTCATCTGGCTGGGCCGGACCTTGCGGCCTCGAACCCGGCTGCTGCCCTAGCCCGGGTAGCGGGTCACGTGCCCGCGAATCTGCTGGGCCTTGTTCGCCACGTCTCGCGCCAGAGACCGCCAACCCGGCCCCAGACCTCCGAGATAGGTCCGCAAGAACCGCAGGGCGTCGGTCGAGGAGCAGGCCGATGGTGCCGAAGACAGCAGCCCCGCCAGGTCCTTGACGATCCATCGACGGCCCCGAAATGCCGGGCGGAAGGCCCGTTCCACGTCGATCAGCCATAGATGATTCGCACCTGCGTCCCAATCCGATGGCCCTGGTGCCTCGGCGGCTGGGCCGGGGTCGGCTGCCAGATCGGTGAACACGTGGTTCCAGTACATGTCCCGAAACACCCAGCCGGCGTCGTGCAAGTGTCTCAAGAGCCCGGGCATCTCCCGAAGGGCGCGCGACCGGCCGAGTTGCTCGGCGAACAGAGCATCCAGCGGGCGGCCGGGCACACCGGCCATCCCGACCACGCTGGCGCGGCCCCGTCGTGCAAAAAAGACCCGCCGGGGCACCTTCAGCCCCAGCGCATCAAGTGCGTCTAGAGCCTCCCATTCCGCCTCTGCATCAGCCCTGCGACCGCTCCGGAACTTGCAGAACAGCCGACTCCCGTCGGGCAGGATTTGCATCAAGGTCCGGCGCCATGGCGTAAAACGCACCAAGCGCCCACGCGGGTCCATCAGGGCATCCGAGGCCTCTCGGTAGCCCAGGTAGTCACGGGTCGACGCGGCTAGATCAGTGGCGAATCGGAGTGAAGCGGGCACGGCACAGAATTCTCATTTACCTCAGAATCACGGTTCCTTACTCGCGGCAACGCAAGGTAGATTCCCCGGCATCGACACAAGTCCTTAGCTGAGTCCCAGCACATGAATCCCAATCAGGTCCTCGGAGAAGAAAATCCATTCGAGGCGATGCATGCGAGGTTCGACCTGGCAGCCAGTAAGCTCGGCCTGGACCCGGGACTCTACAAGATTCTGCGGGAACCGGACAGAGAACTGAAGGTCGCGATTCCCACCTATATGGACGATGGCACCCTGCAGGTGTTCACGGGATATCGGGTCCAGCACTCCACCACCCGCGGGCCAGCAAAAGGCGGCATCCGATTTGACACCAACGTCAACATGGACGAAGTCCGCGCGATGGCTGCCTGGATGACGTGGAAGTGCGCGATCGTCAACGTGCCCTTCGGAGGTGGTAAGGGCGGTGTGGTCTGTGATCCCTCCAAGATGTCGATCGGCGAACTCGAGCGGGTCACGCGACGCTACACCGCGGCGATCATGGATATCATCGGCCCAGATCGCGACGTGCCCGCGCCTGACATGGGCACCAACAGCCAAATCATGGCCTGGATCATGGACACCTATTCCATGCACCAGCGCGAGACCTGCACGGCGGTGGTAACTGGCAAGCCAGTTGAGCTAGGTGGCTCGCTGGGAAGGCTTGATGCAACCGGACGCGGGATTCAGTTGTGTACCCGGGAAGCGCTGAACAAGCTGAACATCGACCCCGAGGAGTGCAGCGTCGCCATCCAAGGCGCCGGCAACGTTGGCCAGGTCTCAGCCAAGTACCTCAACCGCATGGGCTGCAAGATCCACGCGATCTCGGATATTCACGGGGCAGTGGTCAACGAGAACGGCCTGGACGTGGATGATATACAGACCCACCTCGCACAACACCGCAGCCTGGAGACTTACAGAGGAGGCGACCGCATCACCAATACGGAGTTGTTGGTCTTGCCCATCGACATCCTGGTGCCGGCGGCCACCGAGAACGTCGTGACCAGCAAGAACGCGGAACAGGTCCAGGCAAAGTTGGTGGTCGAGGGTGCCAACGGACCAGTCACCCCGGCCGCTGACCGGATCCTTGAGGAGAAGGGCGTCACGGTAATTCCTGACATCCTTGCCAACGCGGGTGGCGTGACGGTCTCCTACTTCGAATGGGTGCAGGATCGCATCGCCTACTTCTGGGACCAGGATGAGGTCGAATCCAAGATGGAGAACATCATGGTCGTTGCGTTCAACGAAGTCGTGAAGATGTCGGAAGGCTTCGAGGTCAGCTACCGCATCGCCGCCTACATGCTGGCGATCGACCGGGTCTCGCAGATGGCGCGCTTGCGCGGCATCTATGCATAGAACCCCAGCCCGGAGACCCTAAAACCCGTGCGGGCCATTCAGCAGGTGCCAGTCCCCGGGCCAGGATCTTCACCAACGGGACCGCGTCCCGCTGCTCGCCCGCGGCGACGGGCTAGCTGAACTTCTTCTTGCGGATCCGCTGGACGGTCTTCTTGGTGGCGTGGGTCTTCTTGTCACCCACGAAAACAGCCTTGATCCCAAGCTCCTTGACAGTCTTCCGCTCGGGAATCGTCTTGGTGTTGTAGTCGGTACCCTTGGCGTAGAAGTCAGGTTGGATCATGCGCAGAAGATCATCCGCCGTCTCCTCCTCGAATACCGTTACGTAGTCCGTGAACCAGAGCGCTGACAACATCTCCATCCGTTCGCGCACCGGGTTGATCGGAAACCCCTTGCCCTTGAGCGCCTCGGCAGCTTTGTCGCTGTTGACAGCAACCACCAGGAAATCGCCGCGTGATCTGGCGTCCTCCAGGTAACGGACGTGGCCGACATGCAGGAGGTCGAATACACCGTTGGTCAGTACCACGGTCTTGCCGCTCGCACGAACGCTGGCGAGAATCGCACTGAGTGCCTTCAGATCCGGAATGATCTTGTCTTTGGATCTGACTTTGCGGGGAACAACTACCAAAAACAGCTCCTTTGAATTACCTGTCGCAGGACGCGTTCACCGTATCGGCCTTGGCACACGATGGCGAGAGCCGTCGGCAACAAAGCCGGAGTTTCGCGGCGGGTCCAGCCTGGCGCAATCTTGATCACATCGACCGGATCCGGTCGATGAGGGAAGTAGTGGAGCACCCCTCGCGAAGCGGGATCAGCACCACCTGGCCGCCGTGATCCTCAACCCACTCGCGCCCTACGACTCCCTTGTCCTGCCAATCCTCGCCCTTGGCGAGCACATGCGGGGTCAAGGCCTCGATGATGGGGAGCGGCGTGTCCGAGTCGAAGGGCACCAAATAGTCGACAGCATGGAGCGCAGCCAGCACGTCCATCCGATCTGCCAGACCATTGATGGGACGGTTCTCACCCTTGTCCTGCCGTTTCACGCTCTCGTCAGTATTGACTGCCACCATCAGGGCATCCCCGTAGGCCCTGGCTTGCTCGAGATAATCCGTGTGGCCGGGGTGAAGAAGGTCAAAACAACCATTGGTGAACACCAGCCGCTTGCCGTCGGCGCGCAATTGCGCCGCAACCGAGACAGCTTCCTCCTGGGTGAGGATCTTGCCGCGGCCGATCTGACCAAGCATGGCCGAGAGTTCCTGGCGCGACACGGCATGAGTCCCAAACCGCCCCACTGTGATGCCAGCTGCGAGATTAGCGAGTCGAATGCTGTCATGCATGTCGACTCCGCTGGCCCGCGCCAGGGCCAGCATGGCTACGACTGTGTCCCCAGCACCCGTCACATCAAACACCGCCTTGGCAACCGTCGGAATGATGTGGGCGCGGCCGTCATCGGCTTCGTAGAAGATGCCCTCCTTGCCAAGGGTCACAGTGGCGGTCTTCACCCCGGTGATCGACTTCAACCGCTCGGCAACACGGTGAAGGTCGTCCCCAGAACCAATCGTGATCCCGGTCGCCGCCTCGGCCTCGGCCTGGTTCGGCGTCATCAGATCGACACCCTGGTAGAGCGTGTAGTCCTTGCCCTTCGGGTCGACAATCACCACACCCTCGACCGAGTGGGCAGCCTCGATGGCCGCCGTGATGATCCGACGGGTCACCATGCCCTTGCCGTAGTCGCTCACCAACACCGCGCTATACGGAAATGGACGCGCCGCCAAATGATCCAGTACCGCCGCTTCGGCGGCGTCCCGCACCAGATGTCGCTTCTCGGCATCGACTCGCATCACCTGCGACGTGCGGCTCACGTAGCGGGTCTTGCGGGTGGTAGGTCGCGACGCATCCCGAACGATCGGCGAGACATCCACGTCGATCTGTTCGAGCAGTTCGAGCAACTGTTCGGCCGCCGCATCTTCCCCGACGACACCGAGTACGGTCGCCTTGGCCCCCATCGCGGCCAGGTTGGCGGCGACGTTGCACGCCCCGCCGAGCTTGAACCGCTCGGTGGCCGTCTCGAACACCAGGACCGGTGCCTCCGGCGACACCCGGTTGGCGACGCCCTCGATGTAGCGATCCAGGATCAGATCGCCGAGGACCAGAATGTTGGCGGCAGGCAAGCCACGCAGCGTCTCAGCGAGAGGGTGCATCTAGCGAGTCTCCATCTCCATGCCCGCCTCCATGGCGGTGGCCAACAAGGCCTGGTGCAGGATCGGCAGCACGATCTCGTGCTGGCAGATCACCGACAGCCCTTCGCGCGGCGGACGCTTAACAACATTGGTGATGGCACGGTACTGCTGCATCATATCGAAATTGCAAGTCGCAAAATCAGTGCCGAGTTGCCCACGGTTACGCGCGACTGACACTGCCTTCAGAAACACTTCGGGCATGATCACGGCAGAACCGATGTTGAGCCACACGCCCTGGTCAAGTTTGCCAACGGTATCGGCCAGCACCCAGAAGTCCTGCAAGCTAGCAGCGCCGAGGGCCGCGCCGTCGAGATCAGGATCCATGTGGACAATGTCACAACCGACCGCCACGTGCACCGTCGCCGGCACTCCCAGGCGCCTGGCTTCGGCGTACACCGAAAGCTCTGCGTGCGGTTCGGAGGCGTCGAGGATGGTCTGCCCAACGGCCTCACCGTAGCCGACTCCCTGGTCGGCAGCACTGGCCGCGGCACCATTCAGAGCCGCAAAGGTCTCGGTCCAGAAACCGAAGGAACCATCCTCGAGACCCGTCGCAACATCCTCCGAGGTCTCACCCTGGTGAGCGATCTCCCAGTCGTGAATCACTCCGGCACCGTTGGTCGCAACGTGCGTGATGAACCCACGGCGCATCAGGTCGATCAGCAGCGGGGACAGGCCCACCTTCAGAACGTGGGCGCCGAGACCGACCCCGACCTGCTTGCCGGCCATCCGGGCGGTCACGATCAAGTCGACGATGCGCTTGAGGTTCTTGCCCCCATAGATTTCCGGCAAGCTACGGAACCAAGTGCCGAAGCCATCGACTGGCGGCAGGACTTGAGCGAAGTCCTCGCGCTTCACGAGATTCTCCCGTTCAGTCAGCGAACGCATCCGAAGGTCATCCGAGGACGGTCTCATGCCTGCGATTAAGGGTGATGGGTCTACTGGCGGCAAACCTAATCCGACCGAATCCATGATGCGCGGGGTCTCGGGTCCGGCAGCCGGGGTTCGACCCCTAGCAACTCCAGACCGGGAGCGGCCCCTAAAAACTCCAGGTCGACCTCGAGGACCCATCGACGAGTTGGCATCTCCTCAAGCTTGGCGTCGTCCTTTTCGGTGGTGACCAGCATGGCACCATCAGCCTCGGCGGCCGTAGCGGCGGCCTCCAACTCCTCCTGGGTGTGGTGGTAGTGGTCCTGGCGCATCGTGTGGGCAACAACCTCGGCTCCCAGGTCACGAATCGTCGCCTCGAACACCGCCGGTCTGGCAATCGATGACAGGAGATGGACCCGCGCATTCTCCAGGTCCGACAAGCTCAGTTCGGTCCCGACCGGCATCTCGACCAATCGGGCCGGGACGTGGTCAGAAACAAACACCCGCAGGCCGTCGGCCCCACACGCTGCAAGGCTGGCCATGCGTTCTTGCACCGCCTGGTCGGAAAAACCCCCCGCACGGGTCAGGACAATCGCATGGGCACGCCGGAGACCGCGGGGAAATTCCCGCAGCAGGCCGGATGGGAGCATTCCACCGGCAAACGGTTTTGCCATGTCCAGGCAGACGATGTCGCAATCACGGCGCAACCGACGATGCTGGAAGCCGTCATCGATGACAATCAAGTCGACTCCAAGGGCGGCCAGGCGACGCGCACCGGCTACCCGATCCTCGTCCTGGACCTGGCACAGGTCTGGGAACCGTCGAGCCAACAGGCAACCCTCGTCATTCCACTCGTCGCCCGGGCGGCGACCGTAGCCGCGTGCCAGGACACCCGGCCGCAAGCCGTGCGAGCGCAGAAGATCCACCAACCAAACCACCAGCGGGGTCTTGCCGGTACCACCAGCCGCCAGATTGCCGACCGACACGACCGGCAACTCGACGCCCTGAACCTTGCGGAGTCCCAGATCGAACAGCCAGTTCCGTCCCGCCATCGCCGTGCCGTAGAGCAACGACAGCGGCCACAGCCCCTTCCGGACAAGTGCGAGATCCTCCTTCACTCGCACACGGCTTCCAGTTCGTCGGGGGTGCTCACAGCCACCGACTCAAGGCCATCGACTTCGATGCCCCGAGCGATGTTGGGAACCATCCGACTGAGGGTTGGCTTCGGACCGAGTTCGACGAACCGGCCGACCTCAGCGTCCTGGATCATCCGTTCGATGCTGGTCTGCCACAGCACCGAGCTGGCGAACTGCCGTTCGAGCGCATCGCGGGCCGCCGAAGCGTCCGTCACCGGCGCGGCATCGACGTTGCAGTAGATCGGGAACGCCGGATCACGCATCTCTACGCCGCCCAGGACCTCCGCAAATCGTCCGGCAGCCGGCTTCAGCATCGACGAGTGGAACGGCACTGATACCGGCAAACGAAGGGCCTGGCGACCCAGCTTTTCTACGACCTGATCCATCGCCGCCGTCTCTCCCGACAAGACGATCTGTCCGGGTGCGTTCAAGTTGGCAATCTCGCAGATCCCGGCATCGATCTCGTCGCACAGGCCCCTTGCCTCGTCCAGGCTGAGCTTGCGAAGCACCACCATGCCGCCGTCCCCCACCGGCACTGCATCCTGCATGAACTCGGCTCGTTGTCGCACCAGATTGAGTGCATCGGCAAACCCGAAACTCCCGGCGGCTGTCAAGGCGGTGTATTCGCCGAGCGAGTGGCCCGCGGCCAGGTCCGGAGTGGCGCCAAGCGCCCGATAGGCCGCGATCGATACTGCCAGGGTAGCGGGTTGGGTATTGGTGGTGAGACCGAGTTGTTCCTCGGGCCCCTCGAAACACAGGCTCGATATCGACTCACCGAGCGCTTCATCGGCCTCGGCAAAGGTGTCCCTGGCAACCGAATAACGGGCCGCCAGCGCACTTCCCATGCCCACAAATTGCGATCCCTGACCCGTGAAGAGAAAGGCCGTCTTCATGGGGCGGAGTCTCGGCCGCGGGTTCTGCGGACGCAAGAACCGAAGCGGATTCCATCCCCGGTTGCCCTACTGCGGCGACTTACGCGTGCCCGGCATGGGCGGTGGGCTGGTAACAGGCGGCTTGGGCAACAAACCCGTCCCCGGTGGCTGGGTCGGGGTCGAGCTGCCGCCAGGTCTGCGGGGGGTGCCGGTGTTGCCGGTCGGCTGTAGCTCTGAGCGAGCAGCATCCAACTTCAGCTGCGCCGTCAATGCCTCCTCCCACTCCGCGTAGATGTCCTCAAACTTCTTCTCTTTCTCCGTCGGGAAGACCCCTAGCGTCACCCTCCGCAACTTGAGCGACGCGATCTTCGCTTCTCCCCAACCCTCAGCGACCGGAAACTCCTTCAGCATGGCCGCCTGCTCGTCCGTCACAACCGGCAGGTCGGTGGGGCTGACTACCGCCCCCCCCGGTGCCGACTGGCTCGGCTTGACGATCTTCTTGGCAGCGACGATCTGCCGGTATTTGTCCTCGACTGCCTCGCGTTTGGCAGCGAGTTCCTGCTCAAGCGTCCTCACCTGCGCCTCGCTGAGGGTTCGACCGATCTTGTAGGACGCAATGTCCGTGTACGGCACAAAGATGAAGCCCTTGGCCCCTGCTGTATACCACACCCGCAGGCCAGCTGAGCGATCACTGCGATCCGCTGCTACGAAGTCAAGGCCGTTGTGAACCTCGACAAAGCGCCCGTCCTTCACAACACCCTGCAACTTGTTGCTGTTCTTGAGGTGAACCTGCACGTGAACGTTGTAGTGGCGAACCTGACCCTTCCGCATCGCATTCCGCATCTTGAGAGTCCGCTTCTCTATCTCGTGGCGATGCGCTGGCGTGCCGTCCTTCGGCTTAGCGCTTGTCTTCTCAGCCGAGGGTTTCGTGGTGCCGGCCTTGCCGGTTTGGGATGGCAGGCTCGCGGCGAGGAAGATCATCAATGGCAACACACTCTGCAGTCTCATGGTCTTGATTCCCTAAGAACAGGTATCCGGCTCTTGTATCGGCTTCTGACAGAGGCCTCCCGCTGACATTTCCCGCACAAGTCCGAAGATGGTCCTGACTCGAAACTCGAATTCACGGTGGACCTCACTTGATACACAAGGACAGGGTGACAGTCTGGAACCAGTCCTGAGCGAGATCGAACGCCTTTCGCGCAAGGTCGCGCGTGCCGCCACGTGCCACCGACCGGACCAGGAATTGCCGACGTCCTTGCGACAGAAACGTCCACCGCTCATACCGCCAGCCATCCGCCTCCTCGAACATCCAACGCTCACTGGTTCCGGGGAGTCGGGCCATCCCGACTACTCCGGGCCGGTCGACGTGTCGCTGTGGCAGCCGCTCGCCACGTTCACCGGCCGGACTGCTGGTCGCCAGGCGCATGCGCAAACTGGCGGCCGGTTCCGTGCCTTCACTCATGCCTCCGAACATGGTCACCGAGCAATTCGAGGCCCCGGACGCCGGCCGGAGTTCGAGTTGCATCTCGACCATTGCCTGGCCGACACGACGCATCAGCACCCCGGCGGGCGGCTCAACGGTGACCGCCAATCCTGGGTGGTGGTAGGTTCCACCCTGCAGGTGCCCCAGATCGGTCCAGGTTGCGGGCATGAGCCGGACCAGTTCGAAGCCACTCGCAGTCCGCCTGAGCATCGCCCGGAGCGGCCATCGCTCCACCAGGGGCTGGGAGCGCGGCGTACCAGCCGGGCGCCAGGACACCTGCAACTCAACGGTCAGGATCTGACCGACGCTGGTCACGTCCAAGACCCGCGCTCCGGTATAGGTGTCCCAGGACTGCGGACTCTCCAGCAGTCTTGAACGTCCCAATGCACCCGGCAGGAAACGACAGTCGTCAGCCAGCATGGGCGCGAGACGCGCTGCATCGCGATCACCGAGAGCAGCGAACAACGCACCGACAAACTCGGCGACGGGCTTGAAGGCCGGCAAGCGCTCGCTCAGGCCGCCATCGCGGCGGAACAGAACAAGCGCAGTCGCAGCATGGCGAGACCGACAGCCGACCACGCCACGGTACCAGACCATCACTGGGACACCGCCCCGCGAGTATGCAGCGTCCGGAGTCGGCCATACCGCCTGCACCCGACTGCCCAGGGGCAACTCGATGCTGTCAACGGCCTGCTCGGCACGGTTCGACAAGGGCAGCCGCAAGCAGTAGGCATCGCCTTGGCCGTGCAGGCCCGACAGTGGCTCGAAGGAGCGCACGGCGGTCAGGCTGGTCAGTCCCTCGCCCGTCGCCGCAAAGTCGACTCGATAGCCGCGCAGCTCGCCATCCTCATGGATGGACCGCCACGGCAAGGGATTTCCTGAGCGGTCCGACACCTGCGGGGGTTTCCACGGCACGAGTCCAGGCAGCGCTGGCAAGTCCATGGATCGAACCTCGGCTGCGACAGCCATGCCCTGGTGTAGCTCGACATGACCCCCGGCCTGCACTCGCCAGCGATTGACGATGTATGGTCGCGGACCGGTCGAAAAATCGAGGAGGCAGCGTCGAAAATCCTGCTCGGCCACCGGATCGTCTGATCCGGGCAGGAACCGCGCCAGGCGCAATCCCGCACCAGGACTCTGGTCATGGACGCTCGCGCGCACCACGAAACTCCGCACCGTGAGATCGCGAGGTTCCGACAAGTAGCTGCCCCCGGCTGCCAGGATTGTGCGGCCGCCCGCGGAAGACAGCGGTTCCGCGACGTTGCCTACGAGATGCAGGATTCCGCCCGGAGAAGCCCCCATCGGACGGCTGGGGCCTGCCAGCGGCTGCGACGAGTAGCGCGGGTCGCCAACCACCCGTCGATTATCGAACTGGTGCCCCCAGGGGTATTTGAGCTCCGGCAGCCCGGCTGTCGCCGCCTGCAAATACTCCGCGCGCGACAAGAGGTGGCACCCCAGCAGCCGAGACGCAATACGGGCCTGCCGGTGGGAAAGTCCGGTCACCGGCACATTGGTCCGGACCTGCTCCGACCAACCCAAGGGCACCATCTCGCTGGCCAGATCTGGATCTTCGATAGATGCCAGGAGTTCCGAATACCGACTGACGGTGAACTCCTCGCGATCAACGGCAAATGCCAGAGACTCTCCCGGGTCTACCAGAGACATCCCGCTCGGCACGCTATCGATCGGCTGGAGTGCCGTACGCAACCACGCCGTCTGATCCCGGTCAACCCGGGTGGCCCGGATGACGTTCTCCATTCCAGGCGCCTGGATGCGCACCAGATAGGGACCAGTAGACAACGCGCCGTCCACCGACAAGCGTCGCCAGCCCGACTCGAAATTACCACTCCGAGCACCCCGCACGTAGACCCTCGGTTGGTCCTTGTCTGTGGTCGCAATCGACAGATTGCCCATTCCACGAATTCGACGTCGGAACTGGTGGTAGTCCGGGATGTCGAGTTCTGCGGGTGCGAGGGTCTCCAGGAAACCACGCAGCACATCGAACCGGCCGCCGGCATACATCGAGGGGAACACCCCACGGTAAGCCTGCAAGCGCTCACGAGTGACCCAATCCCTATCGCCTAGCAGGGCGAGAGCTCGCATGTAGGCGGCGTGTGATTCGAGCGCTTGCCCCCCAGCCAGCAAGGTCCTCGCCTCGATCAACTCACCCCGACCCTCCTGCCGCGATGCGTCGAGGATCACCAGTCCGACCAGGAGTCCAACCAGCAGCGCTGACATCACTGCCACCAAAGTCACGTAAACGGATCGCTTGTAACGCTCCATGCGACGTCCAATCGCCCCGAGCATCCCTCGAGACCGGACCTGGATCGCACTGCCGGCCAGGAACGAACGCAGGTCCGATGACAAGTCCGCAGTCGACGCGTAGCGCTGGTCCGGGTCCTTCGCAAGGCAGGTCAGCACGATCGCCTCGAGCGCCTTCGGCACCCGGGAGTTGAGCCGGCGGGGTGGGACAGGGTCGTCGTCCTGGATCGCCCGCATCAATTCCGCGCTGTGCTTGCCCTCGAACGGCGGCCGCAAGGTCAGCATCTCGTAGAGCGTGGCACCCAGACCGTAGACATCGACACGGGCGTCGGCATCCGGGGTCCCGGCGGCCTGCTCCGGAGCCATGTAGGCAAGAGTCCCTGCTGCATCACCGGTCTGCGTCATGCCCAAAGCCACCTCGCCCGGCGCCAGCCCGAAGTCCACCAGCACGGGTCGACCGGCCGGATGCACCAGGATGCTACTCGGCTTCAAATCGGAATGGATGACCTCGGCCTGGTGCGCTGCTGTCAGAGCTCCCGCCACTTCCATGATCAACGCAGCGCAGGATGCCGGATAGGCTGACCCAGCCAGGAAGGCTGGAACCTGGCTCTCCTGCAGGCTGGGGTAGATCGCAGTCACCGCAATCTCCTCTGCCAGGGTGTTTTGAAGATCCTGGGGATCGGCACCACGCAGGCCATCGAGGACTTGGTACAGGGAGGGTCCCTCGACCAGGTCCGTCGCGTAGAAGCAGGTGCCGTCGACGCAACCGACCCCGAAGATCGGGACAATTCCGGGGTGGGAAAGGCCGCCAACGGCCTCGGCCTCGCGCTGGAAGCGCGCCTCCGACTCCGGGTCGAGTGCAGCAGACGGCAGGACCCTCAGGGCCACTTGCCGCTCCAAGGAGATCTGACGGGCTCGGTAGACCATCCCCACCCCGCCTCGACCAATCTCGTCGAGAAGGATGAAATCCCCTAGCTGCCGCCGCGATGGAGCTTGTGCGTCGGTTGGCTCAAAATCGATGGACACACCCTCATATCGAGCTTCCCAGCAGCTAGTTTGAGACTATCTCACTGCCGGCAGACGGCGGGTCCCTGCGGCCGTTGGCATGGGGCTGGGCCAGCCAAACCCGGATACGAACTCAGGCCCGGATCCGAACCTAGAAGACCGCTTCGGGATCCTGCTGCTCTTCGTCCTCGACCAACTGGATCAGGCCGCGGCGAATCTCCTCGGCAGCCACCTTGATGTAGTTGCGCTCACGGGTCTCATACAGCGGCTTTTGGCCGCGTACGAGCTCGCGCACCCGCTTTTGCAGCAGGGCCGTCATGTGGAAGGACCCGGCAACCTGCCGGACCAATTGCTTCGGAAGGGATTCTTCCATGGGAAATCTCAGCGAAGGGCGTCGGGAGGTTAGCCAGCACCAGGGGGGTCGGCAAGGGGAAACCCCCTGCACAGCAGACAATTCCCCGACCGCCGGAGTCTAGCCCTCCCGGACCACCACGATGGTCTGGCCATCGTAAAAGGCCCGCATCCCCTTCACATTGGTGCTCACGGTTGTCATATGCAGCAACACCTTGCGGGCCGCAGCAGAACCCACGACCTGGAACTCGAGTCCATGGGGAAACCCGATCCCGTTGAACAGGTCATTACGGATCCCAAAGCGCGCAACACCCTTGTTGGCCTGGGAATAGTTCGTGGCTATCGAGTGGTGCCGATAGAACAGCAGGCCAGGACTGGACAAGCGGTCATCCCGCTCAAACTCCCACACCGTGGTGCGCGGTGGCGCCGGTGCAAGCGCCAGGGTCCCACCAGGGAGGATCTGCCGAAAAGTACCCGCGGTCGTGGGGTCCTGACCAAGCATCCACACCAGGTTGAGCGGCGTATGCGAGACTCCCTCGGCATCTAGCGAGCCGTCGTGAAGGTGCTTGAGCACTTCCGCCTGATCCACCGGATCCGTGACCTTGTCGACCTGCGCACCACTGACGGCGGGTTCACTCGTCCACTTCACGAGGTTCAAACCGAAAGGGTACGCGGAGGTCGGTCCGGCGCCTTCGGTCTTCATGTAGTACCGCACCAGCCGATAGACATCCAAACTGTAGGCGTTCCCACTCGTGCAGACGAACGTATCGACCCACGCGTGACGTACGAAAAGGAAGTCGTTACCAGTCGCCTCGGTGCCAGCCAGGTCCTTGTCCAGAATACCGGAGACCTTGAAACGCGGCATCCGGGAAGACGCGATTGGCGGCGCCTCCGGCCAGGGCTGAAGCCGCGCAAGATATGCATTGCCCTGCATCGTGTCTTCGAACAAGCGAACTGCTTCTTGAAGCTCGTACGACATGTCATCCAAGATCTCCTGCGTGATCTCGGTCACACGCCCCAGGCGGTCGGCGTACTTTTGCGCGGCATTGCCAGACATGATCATGCTGGTTACCAGGAAACTAAGCACCAGCAGCATCATGGTGGCGATCACCATCTCAATCATGGTGAAGCCATCCTCCCGCGAATTCGCCGTCTCGATCCTCATGGGCACTATCGATCGATGTAGAAGCGTTGAATGTGGTGGGAGTAGTGCAACTGCTGTCCAGCGCGATAGGCCTCGACTCGAATGAGGTAGGCCGACTCGGGATACCCAGCGGAAGGCACTACCCAATGCAGCATCTCCTGGCCCGGGCCCATGTCGGGGATCATCAGGGATGGCGATGGACGAGTGCCCGGTTCAGCGACCGTAGAAGTCTCCTGCACGACGCCAGCCACCAACTCCAACTGTATCCAGCTGTTACCGTTGTCCTTGGAGTACATCAACGAGTATTCAATCGAAGCTTCGTCTTCCGAGAAGGAGCTTGACGTCGACTCAGTGTATTTCTGACCATCCCAACGCAACCATTCGAGATCAAAATGCAGATCGATCGACGGCGGGTCGACCAGTTCAGTCAGCTCGTTGGGCGACATGACTTCGACTCGGGGCAACTGCTCGATGCGGTGTGCAAGTAACGGCGATCCAACCTCGAAGTAAGAGTGGATCATCGCGAGCACCGAGTACTTGGCGATAAATGCCGATCCCACTGCGGTGGTCTGACCAACGCCACTGACGATGACGTAGGCAGCATTCGTATGCGTGGGGTCCTCGAGTAGGACAAGCCCGGAACCGGTAGCTGCTCCGAAGTCGTAATACTCTTCGAGCATCGAAGCGTGGAAGCGGTTGGTGGAATACGGCGCGAAGGTCCACTCCGGCGGAACGGTGCCGGGGGCGTTGACGGCAAAGGGCCGGTTCACATAAATCGAGGCGGGCAACGGGAAGTTGTAGTTACTCGCCAACTCCAAACCTGGCCCGACCAAGGGCGAAGTGGTAGCCGAAAAGAAATGACTGAAGTGCGCACCGCTCGTGCCGTTATTCATGAAGGACACACATCCGACAGTCGACAGAATCTGCTTGCCTGAGTTGAAGTTTGTCCCATGTGCCCGCAAGCGGGTGGTGTTGTCCTGGCAGGCGTAGTCTTCAACACGGTAGAACTCCGTGGAGCCCCCCGTACCGGCGATCAAGTTGCCTGCGGTCTCCCACTGGGACGTCATCACGCTCGAAGGATACAACTCGCCCAACCAGGGCATGCAGTACCAGAAGTCGGTCTCACTTCGAGCATCCCTTACATACCGCCGATTGCCCGTGATGTTGTTGACGAACCCCACCTCCGACGGCCCCCCACCAAAGGGCAGCAAGTTGGTCGGAATCGAGTTCATGTAGCCGTTGGCAATATCGAAACCAATCTCGTTGCCAACCCCCATGTAGTAGTAGGAGTAGCCGGTGAGGGTCGTGTACACCGCCTTCGAGTTGACCAGACCAGAACGGAACATCTCGAAGTAGCGCGGTAGGTCCTGACGAACCGAAGCATTCCAACGGTCGAACTTTCGCACGATGCCCGGAAAGTCCACGGTGATGTCGGAGTCGAAATCGTCGAAGAACCAGTTGTAGCCGTCCCCGTAGTCCGGATCGCCGTTGAGAAGATCCTTGTAGGGATTGAACCGGGGATCACCGCAAAACTGTGAGCGTTCGGTGAACGGTACCGCTTCCCTTGTCCCCCCCCAATACACGTAGGTCTCGGACATGTTGTCGGGATCCTGCGGGGCGGGGTACATCTTGCCTGGTTGCTCCGGCCAGACAGTCGCACTTCCGAAGATCCAAGTCCGCACGGTCATGCGAACGTCGCCGGTTGGCGCCGCACTTAGCGGAGTGCCATCCTCCTCATACCACCGTCCGCTGTCGGCCAGCAACTCCTTGGGTAGCTTGATTCGCCAGCGTGCAGTGTTCTTCGGTCCGTCGCCGACCGCTGCCAGGTCACGCGTAAAGTCCTTGTCGCGAGTCGGCGCCGGGTTGTACTCCAATCCGTAGAGATGGGATCGGTCGTTGTTGAATAGACCCTGCGTTCCGGGGGGGCCAGTGACGGCATCCGCGCGAACCGGTGTATTGGCCAGATATACCCGTGTGAACTTGCGACCATTGCCAAGCGAGCCAAAGTACATGAAGTACCGCATCGACGGCTCGGGCTCCCAGGGATAGGGGGCCGAGTAGTAGTGCGGGGCGGACGGAAATGCGGGATCCGTCATCCCAACAGCGGGATAGTCCTTCGATCCGTCGACGGTGACGCCGCCAGACATGGCGCGGATCCAGCCATCATCGTGGAAAGGAAAATAGCTCGTCGAGCCTCCGGTCACCTCGGTCCCCGTCAGATTGACGTCCATGAAGTCCACCATGATGTAACCAGCGGTCGACTCCGGATCCGTGTAGTACAAGTCCGGATCAGACGACCAGCAATAGACCCGCAGGTAAGCGTCGTCGGCTGTGTCGGTCCGTAGCTCTTCGGCGTGAGTCACTGTTCGCAGTCCAGGAGCTGACGAACTCTTTGCGGGGTCCGAGTAGTTGCGGATCGCCGGCATCGGTACCAGTTCGCCGTGCAGGTTGACAAGGAGCGCGTGCCGGTATCTCTCCGGGTCCGTGTTCATGTCCTCGAGCAGCAAGCGCAATGTCGGTTCCTCAGACATGTCCGAAAGCTCCGCCGGTGGCACGGTATTGGCCTGCAGCGCCGCACGAATCTCTGCCTTCCTGTCCTTGATCGCCTGGATCCGGCGAGCGTGTAACTCACGCTCTTTCGGCAAGCGCATGCTGTGGTTGTAGAAGTCAGCCAGCGCATAGGGATGCGGATTGGTATCCGCGTTGTAGTCGTTCATGAACGTCCCATCCTGGTTGATCCGCGCGTCGATCATGGAAGGGACGTAGTAGAAGCTCGACGCATTGCCATCCGGCATCGTACCTGGGTAGTAGTAGGCGTATGGCACGGTCTGGTGACTGTCGAGGTCACTGTTGATGAACGGCGTGTACTGCTCGTTGCGGCCGTAGCTCACCTTGGTGACCCAATGCGTGCGCAGCGACAAGCCGGGATTGCGGCTCTCGAGATCGGTGATCGCTGCTTCTACCGAGGGCACGATGTTCTCCATGTAGACCCACCAACCCGGAATGTTCTCGAGTGCTAGCAGGTAGACGTCGTAGACCTGCGTAGTGGGGAAGCCCGAGCTCACGGAATTCACCACCGATGACAAGGACGCGACCTCGTTCTCGTCCCCCATTCCATTGCGGTGGAAGATAGTGACGGTCACGTAACGAACACTCCGGTTTTGGATACTCGCGAACGGACGTACACTGATCCGTCGGTACCACGCCCAACCGGTATTCCCCATCGTATTGCCTGACAGCGGGCTGTCGGGTGGGATCGGCACGCCACCCGGGGCTTCGATGCTGAGCACCGGATTGTTGAACAGGCCGTCGTCGAACACATCGAGATCGATCGCTGCCGTGGTGGCACCAGAATCCACCAGGGCGTGCATTTCAGCCAGGATTGCCTGGGCCTTGGTGTAGGCAAACACTCGTTCGCGGTGCATCCGAGACGAGGAGTAGCTGATGGTCAAATGCTGCAGCAAGGCAATCGCCACCACCGAGAAGATCGTGACCGCGATCATCATCTCCACCAGGGTAAACCCCGTTTGATGAGGGCTGGCCGCAGGGCGTCTCCCGGGCGGTGGAGGAACGGTTGGAATGAGACTTCGCATGCTCGAGGGTGCCATCTTGACCTGGTGCCCTGTTCCGCCGCGACCCGCCGGCCGTGGCGCCAAGGACCAGTCCTTCGTATCGACACGATCCGTCTAGAAATCGAGACATGTCCGAACCCCTGTTCCGTTTCTGGACACATGCCTACCAAATCCCCACTGCGACCGGACAATGCTCTGCACCATGTTGTTGCCCTACCTGTCTGCTGCAGTGATCTCGCTACCACCCCAACACCCCCCGCCTTCGGCGGAGGAGCAGGTGCTCATTGACACGGTACGGCCCGAAAAGGCCCGCGAACACCTGCAGAAGCTGACCGCCAGGCCGCACATCGCAGGTTCCCCGGCAGACCTCGACACGGCACGCTACGTCCAGAGGGTCCTGGACCAGGCCGGCTTCGAGACCGAGATCGAGGAGTTCCAGGTCCTCTTGTCGCAAGCCCGGTCGGTGTCCTTGGAAGTCGACGGTCGCCCTCTGGACCTACGGGAGCAGCCATTCCCGTGGCAGGCCGACACCCTCGAACAACACCCTTGCATGCATACCTTCAATGGCTACTCAGCTTCCGGCGAAGTCGAGGCCGAAGTCGTCTACGCCTACTACGGCCGACTAGCGGACTTCGAATGGCTCGACCACAAGGGTATCGACGTAGCCGGCAAGATCTGCCTGATCCGCTACGGCAAGATCTTCCGGGGTCTCAAGGTGCGGGAGGCGGAGCGACGTGGCGCCAAGGGCGTACTCCTCTACTCGGACCCCGACGATGACGGCTACCGCAAGGGCGACGTCTATCCCCTTGGCCCCTACCGTAACCGCACCGGAGTCCAACGGGGATCGGTCATGTACATCAGCCACCAGGTCGGCGATCCATTGACGCCTGGTTGGGCCGCGGTCAAAGGCGCCAAGCGACTGAAACGTGAAGAGTGCACCTGGCTCCCGAAAATCCCCTGCATGCCGATCTCCTGGGGCAATGCCCTGGTAATCCTGCGCAACACGAGGGGCCCCGGCGTACCAACGGATTGGCAGGGCGGGTGTCCAACCACCTACCACACCGGTCCAGGCCCTGCGAAGGCCCTGATGAACGTCCAGATGCACGAAGCCATCCGGCCAGTCTGGAACGTCTTGGGGCGCCTGCGTACCGCCAAGACCTCCGACAAGTTCGTGCTGATCGGCAACCACCGTGATGCATGGGTCTTTGGCGCCAACGATCCAAACAGTGGCAGCGCCGTTTCACTGGAGTCCATGCGAGCTTTGGGGGCCCTGGTCAAGAAGGGTTGGCAACCACGTATCGAGATTCGCTACGCCAGCTGGGACGCAGAGGAACAAGGTCTGATCGGCAGCACCGAGCACGCCGAAAAGCACGCCTCCGAGCTGCAAGCGAAATGCCTCGCCTACTTCAACTGTGATTCCGCGGTCAGCGGCGGTCGCTTCACGGGCAGCTCCACCCCAGAGCTGGTCGGTGTGCTGGCTTATGCCGCCGCCCGCACTCCCGCCCACGACGGCAAGGGCCGAATCCTGACCCGCTGGGCCCGCGGCGGCACACGACCTCCGGTGGGCAACCTCGGGAGCGGCTCGGACTACACCGCGTTCCTTTGCCACCTGGGCATTCCAGCCTTTGATGTCTCGTCCCGGGGCGGCCACGGCACCTACCACAGCATCTTCGACAACTTTGACAACGTCTCGAGACACCTCGACAAGGGCTTCGAAATTCATGCGTCCGTCGCACGCTTCCTGGCGATCGCTGCCCACCACTTCGCCAGCTCAGAAGTCGCACCGATCGACTTGCGCGACGTCGGTCCCTATCTGGTCAGCTGTAGAGCAACCCTGAACGACCTGCCTCCCGCATCCGGCAAAGCGCTGGATGCGGCCATCGACAAGTTCCGGCGCGCGGTCACTGGGCACACCACCACCGAGGACCAGATGATCGCCATGCACCAGGCGTTCCTTGATCCCAGGGGCATCGCAGGGCGCCCCTGGTACCGCAACCTGCTGGTCGCGCCAGGGCGCAACCTGGGTTACGGCGCAACCGTCATGCCGGGTATCTCGGAGGCCCTGGCCGATCTGGCCGCGGCCGACGACACAATGAAAGAAGCAGCCAAGAAACACGTCGAAGACGAGGTGCGCCGGATGATCCGTTGCATCAACACAGCCACCGCCATTCTCTTGGACTGACCCGCCGTTGTTTGGATTCCTGACGAGCTACCGCCGCCCACTCCGGATGCTCGCGCGGCACCGCCTCGCGATCTGCGGTGGCGTACTGATGGTGGCCGGGTTCTCGCTGATCAGGATCTGGATGGCGCGGGTGATCGGCAACACCATCGACGGACTGGGGACCCCGACGCAGGACGCCATCAACCTGCTCGCCATCAACACCGGCATGCTATGTGGTCTGGTCGTGGCCGAGGCCAGCTGTCGCTACTTCGGTCGCCGTTGGATCATCGATGCTTCCCGCCACATCGAAGCTCGACTCAAGAACCAACTGATGGAGCACATGTCGCGCCTGCCGGTGGCATGGTACGACCGGGCACAGACCGGCGACCTGTTGAGCCGACTGACCCAGGACGTCGAACTTCTGCGGTTTCTGATCGGACCAAGCATCCTCTACGGCACGCAGATCCTCGTCACGATACCGGTCGGCATCTACGTCATGGGCCAGATTTCATCGACCGTGACGTTCGCGATCCTGGGAGCCTTCGGCGCTCTACTGTTGGCGATGCTGGTGCTGATGCCCCGCCTGCAGAAATACAGCAAGCGCGTCCAGGAAGACATCGCCGACATCTCACAGCACGCGCAGGAGAGTTTCTCGGGCATCCGTGTGCTCCTCAACTTCGCCAGCTCACGTGTGTTCTGCGGTCGGATCGACGCCCTGAACAACCGCTACGTCGCCGACAACATGGCGATGACCAGATTTCGTGCCAGCGTTCATCTGGTGATCCACTTCTGTACGGATCTGGTGATGCTGTCGGTCTTGGTGTTCGGACTGACCGAGGTCATCGAGGGCCGGATGTCCAGGGGCAATCTGATCGAGTTCATCACCATCATGGGCTACCTGGTATGGCCATTGATCGCCGCCGGCTGGATCCTCGGCGTGATCCACCGCGCCCGCGCCGCCGCCGAACGGGTCGACGAGGTGTTCGACGAACTACCCGAACCCGACGGCGGCGAGCAGGTCGAGTTGGTCGGCGCAATCGAAGTCCGCAACCTGACGTTCACCTATCCGGGCGAAAGTCGTCCGGCGCTCTCGGGCATCGATTTCCAGCTCGCAGCGGGCCAGAAACTCGGTCTGGTCGGAGAAGTCGGTTGTGGCAAGAGCACGCTGCTACACCTGCTGTTGCGGCTCTACGACCCACCGCGTGGCACCATCTTCGTCGACGGTCACGACATCCTCGACCTTGACCTGCGCTGCCTACGGAGGCTCTTCGCCTTCGCTCCGCAGGACCCGTTCCTGTTCAGTGACACGGTGGCGGACAACATCCGTTTCGGCAACGCCACCAGCGGCCAGAGCGAGACTGACTCGATCGCCGAAGCAGTGCGCAGCGCGGCCTTGGAGCAGGATCTCGCCGCATTCACCGATGGCCTCGAGACCGTGATCGGCGAGCGAGGAGTCACACTGTCGGGAGGCCAGAAGCAACGGGTGTCGTTGGCGCGGGCCCTGGCCGCGGAACGGCCAGCCGTCATCCTGGATGACACCTTGTCGGCGGTCGACCACCAGACCGAGTCACGCATCCTCGAACGTCTGCATGGCACCGAGCAGGACAAGACGATCCTGGTCGCCAGCCACCGGCTCTCGGCCCTGGCCGGGGCGGACCTGATTCTGGTCTTGAAGAACGGCGAGGTCATCGAACAGGGTCACCATCGAGATCTCTGCCGGGGCAGCGGACCGTTCGCCCAGGCATGGGCGCTGCAGCTGGAAGCCCGCGCACTCGGCGGCGAAGGGGGTTCCCTCGATGGCTAGATTCGCTGGCCACCAGCAAGAGAAGGACTACCACGCGTTGGACCTGCAACTGGCCGTTCGAATCTGGCCGTTCTTGCGTCCCTACCGGTTGGCCTTCGGTCTGTGTCTGCTGAGCCTGTTCCTCTCCTTCGGGCTCGAAGTCCTACGCCCTTACCTGATCCGCCTGGCGGTCGATGGCCCGGTTGCCACGATTACGCCCGGCGATGACGCCGACTACTCGGAGTTGTGGACCATCGGCTTGTGGTTCTTGCTGTCGTCCTTGATTTCGATTGGTATCGGCTACTTCTACACCTACGCAACAAGCCTGAACGCGCAACGTGTGATCCGCGACGTCCGCAACCACGTCTACAAGCATCTGCTGCGTGTCAGCCCACGGTTCTTCGATAGCCAACCGGTCGGCAAGCTGGTCACGCGCATCACCACCGACGTCGAGAACCTGAACGAGTTGATCGCAACAGGAGTACTGCAGACCGTCTTCGATCTGCTCAAGGTATTCGGGATGGTCGCCGTCATGTATCTCATCGACTGGCGGCTGGCTACCTTCCTGCTAGCTGCGATCCCGATCCTGGTCGCCACCAGCTTGTTCTTCCGCAGGTTTGCCCGGGACTCTTTTCGTCAGGTGCGCGGTGCGCAGGCGCGGCTGAATGGCTTCGCTGCCGAGGCCGTTGGGGGCGTGAGCGCGACACGGATCTTCGGCCAGCAGGAACTCGTCCTGTCACACTTCGACCAACTCAACGAGGCAACCAAAAAGTCGTGGCTACGGACCGTCTTCCACTTCTCGCTGTTCTTCTCCATCGTCGACATGGTGGTCCACCTCATGCAGGCCGGCCTGGTCTACTTCGGTGGCCTGCTGATCCTGGAGGACAGCATGACCTTCGGGACATTTCTGCAGTTCTGGATCTACTCGTCCATGCTGACCGAACCGATCAAGCAGCTCGGTGAGAAGTACAATGTCCTGCAATCCGCCTTCGCCAGCGCCGAACGGATCTTCCAGATCCTGGACGAAGACATCTCGCCGACAAGCTCGAGTACACCCAAGCAACTTGCGCGTGGCCCCTCCGAAATCCGGTGCGAGGGCCTGCGCTTCGCCTACAAGGCGGATCAACCCGTAATCGACGGCATCGAACTCACGATTCCCGCCGCCACCCGAACCGCGATCGTCGGCCCGACCGGCGCCGGCAAAAGCACCTTGCTTTCCATGTTGTCACGGATGCAGGATCCGGACGCCGGACGAATCCTCCTGAACGGCACTGACATCAAGGAACTCGATCTCGACGATCTGCGGCGGCGGATCGCAGTCGTGCCCCAAGACGTATTCCTGTTCCAAGGCTCCGTGATGGACAACGTCCGACTATTCGACGAGTCCATCAGTGAGCAACGCGTACGGGACGCGCTCGCCACTCTCGGTGCCCTCGATTTCGTGCTCGCGCGACAAGGCGGCCTGCATGGTAAGATAGAAGAGCGCGGCGCCACGCTCTCCCAGGGTGAGAAGCAGTTGTTGTCATTCGCGCGCGCACTGGCCACAGACCCGGACATCCTGGTCCTCGATGAAGCGACTGCCAGCATCGACACCCAGAGTGAGGTCCGAATCCAGAAAGCGCTGCAGACTCTCCTGCACAACCGAACCTGTATCGTCGTCGCCCACCGTCTCTCGACAGTCCGAGATGCTGACCAGATCCTGGTGATGCGCCAGGGGACGATCACCGAACGCGGGACTCACCAGGAACTACTCTCAAGCGGCGGGCTTTACGCAGAGATGCTTCGCCACGCAGCCGGAGCCAGTAGCGACCCGGACCCGCACTAAGATGGCCGCAGAGGAATCCACCAGGGTGCATCCCGGGCCACTGCCGGCTACGTTCAAGTCATGGATGACCCCGTAGCCCACGTCAGCGCCAGCGTCGGAGAGACTCTGATCATCGCTACGGTCGCCGCCTTCTATCGGCGCGTAGCGGTCGATGAGATTCTTCGGCCGATGTACCCCGGGACGGACCTCACCGCCGCTGAACAACGACTTGCAGATTTTCTGGTCGGTCGGTTCGGCGGATCTCAACGCTACGTGGAGACACGTGGACATCCACGGTTGCGCATGCGGCACGCCCGATTCCCCATCGACATGGCCGCGCGTGACCGGTGGATGAAGTTGATGAACGAGGCGATGCAAGAGGTCGGGTTCCCCGAACCAGAGCGTACCCGGGTACGCGAGTTCCTCGCCGGGGTAGCATCCTTCGTGATCAACCGCGGCTAGCAACCTGACAAAACCGCGGCGCCGCCATGGGTTCTGTGCCAAAGGCGTAGCCACGCTAGTCCAATGCCTCGGCTACCGATATCATCCCAGACTGAAATGCTGCACCCCGACCTCGACCCCGACGCCCTGCGCGAACAGTTCGCCAACGCCGAACCGTTCGGACATGTTGTCATTGACCAGTTCCTCGACGAGGCCTGGGTCCGGGAAGTTGCCGAGACACTGCCGAGCTACCAGCAAGCCACGCAGGTCGGCACATCGTTCAAGACCGTGAACGAAGACAAGAAAGTCCAGATCGAAGATGCGGAGCGGTTCCCCCCACTGGTGCGTAACCTACACGACTTCCTCAACGGCCACGACTTCCTACAGACCCTTGAGCACATCACCGGCATCGAGACTCTACAATCCGACCCGAAAGCCAATGGCGGCGGCATTCACCAGACCGGCCCGGGAGGTCGGCTCGATGTGCATGTGGACTTCAATTACCTGCCGGAATTGCAGGCCTTCCGTCGCCTCAACCTGCTGCTCTACCTCAACCCTGAGTGGCGCAAAGATTGGGGTGGCAAGCTGGAGCTTTGGGACCCAGAAGTCCAGACCTGCCATCGATCCGTCGAACCACTGCTCAACCGTTGTTTGATCTTCGAAACCAACAACATCAGCTATCACGGAGTGACCCGGGTCGACTGCCCGCCTGACCACGCACGCAAGTCCTACAGCGCCTACTACTACACCGCCGTGCCGCCCGCAGACTTCGCCGATGATTTTCACGGGACAGTGTTCAAAGCCCGACCGACCGAAAAGTGGAAGGGTTTGATATGGATGCCGTTGGAGAAGCTCCTGCGCAGGTGGAAGCTGAAGCGGTAGAATTCCCTACGGCAATCGACACCCTTCCGTCCCCAACGAAATCAGGCGAGTTACTGGCGTTGAATCTACTCCGTATGCAACCACTGATCCGGATCCTCAGCCACGCTGGCTGGATCCTCGCGGTCACCGCAACGGTCTGCTGCCAACCGAAACCGGCAGAGGCCCAACCAAAACCTCCTAAGCTCGACAAGCTAGCCAGACAGACTCTTCAGAAGTGGGGCACCCTGCGCTACCACCTCGAAGGCGCAGGCGTCAAGACGCTCAGCTTCGACATCACAGTCATCTCGAAGGGCGGAATGACAGGCACATGGAACGCAAAGGGTAGCTACAGCATCGGGAACGACTCCAAGAAACCACATGGCAAGCTGGCCTGGGAGGACAAAGAGGTCGCATCGGCAATGCAGCGGCGCGGCTGGACCAGCCGGGCGTTCTCCAAGGACGTGCGCAAGAACAGTGACATGATGGAACTCGCCAACGCCACGGTGACCAGCCATCCCTCCCGGGGCAGGACGATCCTGATCGTCAAGGGCGGCAAGACCAAGGAAGATCGATTGCTGTTGTACGACAGTGCGGGGGTGCAAGTCGGCGAAATCGTCGGGCCGATGAAGAAGCGCGTAAACTACGAGATCTACCGCGGCAAATATCTCCGGATCGGGGAGTCGTACCAGATGCCAGAGACCCAGGCCGAACTCAAGATCTCCCACGCGACGTTCGGCGGCATCCTCGTCCCGACCAGGATGACCGAGGTGGTCAGGATCCGCAAACAACTGCTGAGTGACCTGACCATGGTGTTTTCCAACCACCTGATCAACGGGAAGAAGGCCGCCGCCCAGCCGATCAAGAAATCCAAGAAGCCCTCGGTCCCACCCAAGGGCGTGAAACCTGGCTCCAAACAGAAAGGCGGCGACTCGCAAGCCGGCAAATAAGGTGCACGACGCAACACCAAAGGACCTGCATGGGCAGAACCGCAAGTCGTGGAATGCCGTGGTGCCAGCCCACAACAGCCACAAGCGTGATCAAGCCAGGTTCCTGCGCGAAGGTGGTAACACGCTGTTTCCTGACGAACTCGAATTACTGGGTGAGGTCCGCGGGAAGTCCCTGCTGCACCTGCAGTGCAACTGTGGTCAAGACAGCTTGAGCCTGGCCCGACTCGGAGCCACGGTCACCGGAGTCGACATCGCTGACGAGGCAATCGTCTTCGCCCAACAACTCGCAGACGAATCAGGGATCGAGGCGACCTTCATTCGCAGCGACCTGTTCGACTGGTTCGATGCAAGCGACCAGACCTTCGATCTGGCGTTCTCGACCTACGGTACCATCGCCTGGCTGTCCGACCTTGATCGCTGGGCCCGCGGGATAAGGAAGATCCTGGCGCCAGCGGGCCGACTCATCCTGGTGGAGTTCCACCCGATCATCTGGAGTCTCGACGCCGATGGTCGGCTCACCGAGTCCTATTTCAGACCGAACCCGATCGAGGAATCGGATGGGGTGCGCGACTACGTCGGACCGGGCCTCGCCCCCTCGGGTTTCGAAGTGGGTTGTGAAGACTTCGAGAATCCAGAGCCCGCCCACGCCTTCCAGTGGACTCTCGCCGAGACGGTGCAGAGCCTGATCGATGCAAACCTGCGGATCGAGACCTTGCGCGAATACCCGTACGCCAACGGTTGTGAGGTCATCGACGGCATGCAGGAACTGCCCGGCAAGCGGTTCAAGCTACCAGACAGCATCCCTGAGGTGCCCTTGATGTTCGGGCTGACCGCGTGCCGGAACCCTGAGTAAGACCATGTCGACGTCCCGCAATCACCTCAGTGCCTGGCTAACCATCCTGCTCGCTAGCACCACGCCGGCACAGCGGACGATCCCCGACCAGGGACCGAGCTACACCCGCGATGTCAGACCAATCCTCTCGAAGAACTGCTTCGCCTGCCACGGTCCGGACCCAGGTGCCCGCAAGGCCAAGTTGCGGCTCGATCGTCCTGGCGAAGTCCAGACCACCAAGATGCTGGCCCGAATCACGCATCATGATCCAGACGAGATCATGCCTCCGACGAGTTCCGGCAAAACGCTCAGCAGCGCACAAGTCGCCATCCTGCGGCGCTGGATTGCAGCCGGTGCTCCTTACCAGAAGCACTGGTCTTTCGTTCCACCCAAACGTCCGTCGCTACCGCCAACGAGTTCCAACACCCAACATCCAATCGACCGATTCGTCAGAACCCGCCTCGCGAGTCAGAGCCTGACCCCTGCCCCACGCGCCGACCGCTTGACCTTGGTGCGTCGGGTCTTCTTGGATCTGATCGGTCTGCCTCCGACGCCTGGCGAAGCTGATGCATTCGCGAACGACTCCTCACCAAATGCCTATGAGAAAGTCATCGATCGACTGCTGGCGTCGCCACACTACGGTGAACGCTGGGCGCGACGGTGGCTTGATCTCGCACGCTACGCAGATTCCAACGGTTACGAAAAAGACCGCAATCGCAGCATTTGGCCCTACCGTGACTGGGTGATTCGCGCCTTGAACGCAGACATGCCGTACGACCAGTTCACCATCGAACAGATCGCTGGCGACATGCTCAACGAACCGACGCCGGACCAACTCATCGCCACCGGATTTCACCGCAACACGATGCTCAACGAGGAAGGTGGCATCGATCCACTCGAGTATCGCTACCACGCGATGACCGACCGGGTTGCGACCACCGGCACAGTGTTCCTCGGGCTAACTACGGGCTGCGCACAATGCCACACCCACAAGTTTGATCCGATCACGCACACCGAATACTTCCAGTTGATGGCTTTCCTCAACAACGCCGACGAGCCCGACTTCTTGATCCCGGCCGCTGCCAACCAAGGTGCACGGCAGAGCAGGGTGGCCCGCGCCAACCAGTTGCTTTCGAAACTGGGCGATCGTTGGCCAGACAGGGGCGAATCCCAACAGATCAAGTTCGCGCAGTGGCTCGCCGATCTGCGCCGCAAGGCAGCGCCTTGGAGACCCCTGCGCCCACGCAAGGTAACGACCAACCTGCCACTGCTGACGGTCGAGGGCGACAGCGTGGTGTTCTGCTCTGGTGATACCACCAAGCACGACACCTACAAACTCGAGTTCGACAAGCGCGACCAGAAGGTCGCAGCCCTGCGGCTCGAAGCCCTGCCCGACAGCCGCTTGCCGGCAGGTGGTCCCGGCATGACCTATTACGAGGGCCGGAAAGGCGACTTCTTCTTGTCGGAGTTCAAGCTGCGGGCCAACGGTCGACCGTTAAAGATCGCGAGTGCATCCGAGAGCTATGCCCGCAACCGATTCGGCTCCAACCCGGTCAGCGCCGCCCTCGCCACCGACGGCGATCTGCAGACCGGGTGGTCGATCGCCGACGCGGTATCAAAGCGACACGTCGCGGTATTCGTACTCGCGAACCCAATCCCGGCCGACACACCATTCGAACTCGAGATGCACTTCGGTCGTCACTTCGGGAGTTCACTGGGCAAGTTCCGGATTTCGGCCACGGATCAAGCACGCGGCGGCCACGCCCTCGCCCTCGGCCAGCCGACCGAACAGCTCCTCACGCGCAGCGACGATCAACTGAGCGAGGTGGATCGTGAGACCTTGCGACGAGCATTTCTATTGAACTCGCCCGAGTTGAAGAAGGCCGCCGAGGAAATCCGAGGTCTCCGAGCGCCGCTGCAGCAGACCTTGACGCTGATCTTCCGCGAACGGCCGGCGCATCACCCACGCCCGACCCACCGCCACCATCGGGGCGAGTTCCTGCAACCCCGGGAAGTCGTCGTGCCAGGGGTGCCGGAAGCGCTGCACTCCTACCCCGCAAATGCCCCGCGCGATCGACTGGGTTTCGCGCGCTGGCTGGTGTCCCGAGACAACCCACTGGCAGCACGGGTGCTGGTCAATCGCCACTGGGCCACCCTGTTCGGACGCGGTCTGGTTCAAACCATCGATGACTTTGGCGCCCAGGGCGCACCACCCACCCACCCAGAACTGCTCGACTGGCTGGCGGTGGAGTTCATGGACGAGGGTTGGAGCATGAAGAAACTCCACCGCCTCCTGGTCACCAGCGAAACCTACAAGCAGAGCTCAAACATCGATCCAGAACGCCTCGCCCAGGACCCGAGCAACCGACTGCTGGCCCGTGCCGCACGACCACGACTGGAAGCCGAGATCTTGCGCGACTCGTTCCTCAAGGCTGCGGGCGTGCTGTCGGCCAGGATGTTCGGCCCACCAGTTCGCCCCCCACAGCCGCAGGGCGTCACCGAGGTCTCGTTCGGCAAACCACGCTGGAACCCGAGCACCGGCGAGAATCGTGTCCGACGCAGCATCTACACCTTCGCCAAACGCACGGCGCCCTTCGCGTTGTTCCAGACTTTTGATGCCCCCAGTGGCGAGGCCTGCGTGGCGCAACGCGACGTATCCAACACCGCTCTGCAGGCGCTGTCGCTCCTCAACGACCCGATGATGATCGAGATCGCACAGGCCTTGGGCAAGAACCTCGCTGCATTCGCACGCGATCGCGATGACGATTCAAAGTCCGCCGCCCGGCACGCACTACGTCGCGTCCTGACCCGGCATCCAAGCCCGAACGAAGTCAGTGCATTGACTGAGTTCCTGGCACGACAACGTCGTCGATTTGCTGCCGATCCCACCAGCGCCAGACGCGTCATCAACGCCGCCGACGCAGCCACCGACAACGTTGAGTGGGCCGCCTGGACCAGCGTTGCCCGAGCCTTGTTCAGTCTCGACGAAGCGGTAACCCGCAACTGAAATGGACCCATCTCACATGCTTCTCCGCACGCTTACCCGCCGGCACCTGCTCGCCGGCTGCGGGATCGGTGTCGGCAACATGGCGTTGAACAGCCTGCTAACCGGCCAACTCAACACTGGCAACACGTCGATCGAGAACGGGCCTTTGCATCCCAGACTGCCGCACTTCCCTGCCAAGGCAAAGGCCGTCATCCACCTGCTCATGGCGGGCGCCCCCAGCCAACTCGACCTGTTCGATCCCAAGCCACGACTCTCAAAACTCGAGGGTAAGCCACTCCCCAAGTCGATCATCGGTGACCAACGCTACGCCTTCATCCAGCAGGATGCAGCGGTGCTCGGACCGCGGTTCCCGTTCCGACGGCACGGCGAATCCGGTGCGGTGTTGGGCAGTCCGCTGCACCATCTCGGCAAGGTGGCCGACCGGCTATGCATCGTGAAATCGATGCACACCGACCAGTTCAACCACGCACCCGCCCAACTGTTGATGAACACCGGCTTCCCACAACCCGGCCGTCCGAGCCTGGGGTCGTGGACTCTCTACGGCCTGGGCGCAGAAACCAACGACCTGCCCGCTTTCGTCGTGATGAGCACCGGCTCAGGAGTCAGTGGCGGCAACGCCCTGTGGTCGAGTGGATTCATGCCGACGCTCTACACCGGTACGCGATTTCGCAACGGACGTGATCCGATCCTTAATGTCTCCGCGCCAGGGGGCTTCGATGAAGAACTCCAGAGGGACACCTACTCCCTGGTATCCGAACTCAATCGAACCCGACATCAGGTCATCCGCGACCCTGAGATCGAAACCAGGATCGCAGCATTCGAAATGGCCGCACGACTACAGGTGTCCGCACCAGAATTGATGGACCTCAAGAGTGAGGGACAGGCGACCCTGGACTCATACGGTTGCAATCCGGACAAGCCCTCCTTCGCCCGCGCTTGCTTACTGGCCCGTCGGATGGTCGAACGCGGCGTCCGCTTCATCAACATCATCCACGAGGGCTGGGACGCACACACCGATGTCGCCGGCAACACACGCAGCAACTGCAAGGCGACCGACCGGGGCACCGCCGCCCTGATCGCTGACCTCGCCCAACGCGGTCTGCTTGACGAGACCTTGGTGATCTGGGGCGGTGAATTTGGTCGCACACCCATGGTCGAGACCAACCCCGCATTGGGCCGTAAGCAGGGACGTGACCACCATCCACAGGCGTTCACCATGTTCATGGCTGGCGGTGGCGTGCGGGCTGGCTATACCCACGGCGAAACTGACGAATTCGGATTCCACATCGTCAAGGACCCGGTGCATGTCTACGACCTGCAGGCCACCATCCTCCACAGCATGGGCTTCGACCACGAGCGGTTGACATACCAAACGGCTGGGCGTGACTACCGCTTGACGGACGTGCACGGCAAGGTCATCCCGGCCCTGCTGGCCTGACGTCGGGAATTGCCTCCCCTTGGACACGTGCTGCGCCGGTCGCCGCGCAGTTCAACCCACCGGCTGGAGGATCTCAAGAAACATGCTGGCATCGGCTACTGCAACATCACCAGGTGCCGCACCGTGGTCTGCCCCGAGCACATCACCGACAACGCAATCATCCCACTCAAGGAACGTGTCGTAGATCAGTCCTACGGCCCCTTGGAGTGCCTCTTCCGATTGTTGACAGGCGGACGAAAGAAACAGCGCTGAAGCCTTCCCAGACTCGACCTGCCATCTGTCTGGCAGCGTGGAGTAGAATCAACCAGAGGCAAACTGGCCTCCAACGTCCCACTCCGGAGCGGCAGAAAGCACCGGTATTCAAGTCCTTGGCTCCTGGCAGGTTGACGGACTGACTGCCGTTGCCCAGAATCCCCGCCTTCTCCTAGGGGGCCCGGTCAACCGATCGTCTTCACAACAGCGGCTCCCAGCTTCACATCCCGGGTATCCAGGCCCGACCGCGTCCCTACATGTCTTCCTCGATTCGCAATATTGCCATCATCGCCCATGTCGACCACGGCAAGACCACGCTCGTGGACGGCATGCTGAAACAGACCGGCATCTTCCGGGACAACCAGCAGGTTGATGACTGCTTCCTGGACTCCAACGACCTGGAGCGCGAGCGCGGAATCACGATCCTCGCCAAGAACACGGTGGTCGACTACCAAGGCGTCAAGATCAACATCATCGACACCCCCGGACACGCTGACTTCGGCGGCGAGGTCGAACGCGTCCTATCGATGGCGGACGGCGTTCTCCTATTGGTAGACGCCACCGAGGGCCCGATGCCCCAGACCCGGTTCGTTCTCACCAAGGCATTCGAACATCACCTCGTGCCAATCGTCGTCGTCAACAAGGTAGACAAGCCCGACGCCCGCTGCGCAGAAGTCCTCAACGAAGTCTACGATTTGTTCATCGAGCTCGACGCCGACGAGGAAGCCTTGGATTTCCCGGTGCTTTACGGCTCCGGACGCGACGGCTGGGTCCACACCGAAGCAAACCTCAAGGGCGAAGACCTCGAACCACTGTTCAAGACCATTCTCTCCCAGATCCCCTCACCCACCGATGATCCCAATGGCGCCTTGCAGTTCCGCGTGACCTCTCTCGAGTGGTCGGATTACGTCGGTCGGATCTGCATCGGCCGGGTGCATCGTGGAATCCTGAGGGTCGGCGACACCGTCTACCGCATCGATCACGAGGGCGAAAAGAACGAGGTCCTGGTCCGGGGAATCTACGGCTTCCGAGGCATCAGCCGGGTAGAAGTGCCAGAGGTTCAGGCCGGCGATCTGTGCGGCGTGTACGGGATCGATCCTGTCAATATCGGGGACTCGCTCACGGACCTCGAGGTCGCAGAACGGATGGACGTGATCACCATCGACGAACCTACCATGAGCATCGTGGTGCGCGTCAACGACTCACCGTTCGCAGGTCGTGACGGCAAGTACATCACCAGCCGCCATCTTCGCGATCGCCTGGACAAGGAGTTGAGAACCAACGTCGCGATGCAGGTCGAGCGAGGCGACACCCCGGATTCATTCACGGTCTCCGGTCGAGGCGTCATGCACCTCGGATTCCTGTTGGAAAACATGCGACGCGAAGGCTTCGAATTCGCTGTCGGCAAACCTCGGGTGATCTTTCACGAGGAGAACGGCAAGATTCTCGAACCCATCGAGTTGCTGACCATCGACTGTCCGCAGTTGGTCAGCGGTAAGATCATCGAGATTATCGGTGACCGGCGCGGCGAACTTCTCAGCATGGAGAAGAAGGGCAACTTCCAGCGTATCCAGTTCACGATCCCGGCCCGTGGCCTGATCGGGGTCCGCAACCGGATCCTCAACGCCTCGTCTGGCGAAGCCACCATGAATCACGTCTTCCACGAGTACAATGCCCACCGCGGCGAGATCAAGGGCCGTGGCGTAGGTGTCCTGGTCTCCATGTCATCCGGCAAGGCCTCGTCCTATTCGTTGGATGCCTTAAAGGACCGCGGCACGTTTTTCACCCCATCGCAAACCGGCATCTACGAAGGAATGATCGTCGGTGAAAACTGCAAGGAAAGGGATCTGGTAGTCAACCTCTCCAAAGAGAAGGCGGCCAACAACATCCGCTCCGCCACCAAGGAGAGCTTCACGAAACTCCAATCGGTGAGGATCTTCGGGCTCGAGGATGCATTGGAATACATCGCAGAAGACGAATTGGTAGAGGTCACTCCCAACTCCATCCGGATGCGTAAACGGTTCCTCAAAGAGAAGGACCGCAAGCGGGATTCTCGAGAGAAAACCAAGACCCAGGACCCCACGCGGACAGCGTAACCCGGGCCTGCGTGATCGAGTCCGGCGACGCCTGGCCCCCTGCCCGAATCGAGCAGGCCCTGGCGACTGTCGAAGTGACACAAGCTGTTCGGTGTTGTCCAACAGCGGTGCAGAGCGGTATTGTTATGGGGTGCCCATCAAGAAACCCGATCCCCGGCGAGAGAAGCGCCTGCTCGAGGTCTGCGAACGAATCGGATACCAATTCAAGGACATCCGTCTGCTCAACCTCGCACTGAGTCACTCGTCACTGGGCAACGAGGGCCTGCCGAACTACGAGCGTCTGGAGTTCCTCGGTGATGCCGTGCTCGGGTTCCTGGTAGCCGACAGCCTCTACGGACAGCACCCGGAAGTCGTCGTCGGCGAACTGACCAGCCGGCGATCCTTGATGGTAAGCCGTACTCCCCTGGCAAGCATCGCGGACGATCTCGAGTTAGGCCACTACATCCAAGTTGGGCGCGGCCTCAGCGAAAGTGCCCTGCAGTCACCGCGAATCATGGCGGATCTCGTCGAAGCGGTGCTCGGCGCCATCTACATCGATGGCGGTGTCGAGGAGGCCCGAAAGTTCGTCCAGCGGTTTGTGCTGGAACGCTTCAAGGGTGGGCAATCCCACCAAAAGACCTTGACGGACCCCAAGACCCGCCTCAACCAATGGGCCCAAAGCCACGGTCTCAGTACACCCCACTACGAGATTATCGAATCCTACGGGCCGGACCACGATCCAACCTTCAAGGTCTCGGTAACGGTCAGCGACATCGTCTGCAAGTCCGACGCCGTCAAGAACAAGCAGACCGGTGAGCAAGCGGCGGCCAGCAGGGCGTTCCAACAGGTCTCCAGGTTGACCACCGACACCCAGGCCGAGGCAGCCAAACTGTCCGGCGACGACGACATCCAGATCGTCTGGGAAGAGTAGCCCGGACGGCCGGATGCAGGTCCTTCGCGGTTTCAAGACCCTGAGCGTCACCAAGCGGGTGCTGGCGACCCTTGAGCAACCGAGCCATCGCGCGATCGGCGGACTGTGGGGCTCCAGCACGGCGCTGATGCTCCACACCCTGCAGCGGCAGTGGCGCGGGTCGATCCTGGTAATCACTGCGGATGATGACCAGTCCTTGACCCTGGCCGCCGACATCCACTGCTTCCGGCCCAAAAAGACAATCGGTCCGGCGCCCCGCACCTTGGTCACCGAGCTCTCTGATGTCGATGACCAACCCGATCAGATGACCCGCAGCCAACGGATCCAATGCCTCGCAGAGATCCAGGGTCTACAGACATTCCTGCTGGTATGCAGCCTGCACGCCTTGGTCCAGCCGGTGCCAAGCCTGCGAGACCTGCGTCACGGCCAGACCTCTTTGCGGACCGGTCAGGCCACGGACCAGGCAGAACTGCTCCAAAAGGCGCTGGATGGCGAACTCCGCAAGGTCCCGGTAGTGCTGGCACCCGGTGAAGTCAGCTCGCGGGGCGACGTGCTCGACATTTTTCCGATGGCATCTGCGGCGGCCTACCGTCTCGAGTTCTTTGACGAGGAACTCGAATCAATCCGCAGCTTCGATCCAGCAACCCAGCGTTCGCTACAACTTCTGGAGACGGTCGAACTGAACCTCAGTCCAGCAGCGGAGACCAGCGAGGTGTTGGACCACGTGCTGCAGAAGGACCTGCTGGTCGTCTACCTGGAACCACTCAAGTTGGAAGAGCGGCAGATCCAACTGATGTCACCCAACGACACCCTCCACAAGTCCCTGATCCGTTTCAAGGACGCGACGTCGGGACTGCCAGCCTTCGACCTGGGGGCTCTGCCAAGCCACGACCTCGACTACAAGATTCTGTCAGCGGGCAGCGCAATTGGCTCAGGGGAGAAGGACCCACTCGGCCGACTGCGCTCCGTGCGAGGGATGAAGGGGGTCCTGCGCATCTACTGCGCAATACCGCCAGACCGCGACCGTCTGCTGGAGATCTTCGCGAATCACTCGATCAAACTCGAGAACGAACGGATCGAGGTGCAACTGGGCAGCCTCAGCCGGGGTTTCAGGATTCCGGACCTCGACCTCACCCTGATCTCGAATACCGAGTTCGCCGGCGTCCCCGCCAAACCACGGGTAGTCGAGAAAACCGCGGTGCCGAGTCGCGCCCTGCAGAGCTTCTTCGAACTTGGCCCCGGCGACGTTGTCGTCCACGCCGTGCACGGCATCGCCAGGTTTGAATCGATCGAACTGGTCGAACGCGGCGAGGCCGCCGAGGACCATCTGCGGCTGATCTTCAAGGATGACATTCGGCTGCTGGTGCCAGCCTCCAAGATCCACCTCGTGCAAAAGTACGTCGGCTCTGGCGACGTCCGGCCCAGGCTCGACAAACTCGGCGGCAAGAGCTTCGCCCGGCGGAAGGAGGATGTCGCCAAATCCGTATTCGACATGGCCTCCGACCTTCTCGACCTGCAGGCCGAGCGTGCGACCATCGAACGCCCGTCCTATCCGGCCGATCCACTCGAAGACGATCTGCTCGACAGCTTTCCCTTCACCGACACCGACGACCAGGCCGAGGCGTGGGCAGAGATACGCCTCAACCTCGAGGGCAACCGCCCGATGGATCGGCTGCTGTGCGGCGACGTCGGGTTCGGCAAGACCGAGGTTGCGATGCGAGCGGCGTTCAAGGTCGCCATCACCGGCCGCCAGGTCGCCGTGCTGGTGCCGACGACGATTCTCGCGGAACAACACGGCCGCACCTTCTCTGAGCGCTTTACGCCGCACGGATTGCTGGTCGAAGTCCTCTCGCGGTTTCGCAAGGCCAAGGATCGCAGGGAGGTCTTGGCTGGTAGCGCCGCCGGCCGGGTTGATGTCCTCATCGGCACCCACCGTCTATTGAGCGACGACGTCAAGTTCGCGGACCTCGGCCTGATGATCATCGATGAAGAACAGCGGTTCGGCGTACGGCACAAGGAGCACCTCAAACAGCTGCGACGGAAAGTCGATGTGCTCACCCTGAGCGCGACGCCGATTCCACGCACCCTGCACGCCTCCCTGGTCGGCATCCGCGACGTCTCGACGCTGACCCAGGCTCCGATCGGTCGTCAAGACGTCGAAACCCGCATCGCGTTCGCCGATCCTGCGATCGTGCAGTTGGCAATCCGCAGGGAACTGCAACGTGAGGGGCAGGTCTACTACCTGCACAACCGTGTCGAGACGATCGAACGGGTCGCCGCCGATATTCGCAAATTGGTGCCCGAGGCACACGTGGTGGTCGGTCACGGCAAGATGACGGAGACGCAGATGGAAAACGCCCTGCGTATCTTCATTCGTGGTGATGCCGACATCCTGGTGTGCACGACGATCATCGAGAACGGCCTCGACATCCAACGAGCCAACACCATGCTGGTCGAAGGTGCAGACCGCTTTGGGCTGGCGGAGTTGCACCAGCTACGCGGCCGCATCGGCCGCAGTTCCAGGCGCGCCCATTGCCTGCTGCTCTTGGACCGTACCCGACCAGTAGCGTCGGAGGCCAAGAAACGCCTGAAGACCCTCGAGGAGTTTTCCAGCCTCGGGGCCGGCTTCGCCATCGCGATGAAGGACCTCGAGATTCGCGGCGCCGGCAACATCCTCGGGCCGCAGCAATCCGGCCACATCGCGGCGGTCGGCTACGAGATGTATTGCCAACTCCTGCGGGTGGCGATGGACACCGCCCGCGACCCCAAGAGTACCACTGCGGGGCCACCGGATCCGTCGGTCTACGAAACCCGCGAAGTCGACGTCGACCTGCGTCTGCAGGCTTTCATTCCGGACCCCTTGGTCCCCGAGCCAAAAGTCCGTCTGGAGTTGTTACGCGAGATGGACGGCGCTCACGACGTCGAGAGCACCAGCGCCATCGGGCGCTCGATCTCCGACCGGTTCGGGAACCTCCCCAAACCGGTCCAGACGCTCCTGTTCGTGTTCCTCCTCAAGCACCAGCTCACCGACCACGGTGTCCTCGGTGTGCAGTTCGTCGATGATGACCGGGTTATCGTCCGTCACCCCAAAGACCTGCCCCTGGGGGGCGCATGGCTGGACCACTACGCCGCCGTGCGCCTGGTGGAGCCGGGCAAGACCCACCTGATGCTGCCAAAGCGGCGCGGGAAGAAGTCCCCGTCCAAGGGACCAGATGTGCTTCAACTCATGCTGAAGTCCTTGCTGGGCAGAGACGAAATGCCGATGATCCAGAGAGCATGGTCTGGCAAGAATGCAAGGTCGCGACGACGCCGCGACTCACGGTCAAAGTCCTGAGCCTCACGTCCTGTCTCGTTCTCTCGAACGTGGCAGAGGCTCAGCCGGGCAGCTCCAAGTCGGCCAGCAGCACACCCGCAGCGGTCAAGCAGCAGGCACCGCCCAACCGCCAGTTCCTCGACGGTGTCCTGATGACCGTCGACAATCGGGTCATCCTGTTCAGCGAGGTGCAGGACGAGTTCGAGGCGGTGCGAAGTGGCAAGGTCGAAGCTGCCTCGGGCAAGAAGCTGACCCTCCGCCAGGAACGTCAGATCTACCAGGAGATCATGGTGAAGTTCCAGCAGAAGGCCGTGCGGGCCAGCGCCGCCTTGACCCTGCCGAACTCCACTCCTGAGCAGATCCGGGACTACGTGGAACGCGTCCTGCAAGACGAGAAGCGGGACCTGATCGATCAGTACGGCAGCCTCAACAAGATGAAGGAGGAGATGTCGGTACTCGGCAACTCGACCTTCATGATCGATCGCAAGCAGCGTGAGACGATCCTGATGGCCCTTTCAGAGCAAGAGCTACGCCTCCGACTGAAGGACCGGGCAGCGCTGATGATCACCCCGAAGATGCTGCGCGACCACTACCGCAAGGTAAAGGGCTCACGCCACACCAAGTCGGTCTCGGACCTGGGCCGCCTGACCTTCGCCATCCAGGACCCCCGCAAGCCGGCGGCCGCGCTCGAGCAGGCTCGCGAGGCCATCGCCGCCTGGCGCCAGGGAGAGCGGACCGCCGCGGAGATCGCCGAGAAATTCGGCGGACTCGCGCTGGCCGACATGGAGGGGCTGACCCTGGCGAAATCGAAGGAGCAGGAGACCTTCATCGCCGACTTTATCGGTAAAGCGAAAACTGGGGAGGTCTCCGAGCCCACCGTGCACGGGCGGGCGGTGTTCGTCCTGAAGATCCTGAGCAAGCGGGCCGGCAGTCCCTACCGCTGGGACAACCCGGCCGTCCAGGAGCAACTCCGGACCGAGCTGCTCGCCCTGGAACTGCACCAACTCCGGCTGCGGGCCGCTAAACGCGACTGGGAAAAGGTGTTCCGATGGGAATCCCCACTCGCGAAGCGCCTTTGAGGCGGGATCACGGTATCCTTTCCGTCGGGCCACGAAGACGCTAACTTTCTGGCCCCTCCGCTGAACCCAGCGCAAGACCCCGCGTTCCCAGTTCCGAAGGCCTGAACCGCCGTGTCTCGGTCAGGCGTTTGCCACTGAAAACACCGCAAGACAGAGATCTGATTCATGCAGCTCGACCCGACCAAAATCCAACTCGAATCTCACACCCCCCCGATCTGGGAGAGGGAAGAGGACTTCTCGCAGGTCATGTCAGACCAGCTGAAGCATGCGCCCTGGCTGGTGATCTCTGCCATCGCACACGCTATCGCCGGGCTGATCCTCTATATGGCGCTCGACGGCAGCCGCAACACTCGCGAAGACCTCGCGATGAATATGGAAATGCCTGAGCCCGAGGACGATATCGAGGAAGAAGAAGAGGAAGAAGAAGAGGTCGAGGAAGAAGAGGTCGAGGAAGTTGAGGTCCAGGAGGTCGAGATCACCGAGACCGAGGAGATCTCAGAAAACGTCATCGACGAGCTCGACACCGACACCGTCGAGTCGGCCTTCGATAGCAACCAGTGGAACACGGCCATCGGTCTCGGTGGCGGTGCCGGCGGCAAGTGGGGCGGCCGCCGTGGTGGCCGCAAGCGGCTGCGTGGCAAGAAGCGCGGCACCGCCCGCGCCATCGACATGGGCCTGCAGTGGCTGAAAAACCACCAGGACAAGGACGGCAAGTGGGACTGTGACGCCTTCATGAAGCATGACAAGAGCGGGGTCCCCTGCGACGGCGCTGGCAACCCGGTTCACGACGTAGGTATCACGGCGCTGGCACTACTCGCCTTTCTCGGCGACGGCAGCACGATGCGCTCAGGCCCCTACAAGGATCAGGTCAAGAAGTCCGTGATCTGGCTGCGACGCCAGCAGGGCCCCAATGGCCTGTTCGGCACCAACGCGTCCCATGACTTCGTCTACGACCACGCAATCGCGGCCTATGCGATGTGCGAAGCCTACGGCCTGTCGAAGTACAAGATCATCAAGAAGAACGCCCAGAACGGCATCAACTACCTCGAGAGTCATCGCAACCCGTATTCCTGCTGGCGCTACCAGCCACGGGACAACGACAACGACTCCTCCGTCACGGGTTGGGCGATCATGGCCTACAAGTCCGCCAAGGACTTCAAGCTGCAGGTCAATGCCCAGGCGCTGAAGATCTCCGCTAACTTCCTGGACGAGTTGACCGATCCGGCGACCGGCCGTTGCGGCTACACCAAGCGCGGTGAGAAGTCCTCCCGCCACCCAGGCGATCACGCTACCCGGTTCCCGATCGAGAAGGGCGAGGCCCTGACCGCCGTCGGCCTGTTCTGCCGGTTCTTCCTCGGACAGGATCCGAAGAAGGTAGCCATCATGAAGACCGCCGCCGAAACGCTGATGCAACGCACTCCGATCTGGGACAAGGACGGCAGTATTGACCACTACTACTGGTACTACGCCACCTACGCGCTCTACCAGATGGGTGGCAACTACTGGACCGAGTGGTCCAAGAAGCTCACCCCCGCGGTCGTGAAGCAGCAGCGCGAAGATGGCAACTTCAAGGGCTCCTGGGACGCCGTCGGTGCCTGGGGCGAAGACGGAGGCCGGGTCTACTCAACCGCAATCCTGGTCCTGACTTTGGAAGCCTACTACCGCTACACCCGCCTGGTGCGCTAGTCGATCTCGGAGTCACTACACAAGCGCCCCCTGGTGTCGCGCGACCCGGGGGCGCAAGTGGAGTGCCTCAGAGCGCTACGCGCGCACCAGGCGGGGGTAGCGGTAGTAGGCTACCAAAGTCAGGACCAGGATTGCGGTTGAGTAGACCCGGCCTCCGTCT
>JAYZDB010000116.1:0-12625 GCA_036338025.1 Planctomycetota bacterium
CAGCTGCCTGGTCTTCTCGCAGTTCAAGGAGATGGGTTCTCTGCTCAAGACGCATGTCGAAAACAGCCTGGGCGAGAAGGTCCTCTTCCTGCACGGCGGCGTGCCACAAAAGAGCCGTGATTCAATGGTCGAGGAATTTCAGAAGTCAGAGCCCGGCGGGCCGCGCGTATTCATCCTGTCGCTCACGGCCGGGGGGACCGGCCTCAACTTGACGGCTGCCAACCGAGTCTTCCACTTCGACCGATGGTGGAACCCCGCTGTCGAGGACCAGGCCACGGACCGCGCGTTCCGCATCGGCCAACGACGCAACGTCTTCGTTCATAAATTTGTTGTTACCGGAACTCTCGAAGAACGCATCCACCAGATGCTCGAACGCAAACGTGAGGTCTCCGACAATCTGCTGAGCGCCGGTGAGGGTTGGATTACCGAGCTCTCCAACGAGGAGCTTCGCAAACTGCTCGCCCTTGACCGCACGGAGGCCCTGGCATGAACGAGCGAAAGCCCGTGTCCTTGAGCGAGCGTTGGCGCCGAGAGGCGACTCGTGATATCGATGAGGAGCGACTCAGCGAGGCCGTTGAAACGATGCCAAAGATTCGGCAATCGCTAGTGCGGATCAACAAGGGCTCCGTCCATGCGGAGCTCGAAGGCATGATGGGCTCGATCCACGAGGTCAACATCCACGCGCCGGTCCTCCCGAACAAGATCTGGCCCCAAGTTGCGCTGGTGCTACGCCGCTCGGCCAGCATGCTCAAGGCGCTAAGCGAAGGCCGCGTGCCGCGGTCGTTCGATCGCCTGGTCGCCCGCATCGCCGGCGAACCGATCTTCCCGGAAACGCGTCGAGTAACCTACGCATGCACCTGCTCGGATCCCGACCGGCCCTGTCGGCACATCCTTGCCGTGCACGAGTTGTTCGCGCGCCGGTTAGAAACCAAGCCATGGGAACTACTCATCATGCGCGGTGTCGACCTTGGCAGCCTGCTGGACCAGGCTCGAAAATCGACCGGGGAGGACCTGCCGCCGCTGGCCTTCGGAGCCTCTGAGGAGCCAATCTTGTTTCCAGAGGGCGAAGACGGCGACCTCGAAACCACTCTTACGCCCGGCCAATCAAGGCGCTTGCTCGGCGTCGCATCGCCGCACGTTGGGATTGCCGTCGAAGACGCCATCCAGGTGTACTCCGACACTCCCGCCTCGCCGAAAACTCCCCTGGACGCCGCTGAGCCCGGCCGCAGCGACACCTGATCGGGGCTGGCGCGCCAATGAAGAGGTTCCAGGCCCGCAACCTCTCCTGGCCGGCAATCTCCTGACGTTCCAGGCCGGTTCCAGCGCCGCCAATACGGCTTGTTTTGGGCTAAAACTTGTTGCCTGCGAAGCCGGATCGCGGACTCTCTTGACGCTCCGAAAACCCCTCCACCAAGCTCGCTATCTTGCTTAACTTCCTCACTGCCGGCCCGGATTTCACCGACACAACATACGGCTTTGTCGCTATCTGCCTGTTCGTCATCGCATACGCGATGGTCGTCACCGAGGACTTGATCAAGCTTCGTAAGTCGAAGCCTGTGGTCATCGCTGCCGGCATTATCTGGGTGTGCGTGGCCTTCGCGCTCTCAGGAATGGACGCGGCGGAAGTCGGCCAGTTCTATGCCAGTCACGGCTGGATCCCGGACCCGGACGCCACCAAGGCCCACGACACCCTGCTAGAACAAATCGTTCTTCATCACGTCTCGGAATACGCGGCGCTGTTCCTTTTCTTGATGGTCGCGATGACCTACATCAGCGCGATCGCCGAGCGCAATGTCTTCTTGCGGATCAACGCCTGGTTGGTTTCTGCTGGCTATGGTCTGCGCGCGATCTTCTGGACAACCGGCGGGTTGGCGTTCGTGATTTCTCCAATCGCGGACAACTTGACTACAGCGCTGTTGATGGGCGCTGTTGTCGTGACGGTCGGGGGATCCAATACCAAGTTCGTCGCGCTTGCCTGCTGCAACATTGTGGTCGCCGCGAATGCTGGCGGAGCTTTCTCGCCGTTCGGTGACATTACAACCCTGATGGTCTGGGCTGCCGGCTACGTAGATACAGGGGAGTTTCTGGCGATCTTCCTGCCGTCGGTGGTGAACTGGTTGGTGCCAGCCTCTTGCATGGTGTTCTTCGTTCCCAAGAGCAAACCGGAACCCCTCACGGAACAGATCGAACTCAAGGATGGGTGGTGGGTCGTCACGTGCCTGTTCCTGGCGACAATCGCCACCGCGGTGACGTTCCACAGCCAGTTCCATCTGCCGCCTTTCCTGGGCATGACAACCGGGCTGGGTTACCTGTTCATCTACGGCTTCTTCCGGCGAATGAAGGAGATTCGCATGAAGAAGGCCTCCCCTGTCGATGTGCTGAAGAACGTCGCGGATGTGGAGTGGGACACGATGTTGTTCTTCTTCGGCGTCATCATGTGCGTCGGCGGTCTCAAGGAACTCGGCTATCTAGAGCTCGCCGCTCAGGAGATGTACGAGGGGTGGGGTCCGGATAAGGCCAACATCGCGGTCGGGTGTCTCTCGGCAGTTCTTGACAATGTCCCGGTCATGTTCGCGGTGCTCGGAATGGACCCAACGATGGGCACGGAGAAAGACATGATCCTCTTCCAGTGGTTGTTGATCACGCTGACCGCCGGTGTCGGAGGCTCCATGTTGTCCGTCGGCTCGGCAGCTGGCGTTGCCTTGATGGGGTCGGCGCACGGGAAATACACCTTTTCCTCGCACCTGAAGTGGCTTCCCCTGATTGCGCTGGGCTATGCCGCATCAATCTGGGTCCACTACCTGCTGAACTACCCGGGCTGATGGCCGAGCGCGGCTTGTCGCTGGCGCCGACTTCCGTGTATGTGCATGTGCCGTTTTGCGTGGTGAAGTGTGGGTATTGTGATTTCAATTCCTACCCGACCGAAGGCACCTCGGAACTCGATCGCTTCCTCGACGGGCTACACACCGAGCTGAACCTCGTTCCCTTACCAAAGACCGCCATCTCCGTGTTCATCGGTGGGGGAACGCCGACATATCTCGACGAAGCTCGGCTCCGCCGCTTGTTTGCAATCACCGGCCGTCGGCTGAATCTACGCGGCTGCGATGAGGTCACCATGGAAGCCAATCCAGAGAGTGTGACCCTCGACAAAGCCCGTCTCGCGCTGGATGCCGGCGTCAACCGCGTCAGCATCGGGGCGCAGAGCTTTCATGCCGACCACCTTGCGTTCCTGGACCGCGCACACAGCGCCGACGACACCGCGCGGGCCTTCGAGACGTTTCGAGAAGCCGGGTTCACCAACTTGAGCCTCGACCTCATGTTCAGCATCCCTGGCCAAACCATCGAGCAGTGGGAGGCCGATCTGCGTCGGGCGCTGTCGTACGATCCTGACCACTTGTCCTGCTACAACCTCACCTATGAGCCAGGCACCCGGTTGACTCGAGATCTCGAACAGGGTCGTGTCAGCAAGAACCCTGACGAGATCGACCGGGAGATGTTCTTGCTCACCCGTCAGATCCTGGCTGAAGCCGGGTTCGAGGCCTACGAGACCAGCAACTTCGCGGGCCGGGGCGGCAAGAGTCGCCACAATGATCACTACTGGTTGCAGGGCGACTACGTCGGTGTCGGCCCGGGCGCATCGGATCACCGCCAAGGAGTGCGCTCCACCAACCTCAAGCCAATCCATGCCTGGGCAGAATCTCTCGAGCGCGGCATGCGTCCGACTGCAAGCGCCGAGACGCTCACCGCTCAGCAGCGGGCCGGCGAAGCCCTGTGGTTGGGCTTGCGTCGCAAGAACGGCATCTGCCTCGAGCGCCTGTCACAACGGCTCGGCATTTCGGTACAAGAACACTGGAGCGCAAGGTTCCGAGCTCTCGGCACACAAGGTCTGCTGCAAATCGAGGGCACCCAGGTGTCGCTGACCGGCGAAGGGCAACTGTTCGGCAATTCGGTCGGCGAAGAATTCCTCGCCGGATAGCCTACTGTTCCTTCAGCTCGCTGATCATCTCCTGCAGCGCCGCCTTGGCGTCGGCGAACACCATCAGCGTGTTGTCCTTGTCGAACAGCGGGTTTTTGATGCCTGCGTAACCTGGGCTTAGAGACCTCTTTACGACAACCACGGTCTGTGCGAAGTCGACGTCCAGGATCGGCATTCCGTAGATCGGGCTCTCGGGTTCTTCGCGCGCCGCCGGGTTGACGACGTCATTGGCCCCGAGAATCAGCACGACATCCGTGTTCTGGAAGTCGCCGTTGATCTTCTCCCGTTCGAACAGGTGCTCGTAGGGCACATCCGCTTCCGCAAGCAAAACGTTCATGTGACCCGGCATGCGGCCTGCGACCGGGTGGATCGCATAGCGCACCTGCACACCGCGCTGCTCGAGTTCTTGCGCCAGTTCACGGGTGGCGTGCTGTGCCTGGGCCACTGCGAGGCCGTAACCCGGAACAATGATCACCGAGGCGGCCGCATCCAGGAGCATCGCCACTTCTTCGCCGGATGTTTCCTTGATGTTGCTGTAGTCCCTGGCGTCCTCAGCTTGAATGTCCTCTCCCATCCCGCCGAGCAGCACGTTGCCGAGCGAGCGGTTCATCGCCTTGCACATGATGCGGGTCAGGATCAGGCCGGAAGCGCCGACCAGTGCGCCCGCCACGACCAGCAACTGGTTACCGACCACGAAGCCGCTGGCCGATGCCGCCAATCCGGAATAGGAGTTGAGTAGTGCCACCACCACCGGCATGTCTGCTCCACCGATCGGCATGACCAGGAACACCCCAAGGATGCACGACAGGGCAACCAACATCATCGCGCCATAGGCGAGCTCGGCCTCGGTGGTCGCGTGCACCCCGATGTAGATACTGCTGAGCACCACGAAGATCGCCAACACGGCGTGGACTCCGTGGCGGAAGACACCCTGCAGCGGGTGGTTGACCTTCTTGCCGCTCAGCTTGAGGTACGCAACACCACTGCCGGTGAATGTGGCTGCGCCGATCAAGATCGCCAGGGGCACGGTCACCATCTGGGAGAGAGCCATTTTGCTCAACTCTCCTGGTGACTCCCCAAGCAGGCTGGGCAGGAAGGCCAGGCCGACAAACATCGAAGACGCTCCCCCGAGTCCGTTGAATGCCGCCACCAACTCCGGCATCGCAGTCATCGCAATACGGGTCGCCAGCACAATGCCGATCAAGGCGCCAATGCTGAGCCCGATCGCGATATGCAACATCTCGACCCCGGGCGTCTCGACCATCACGGTCACGATCGCCAGCAACATCCCGAAACCCGCCAACTGGTTGCCGGAACGAGCGGTCTTGACCTTGCCGAGGCGCTTGATTCCGAAGATGAAGCAGATCGTCGCGATCAGATAGAGATAGGTGTAGACCGGGCTGGTGGTCTTGGACACATCCTGTAGGAGGCCGATCATTCCGTTCACGGCTGTGGCCTCTTGTTTTTCTTCTTGCTGGCGAACATCGCCAACATCCGGTCGGTGACCAGGAAGCCTCCGACGACATTGACCGTCGCTAAGGCCAGGGCAACCACTGCCAGGTAAAGCCCAAGCGCCGGGTGGCCCGCCTGCAGCGTCGCAATCGCGCCAACAATCGTAACGCCGGAGATCGCGTTGCTGCCCGACATCAGCGGCGTGTGCAGGGTCGGTGGAACCTTGGTGATGATCTCGAACCCCACGAGGGACGCGAGCGCGAACACGAAGATGGTCATCTCAAAACTCATCAGGAGCCTCCTCCAGCGGTTGAAAGGGCCTCAGCCGACGCCGCGTGCGATACTCCGCCATCCCTGCAAACCGCTGTTGCAGTGACGACCTCGTCTTCCCAGTCTGGTTCGAGCTTGCCTTCGTCTTGGATGACAGCTTCGAGGAACCCCATGACATTCCGGGCGAACATCATGCTGGCGTCGTAGGGAACCATGCCTGGCAAATTGAGCTCCCCGATAATGGTGACGCCGTGTTTCTCGGCTGTCTTGCCAGCCTCGCTACCCACCACATTGCCGCCCATCTCGACGGCCATGTCCACAACAACGGACCCCTGGGCCATGCCTTGGAGCATCTCGTCTGTAACGAGGATCGGTGCCTTGCGCCCGGGAATCAGGGCCGTGGTGATCACGACATCTGAGTTCGCGATGTGCTCGGTCAAGATCTCCTGTTGCTTGCGCTGGTATTCTTCGGAGGTTTCCTTGGCGTAGCCACCGCTGCTCTCGGCCTCGGGTGGTGTGCCGGTGTCGACGAATCTGCCGCCGAGGCTCTCTACCTGTTCCTTCACCGCCGGCCGGATGTCGTTGGCTTCGACTACCGCGCCGAGACGTTTGGCCGTTGCAATCGCCTGCAGTCCAGCGACCCCAGCGCCGAGTACGAACACCCGCGCGGGCTTGATGGTGCCCGCTGCCGTCATCAGCAAGGGGAAGAAGCGGGGCAATTGCACGGCTGCCATCAACACCGCCTGGTAACCTGCGGCCGTTGCCTGGCTCGACAGGATGTCCATCTTCTGCGCGCGGGTGATGCGCGGCATCAGATCCATCGCGAACACGGTCACGCCCGCGTCAGCAAGCGCCTTCACCAACTCGAGTTGCAAGAGAGGCTGGAGGCCACAGACCAGGATTGCGCCGCGCTTGAAGTTGCTGGCGTCCTCGGGTGGTCGGATGGAGATACAGAGGTCCGCCTGGCTCCGGGCCGCGAGACCATCCGCGACCGGGTTGGCACCGGCATCGGCGTAGTCCTGGTCGGGGTAGCCAGCGGCGAGACCGGCATCGGCCTCTACCTGTACTTGGAGACCCAGCTTGACGAGGGCCTTTACCGTGTCGGGAGTTCCCGCGACGCGATTCTCCTCAGCGTGTGTCTCTTTGGGAATGAAAGCGACAGCCATCTAGCGAGCCGACCTCCGTCTTTTTGGGGTGTGTGGTGAAATACGGGTCTGAAAGGAAACCGGTTCGACCGGATCAACGCACCCAATTTGTCGAGGGTTTGCGAACTTATGTCGGGTTAGTTTTCGGGCCCGTCGTGGTTCGGATTGGCCCATCAGCCAGTAGGCTCTTCCCGACATGGTCGACTCCTTCGCAGCAGTACTCAAGCAGCGGGTCTCCGCGGGCTTTGCCCCGGCGGTTGTCGGTCTCGACCCCCGCCTCGCTGCGCTGCCCGAAGGGCTGGCCCCAGATGCCTCGCCAGCCGACCGGATCCTGGCATTCTATCGGGAGACGATCCCCCTGTTGGCGCCCCATGTTCCAGTCGTGAAACCCAACGTGGCCTTCTTCGAGCAGTACGGGTGGGAGGGGTTCCGGGCCTACCAGGCCACCTGCGAGTTGGCACAAAACGCCGGCCTGCTGGTCCTCGGCGACATCAAGCGCGGCGACATCGGCAGCACGGCGCTCGCCTACGCAGCCGGACACCTCAGCTGGTCCGATGCCGTAACCCTTCATCCATACCTAGGTTATGACTCCGTTGAGCCATTCTTACGGGCCTGCCGCGAGGCCGGCAAGGGCGCTTTCGTGCTGGTTCGGACCAGCAACCCCTCGGCCAGCGAATTCCAGGGCTTGCCGATCGAGGACCAGGACCTGAGTGCCGCGGTGGCTCGCGCTGTCCACCGATGGGGGGAGGACAGCGGTGATCCCGAGGGATATTCCAACGTCGGTGCGGTCGTCGGCGCCACCGCTGCCGGTGAAATCGCCCGGTTGCGCGCCCTGATGCCACGAGCGTGGTTCCTGTTGCCTGGGGTCGGCGCTCAGGGCGCCTCCGTCGAGGCGGTCGCGCCGGCCTTCGACCGCCAGGGCCTGGGGGCGCTGGTCTCCCAAAGCCGCGGCGTGATGCAGTGCTTCGACCCGGGTGATCCCGAGTGGCGCGAGCAGATAAGCCAGGCGGCGATGGCGTTTGCAACAGACGTCCGGTCTGTCGCCGGGACTCCGCAGGTATGAGTCCGAGCGTCCGACACATCCCGATTCGCCACATGGGTTCCTCGCCCGCACATCTCCGGTATCTCGAAGAGGATCCGGATTTGAAGCCGTTTCTCGGCCAACGGCCGCGAGACACCGCCGACCTGCTGCGGCGAGCGCCGGCCAGCGCGCGGCGCCTCGTGAACCCACAGGCCCTGTCCGAAGCACTGATCGCGTACGCCACGCGTCATGAGGCCCCCGCAGAAGTCTTGGCAAACGCTGAATCGATGGCATCAGGTGAGGTCCACGTGGTGGTCACCGGCCAGCAACCGGGTTTGTTTGGCGGGCCCCTCTACACGGTGCACAAGGCCGCAACGGCTGTGCGCCTGGCGCAAGAACTGAACGCGCTGGATTCCGGTCCACGAGTGGTGCCGGTCTTCTGGAACCACACCGACGACCATGATCTCGATGAGGTCAACCGGGCCTTCTTCGTCAACAACAACCTGGAGGTGCAGCGCGTCCGCCTGGATCTGAGCCGGGGCGGAGAACCAATTCGAGATATCGGTATCGGTCACAAGATCGAGCAGGTGCTAGCCACCGTGGGAGACCTGCTGCCTCACAACGAGTTTCGGTCCTGGGCGATGGAGACCTTCTCACCCCGCGAGCCCAACGACCACTTTGGTGATGGCCTGGCCCGATTGCTGTTCCGCTTGTTCGGTAAGTTCGGTCTCCTGGTGATCGAGCCTCGTGACCTACCGGTAGAAGCGTTTGAGGTTCTGCCGCGCTGGTGGGAACAGGCACCGATGATCCGGGACAGCATCCGATCGACAATTGAGGTTCTCCTCGATCTAGGTCTCGACCTGGGCATGGACCCTGCCGGCACCTTGATGTTCGAAGTGCACGGCAACCGCCGTGTCCCCATGGCCGAGGGCGACCCGGTGCAGCACGCCGGCGACCTGAGCCCAGGAGCCGTCTTGCGTCCGCTGTGGCAGGACGCCTGCCTGCCCACGGTCGCGTCGGTCGTCGGGCCTGGCGAACTCTCGTACCTGTCAGTCGCGGGACCGCTCTATCAACGGCTCGGGGTCCCTTCACCGGTGCTCGTGCCACGAGCCTCGATGACCCTGGTAGAGCCCTCACTCAGCAAGTTGTTGACGCGCTTTGGATGGGATATCTCCGATCTCGAGCTGGGACCTGATCGGCTAGCGGAACGCACTCTCGACGGTGAGGGGGGCGGCGAAGAAAGTCGTCTCGAGACTTTGGGCTCCAACCTCGACCAGGGCCTGACGGAGTTGATTCAGTCGGTGCGGACCTCGGATCCCCAGATGATTCGGGGTGTCGAGCGCACCAAGAAGAAGGTGCTGGAGGAGCTTGGCAAGCTTCTCAGCAAACTCCGCAACTCACGCCAGAACCGCGAAGGCACTGGCACCCGCCAGATTCGCCGGATCGCCAACAATCTGCGCCCACGTGGACGTCCCCAAGAACGTATGCTCACCGTCCTGCCATTCCTCGCTGCGCACGGTCCAGAGCTGGGGGATTACCTGGTTGGAGCTGCAGATCCATTCACCACCAACCATGCGATCCTCGAACTCTAGCTGCGACCCCTCGACATGAAACCCGACTTTGACGTGATGGTCCTCGCTGCCCACCCGGATGATGCGGAGATCTGCTGCGGCGGCACCATTCTCGGGCTGCTGGCAACGGGCAGGCGGGTTGCAATCGTCGATCTGACGGAGGGGGAGATGAGCTCGCGGGGCACGGTCGAAACCCGCCGCCAGGAGTGTGCGGCTGCGACAGAGATGCTCGGTGTTCAGGAGCGGGTCAACCTGCGCCTGCCCGACGCCGGTCTGCGTGATGACGATCGCTGCCTGGAACCGGTGGTCGCCGTGATCCGCAAGCTGCGGCCCCGTCTCTTGCTGGCGCAGCATCCCCACGACATCCATCCCGACCATGTCGCTGCCGGCTTGTTGGCCCGCAGGGCCTATTTTCACAGCGGGCTGGCCAACTATGGCAAGCAGCTCGGCGCCGCCTTCCGTCCCAGCGAGTTGGTCGCGTTCCCGGCAAATGATCACGTCGAGCCGAATTTCTGTGTCAACATCAGCTCACAGGTGTCGGACAAACAGGCGGTCATCGAGTGTTACCGATCGCAGGTCGAAGCCGGAGATGGCTCCCACTTCGCCAGGAAGCTCGATCCACTAACACGGGTCCAGGCTCGGGATAGATACTTCGGGGCTCGGATCGGCGTCCAGGCGGCTGAGCCGTTCATCCTCGGTGGGCCACTGGCGCTGTCTGGTTTGGACTGTCTGTTGGACTAGCTGACGCCTGCGGATCTGATCCGGCCGGACGCAACCGCCACGAACCTGTCGCGTCATCCTGGAATCGGAGCAGGCAGTGGGTTGGAATGGTCCCGTGAAGAGCATCGCCGTGATCAACCAGAAAGGCGGGGTTGGTAAAACGACCACAACCATCAGCATTGGTGCGTCCCTCGCCCGCCGAGGTCATCGGGTCCTACTGCTCGACATGGACCCGCAGGCCAACCTCACCCTGCACCTGGACCGCTGTCCGGACCTCGAGTCCAAGACGATGACCGACCTGCTCGTCGACGACGCCCCGCTCAAGGACCTGGTGGTCGACACCAGCACCCGGGGCTTGTTTCTCGTTCCGGCCGACCCCTCGCTGTCCGGGGTCGAGCAGGTCCTGGCCAACCGCATCGGCCGGGAGACGATCCTGCGGGAAGCGTTCGAAGACTACGACGGGCCCGGCTGGGATTACGTCTTCATCGACTGCCCACCGGCTCTCGGCGTCCTGTCGGCGAACGCCCTGGTCACCGTCGGCCAGATCATCATCCCGATGCAGGCCGAGTACTTCTCCATGCAAGGAATGACGAAGCTCATGGAGGTCAAGCAGCTCGTGCAGCGCCGACTCAACCCACAGTTGGAGATCTGCCTGATCCTCCCCTGCATGGTCAACAGGCGCACCAACCTCACGACAGAGGTGTTGGCAGAGTTGCGAAACCACTTCGGAGGGGTTCTCGCGGCCACCAACATTCGGTCGAACGTCAAACTCGCGGAAGCGCCGAGTTTTGGGCGCACGATTTTCGAGCATGCTCCGGAGTCCAACGGCGCTGCAGACTACGAGGCGGTCACCGACGAGTTCCTGGCCCGGCAGAGCGACATCGCGCAAACGGCGCCGGAAGCCGGTGAGGCAGAAGGCCCGCCGACAGCCGAGGCTGGGCCTCCGCCAGCAGACACGGAGGATGTCGCGAGTGTTGGCCAGGAGAGCGCGCCCTCCGAAGCAAGTCCGCCAGCCGGCGAGACGGAGGTGGCGGAGGCCACCGAGGAAGGGCCTGGCTAGGAACATCGTTCGGCCCTTTGCGCGCCGACTGTTTGAGCCGGCTCGGCGCGGGTTACAAAACGCTCTCGACCCGTGGCCGTCGAAGCGGTCACAATAGGTGGGATGGAACAGCGCCCTTTGAATATTGGCATCGTCTGCTATCCCACGATTGGCGGTAGTGGTGTCGTGGCAACGGAAATGGCTGCGCACGCAGCTTCCGTCGGGCACAAGGTTCACCTGTTGAGCTACGACCAGCCGACACGGTTGCTCACCAGGGAGACCAGCGTTACCTACCACAACGTCCAGGTGTCCGCCTACCCGTTGTTCCGATACCCGCCCTACGATCTGGCGCTCGCGACCCGGATGTTGGATGTCCAGGAGGAGTTCAACATCGACGTATTTCATGTGCACTACGCGATCCCGCACGCCGTCAGCGCCTACCTGGCTCGCAAGATGTCAGGAGGGCGCCTGCGGTGCATCACCACTCTGCACGGGACAGACATCACCGTGGTCGGCGCGGACTCTGCATACACGCGGCCCACTCGCTTCGCGATCGAAGAATCCCATGCTGTCACAGCGGTCAGCGAGTTCCTCGCCAAGGAAACCCAGCGGATTTTCTCGACCAACAAGGAGATCCAGGTCATTCCGAATTTTGTGGACACCGGAGTCTACAAGCCGGGGTCGATCGGTCGGTACTACGAGCGCAAGGATGACACGCGCACCCTCGTGCACGTCAGCAACTTCCGGCCGGTCAAGCGGGTGGCGGATGTAGTTCGGGCATTTGCAGCGATTCAGAGCGAGGTTCCGGCTCGACTCCAACTGGTGGGGGATGGCCCGGATCGCGAGCATGTCTTCGCAATCGCCTCGGACCTGGGCTGTGCCCATGCTGTCGAACACCTTGGCAACCTCGAGTCCACCGAGTCCGTGCTGGCCGACGCCGACCTCTTCCTCCTCGCCTCCGAAACGGAGAGTTTCGGCTTGTCGATGCTCGAAGCGATGAGTTGTGGGGTGCCTTGCATCAGCACGGATGTCGGTGGTGTCGGCGAGGTTCTCAGAGATAGCAGCTGCTTGACTCCGTTCGGCGACCCCGCGGCCATGGCCCGGGCTGCCCTGCCCTTGTTGACCGACCAAAAACTGCATCAGCGGGTGGGCCTGGCCGGGCGGGCGCGCGCCATCGAACAGTTCGACCTGAGTCAAATCGCCGACCGGTACTTCGAGTTGTACCGCAGAGTCATTTCGGAGGACTGACGTGGCGGAGCGCTACTACTTCGATCACAACTCCTGTACCCCAGTTGATGCCCGGGTTGTAGACCACTTCCTGGCGGTAGAGTCGGCCCACCCCGCGAACGCCGGCAGCCTGCACGCGGCCGGGCGACACGCGCGCGGCGTCGTCGAAGAGGCTCGTTGCTCGACAGCCGATACTCTTGGGGT
>JAYZDB010000117.1:0-25900 GCA_036338025.1 Planctomycetota bacterium
AGGCTTTGGGCCGGTATCCCGCGCCAGCCTGCTCGGAATCCCGCTGCCCTTGTGTTCGTGCAGCGTGATCCCGGTCGCGGTCGAGTTACGGCGCCAGGGCGCTGGACGCGGGGCAACGGCAGCATTCATGGTGTCGACCCCAGAAACCGGAGTTGACTCGATCTCGAGTTCGGTGGCTGTCCTACACCCACTGCTGGTCATTTTTCGCCCCCTCGCCGCGATGGCAACCGCAGTGGCAACCGGCCTGGCAATCGAGCGGTTTGCACCGGCGGATCCGGAGACTGGTTCGTCAGCCGTCGACTGTTGTGACCACGACGCTTCTGACCAGGTCGACGGGCAAAGCCGCGGACTACTCGGCGGATTGCGTTATGCATTCGACGACCTGCTCGGGGAGATCGCTCCCTATCTGGTGCCAGCGCTATTGATCACAGCGGCCCTCGGTGTCTTCCTGGAGCCGTCGGCTCTGTCAGAGTTCGGCGTCACGCCGTGGCTACAACGCCTGGTCGTGCTGCTCGCCGGGATCCCTGTGTACGTGTGCGCCACCTCGGCGACACCGGTGGCAGCAGCGATGATCCTGGCTGGTATCAGCCCGGGAGCGGCCCTGGTGTTTCTGCTTGCTGGACCGGCCACCAATTTAGTCACGATCAGCGCCGTCCGTCAGAACCTGGGGGGCAAAGCTGCGATGTGGTACATCCTGGTCGTTGCAACTCTCAGCTACGCTTTTGGCACCTTGCTCGACTACATTTGGACAACGCCAGACTTCCGTGCCTCGCCCGCGGCCCAATTACACGGTCACCAGGACCTGAGCGTTGTGCACTGGGCAGCGAGTGTCTTCCTCGGCGCACTCATGCTATGGCACATCGGACGCAAGTTACGGCGAAGGATGACGCAGGCCCGGTGACCGGCACCGAACCAACCACGCAGACCAGCCACCTTCGAGCTGCTTCGCGAATCACATTGATGACCTTTGGGTCACGGATTCTCGGTTTGGTGCGTGACGTGATGATGTTCCAGATGCTCGGCTTCGGCTGGGCGGTGGGGACATTCGCAACTGCCTGGATGGTCCCCAACCTGCTACGTCGCCTGTTCGGCGAAGGGGCACTGTCCGCGTCCTTCATCCCCTTGTACACACGGCTGCAAGACGGTGACCCGGCGGCCGGTCGACGCTTGATAAGTTCGGTGACCGGCATGCTCATCCTGCTGCTTGGGATCATCACCGCCGTTGTCCTAACCGCATGCTTCTGCGTCCCGCCCGAATGGGTCGGGAAGGCGAGTGTCAAGGACGGCACCGTCCTCATCAGCGCTCAGCAGCAGGGCCAGGTACTGCTGGATCTCACGATCATCCTGTTTCCGTATGCCATACCGATCTGCCTGGCGGCCATCTTCGCGGGAACACTCCACGCCCACGGAGTGTTCGGCTTGCCGGCGGCGTCTCCAATCGTGCTCAACCTGTTCTGGATCGGTGGGCTTGGTCTCGCCATGTATGCAGATCTACAGGACCCGGCACAGATCGTGACCCTGTTGGCACTGTGCCTCTTGGTAGGGGGGGCCGCACAAATGTGCCTGTCGCTGGTCCCCCTGTTGCGACGGCGGTTACTCCAAGCACCAACTCTGCCACGAGCCGGTGACCCGGGCCGACAGGTCTTGCGCAACATGGGGCCGACGATAGTCGGTATGTCCCTGGTCCAGATCAGCACCTTGATGGACACCGGCTTCGCGTATTGGCTCGTCGACAGTGCCGGCCCCGCGTTCATCTATACAGCCAACCGACTCCTGCTGTTTCCCCACGCGCTGACTGCGCTGGCGCTGGCGACCGCGGTCTTTCCGCGATTCTCCAAGCTCGGGGCCAGCGGCAATCGCGAGGAGTTACGCAAAGAAGTAGATGTGGCCACACGCTACACCCTGTTCATGGCGCTACCCGCCGCCGTCGGGATGATGCTGGTGGCGCAACCGCTGATCGATTTGATGTTGGTCAACGAACGTTCGACTGCTGAGGATCTCGCAACTGCAAATCTGACGACCGTCTACCTGGTCGCATCGCTACCAGCAATCGGCGTGGCACAACTCCATGCCAAGGCGCTGTACGCAATCGGCGAATACAAGGCGCCCGCCTGGATGTCGTTTTGGCTCTTGCTGCTCAACTTGCTGCTGAACCTGATCTTCGTAATCGGCTTCGACCTCGGCATTCCCGGGCTCGCCCTCGCGACATCGATCGCGTCCGCCATCAACGCGTTCGCGTTGCGGCGCAAGGTCACCTCAGCCTGCCCCGGAGAAGGCCACAAATTCAGGCTCTGGCACACCTTGGCCGCCACCGCAGCAATGGCCGGGGCAGTCCTTGGGATCCAGGAGTGGCTGCTGGCAACATCGGCATGGGAACAGGCCCTGTTCGACCTTGCGTTGCCGATCGCCGGCGGCATCGCGGTCTACGGTGGTGTTCAGTTCATGCTCGGGCAACGAACCCTACGGATGCGCTGACCGATGATGATGGCCAAGGTGAATGGCCACGCCATCACTCGACGCGGCGAAACTCCAGGTACTCGCGGGCACTACGGTAGAGGCGAAGTGAGGCCCCCACCAACTCGTAGCGGTGCTCGACAATTTGACCAGACTTGGTGAGGGCAATGTCTCCATTAGGCATGTTGCGGTGACCGAGTACCGAACTCGTGATCAACTGCTTACCGACGATCCTAAAGGTCCGCACGGCGGATTGGATGTTGGCCTGGCCTGGAGTCACCGACGGAGCAAAGAGGTCTAGAGTCATGTGGCGCCTCCCGATGAACATATAGCCACGACTGCCCTTCACCTGGCTACCGTCAGGCCCAACCATGGCGGACAAGCGATAGAAACCTTCGATCGGATGTCGACGCTTGAATTGCTGCAACAGGTCACGCCGCTCGACCGCACTCCGGGCCGTGTCAAGAACCGGCGGCAAGGGCTTGTCCTGTCCCTTCGGTGGTGCTGGAAGTGCCTGTTTCGACTGCTTGCCTTGAGCACTCTGCTTACCTTGCATGTCGGGGAGGGCTGCCCAGGGCAGCAGCGCAACGGATAGCACGAGAATCCCGTTCTTCATGCCGGGATGATACCCATAGTCGGGTGCACACGTCAGTGTACTCGCGACGAACCGAGCTGATCTGTAATCCACTTCGATTCGTGGCAACGACCGGGTGGGGCGATACGCTTGCACCCGTGAGCATCCAGCTGATTGCCCTGCTGACGAACATAGCTCTCGCCCTGCTGAAGTTCACCGTGGGGAGCATCGCTGGTTCACGAGCACTCATCGCCGACGCTTTCAACTCCGCCGGTGACGTGCTCGCGACCTTCGCCGCATGGCTGGCGTTTCGGTATGGTCTCCAGCCGCCGGATGAGGACCACCACTACGGCCACCAGAATGCCGAGGCCTTGGCAGGCCTCCTGTTGGGTGGGATGCTGTGTGCGACTGGTGCCTTCATCTGCATCGATGGCATCCTCGGCCTGCAGGAGGAACTGCCTCCCGAAGGCCCGGGTAAGATCGCCATGTACGCGGCTCTGGCAACAGCGGTCGTCAAGGAGGTCCTCTTCCGGATTTCCATCCGTGAAGGGCGACGAGTCAACTCTCCAACGCTTCTAGCTTCTGCGCGTGACCACCGTGCCGATGTCGTCTCCAGCCTGGTGGCACTTCTGGGGATCTATATCGCGCGGATGGGTTATCCGCAGTTTGACGCCATCGCTGGCATCGTGATCGGGCTCTACATCCTGTATCTGAGCTTCCAACCGCTCCGTAGCAACACGGCAATCCTCATGCAGGAAGCACCTCCTGACCTGGCGGAGCGTGCAGAGAGGCTCGCAGTCGAAGTCGAGGGCATCAGCAAGGTCAACCAGGTGCGCGTCCAGCCGATAGGCGGCAACTACCGGATGGACATGAGCGTGGCAGTCGACGGCAACCTAACCGTCAGCCAGGCGCACGATCTCGCACATGCGGTCGAAGCCAGGATTCTGCAGCACACTCCGAACCTGACCGAGGTCTACGTTCATGTTGAACCAGGGTAGCGGTTGCGAACTACCTGACTTCAAGCCTGAGCTGCGAAGATTCATCGACCGAGATCCTATGATGCTCAACACCCCCCCTTGGGAAGTCCGGGCTCACCGGGATCTCGACACTCACTGAAAGATCACCGAGAGGAATGGATCGCAACGTGAACTCACCGCTCGGGTTTGCATGCACGACCTCACTTCCCCGGGTTGAGTGGTTGTGCCAGACCTTTGCCCCAGGGACACGACGCCCGGTACTCTTCGACACAACGATTCCGCGCCTGGCGACAACAGCACATACCACAACTTGCACGCTATCGCCCGATTGGATGTACACCTGGTCGTGAGCGAAGCCCTCGGGCAACCCACGGACTAGCAAGCGGTAACGCTTACGAACAGCCAGGTGATGGAGCGTGAAGCTGCCGTCATCCTCCACATCCGCAAAAACTCCTGGGACGTTAAGAACTCCGGCCTGCACCTCAGCCACAACAAGACCTTCAGGATATCGAACGACTCCGCGCACAGGAGGCACAGGCGTCAGGCGAAACTCGGTGTTACGAACTCGCTCGATCGCGAACTTCTTCAGAGAGTGTTCGCGCTCCTCCATGGCGAAGCCGCGCTTGAGTACACGCAAAACCAGCATCCCTGCCCTGGCTGAGATCCCGGTCAGTACGAAACGACCGTCGGCGGCGGACTCGGTCTCGGCCACCACGACTCCGCGAGGAGCGACACCGAGCGCGAGCACTCTGGCACCTTTGAGAGGCAGACCTCCCACACCACGCACCACGCCCTCGACGGACGTTGGTGCCCCGAGCCGCAAACGATGTTCGCGACGCTTGCCCAGCTCGACGCTGGCGTAATCCACCCCGTAGCCCGGCACGTGGAAACGCACCTGGAGCGAAGACGGAAACTGCTCTGAGTCCACCACGACCACCTCACCCTTACCCTCCAGATCAATGGTCCCGATGACAGGGCGAGGCGAAGACAGATATCTGGTCCGATCCAGCTCGAACACATCCGCTCGGCCAGCCAACGGAATCGTGTTACCTTCGACATCGATGAGTCGAATGGTGGCTGTCTTCGGGAGCATGGAGACAAAGACGCCACGAATCTCACCCCAAAAGCCCGTCACCAGCACGGCGATGGCCAACACGACAAGCAACACACGTCGGTAGCGCGGCAGTCGCTTCCACGGCGAGAGCTGCGGTTCGGCATCGAGCAACTGGCGACGCGAGCGAGGAGGCAGCGCTATTCCTCCTAGGCCTTGTGGTTGCTCGGAATCAGTGGGTGGTTGCGGTGACACGGATTCTCTTGGCTATTTCAACATCCAGAGCGTAGCTGGTGCTACCGAGTTCGAAAACGACCGCTGGCCAGGTCGACAACACCAGGATCTCATCACCCGGCGCGATTCCGAGAGACAGAATCTTGCGCAAGATGCCGTCGTCACCCTCAACGAAGCTGGTCACCATCGCGTTCATTCCTCTTCGCATATCGGCGAGAGTCTCTGGGGTATCGGTGGAACCCATCAGCGCCATCCGATCCCCAAAAGGAGTTGGTTCAGGCCAGCGCCAGCTATCAGGGCGACGACGGTGACGGTTGCGAAGATCATCAGGGCAAGCCGAGCACCTCGCTCCTTCCACATCATCATGAAAGTCGCGATGCATGGCACAAACAAGGTGAGCGTGAACGCACCAGCAAGGATTTGCCGGTGGGTCAGCGCTACCTCGCCATCTTGAGCGAGCTTGTAGAGACCCGCGCCGCCGAAATCCCGTCGGAAGAACCCGATCAGGAACGACTCCGCGGCCTCAATAGGTTGGCCAATGAACGACATCACTGGCTCCATTCCTCTCTGGATCCAAGTGAGGCAGGATGCTGCCTCCGTTTGCGAGGCGCCAACGAATCCAAATACGGTGCTGCTCGGCATATCGAGCAGCCACAGAACCACGCTCGCCAGAGCAAACAGCGGTACGACTTCACGAAAGTACCAGTACAAACGCTGCCAGGTCTTGCGGATGACGTTGCCTAGCCGGGGCCACCTCATCGGTACCAGTTCCATGTGGAAGGTCGCGTTGCGTCCAGGGAACACCCTCGCAGCAAGAAAGCCCACCACGACGAACATCGCCAGCAGGCACCCGACATACCAGACCCACAGGGTAAACGACTTGGATGCCAGCAGAGCCGTGATCAAACCCAGCTGCGCCGAACACGGAATGGTCAACACCAACAAGAGCGTCGCGATCATGCGGTCGCGCTTGTTCTCCAGGGTACGAGTCGTGACCACTGCCATGGTTGAGCAACCAAGCCCCAAAACCATGGTGATCACCGCCCTTCCGTTGAGACCAACCGTCTTGAACAAGCGGTCGCAAAGCAGGGCGAGTCGGGGGAAGTAGCCAGAGTCCTCGACCAGGGAGAACAAGATGAAGAAGGCCCCGACCACCGGCAGGACCAAGGCCAGTGCATAGGTAATCCCCAGCGTCAAAACGCCATAGTCACCAACAAACAAGCTGTTGAGCCAGGGCCAGGGGATTACGCCCTCGACGAATTCCGTGATCGGAGGCATCACCCACTCGCCAAACACGGTCCCCTCAAGAAGTTCTACGAGGTCCCCCGCAGCATATACGCCAACCAGTTGGTAAAAGCCGAAGTAGAGCACTGCAGCGAGAAACGGCAGTCCCCACACCGGGTGCGCCAGGAGCAGGCCGAACTTGTGTCGCGCGGTCTCAGATGGACGCGATCTACGATAAAACACACCATCGAGTACTTTCTTGCTCCGTTGCCGCAAGGCCAAGATGGCGGCCACCGGTGGCAAATTCGCAAGCTGCGCAGAGACCTCGCGGCGAGCAGCTCCGATGGCCTCCGAGGACAAGCCGCTGCTCTCCGTGATGTCACGGCTGCCACGCAGAGCAAGGGCAGCAGCGATGCGAGGCGGCATCGCAGGCGGAAACTCGGACGATCCCTGAATAGAGGCCGCCTGTTCATCGATGACCGATCCAAATTCATCGACCCAGAGCCGGCCGACATCGACCGGCTCAGGGCGATCGAGTACCGACAACACAGCGGCGCACAAGTCCTGCAAGCCTTCGCCGGAGACAGCAACTGTCTGCAGGACCGGACAACCAAGCCGCTCGCTCAACAAGTGGGTGTCGATCTGAACGCCACTCTTGGCTGCCTCGTCCCACATGTTGAGCACAAGCACGACCGGTAAGCCAGCAGCCAACATCTCGAGCGTGTTGACGAGAGCACGATCGAGATTGGTTGCTTCGACGACGTGTAGCACCGCCGCGGCTGGCGTCTGGAACATCGCATTCCGCGCGACCCGCTCCTCATCAGTCACCGGCATCAGGCTGTAGGCCCCGGGGGTATCGATCAGCTCCAGGCGCAGGTCGGGCCCGACCGCGAAACTACCCCGGGAGACCGTGACGGTGGTGCCTGGGTAGTTGCTGACCGTCGCATGCCGTCCGGTGAGCGCCCCAAACAAGGCGCTCTTGCCGACGTTGGGCTGGCCCACGAGCAGCACGGGCCGCCCCACGGCGGGCGGTGCAATCTCGGGTTCCTGGGTCTGGGTCATGGCCTTATTGAGACAGGGTCTCACTAGAGAGGGGCATTCTGCGGCGGATTTGCGCGGAAAGCAAGTTCCCACCGACCGGGTTCGTTGGGTGGAAGTCGCCTAAGCGGCGCCGCCTTTCCCGCCCAAGCCTCTGACACCAGGCCTTCTTGGCAAGGCCGCAACGGCTATGGTGACCACCATGATGGAGCATGCGGAACGTGCCAAGGACGTCGCCGGGCAAGCTGCAGCGCAGATGATCGAATCCGGGATGAAGATCGGTCTCGGAAGTGGTTCGACCTTCCTCCGGTTTCTCGAACATCTAGCCATCCGGGTACGGGACGAAGGCCTCGAAGTCGTAGGAGTACCAACTAGCGAGGCCACCGCAGCTCGGGCGCGGGAACTCGGAGTCGCGCTCACAACGCTCGAAGAAGTCGAGGTCCTCGACCTCGATGTCGACGGTGCAGACGAAATCAACCCCGACAAACACATGATCAAGGGAGGCGGGGCCGCGCTATGCCGCGAGAAAATTGTCGCGGCGGCCTCGCGCGAGATGGTGGTCTTGGTAGGGGAAGACAAGATGGTCCCAGTGCTTGGCAAGCACTTCCCACTTCCCGTCGAAGTGATGGCCTTTGGATGGCGGCAAGCCGCGGCACGGATCGCAACATTCGGATGCGACACCCAACTCCGCATGGCAGGTGAACAACCCCTGATCACGGACGGTCACAACTTCATCGTCGACTGCGCCTTTCCTGAAGGCATTGATGATCCTGCAGCCCTGGAACAGGCGGTCAACAACATCCCCGGTGTTGTCGACAACGGCCTGTTCGTCGGCATGGCTGGCCGTGTTCTGGTCGGCAACGACCAAGGCAACGTACGACTAATCCAGTAATTCCCATGCGAGTGTTTCTCCTAAGACACGGTGAAGCCGTGGATCCATCTCCCGACGAGGCCTTGAACGATGACGCCCGCGAACTCACGCCCCACGGCATCGAAAACCTCACCAAGGCGTGCTCGACCTATGCGCGCATCATTGGTACCCCCCGGACAATTCTGCACAGTCCGCTGACCCGCGCGCAGCAGAGCGCGGCCATTCTCGAAGAGGCGCTCTCGGACAAAGTCACGATGGAAGAGGTGCCGGAGTTGCGTCCGAACGGTCGCGCAAACCGGGTGGTCGAGCTTCTTCAGGAAGATTTTCTGACACATTCGCAGGACGTCGTGCTGGTCGGTCACGAACCGCTCCTCGGCGACCTTCTCGGCTTGCTCAGCACGGGCAACGATCGACTGGGAATCCCCATGGGCAAGGGCATGCTCGCTGCGATTCGCTTCAGCGACCCGAGAGTGATGATCGGTCGACTGATTACATTGTTGAACCAGGACATGGCAGCTGTCCTGGAATAGCGCCGGCCAGAATCCCCAGACCATGACACGCCCCATGAGATTCGCGAGGACCCACGAACTCCTATCGACCAGCGGAATGTTGGTCGCCCTCGCCCTCAGCGGGTGCAGCGACGACCCCGAGACCGCGGCCGCCAATGAGCAGTATCCGTTCGCGACTGCGCCGAGAACGCAACAGACCGTCCACCCGGACATCGTCAAGCTCATCCCCCGTACCGCGTCAGGGCTCATACACGTACCCACCCCGGAACAACTTCGCAGCAAACTCACCCCCATCGCGAAATCAATCGCGCCGGGCCTGGACAAACTCATCGACATCGTCCCGATGGTCAGCCAGTTTGGATTGCGCCCACGCGACCTCGACCTGCAAAGACCCGGCGCGGTGGTACTGCTCACCCTGCCGATGGTCGGCGGCTCGCTCCCGATGTTGGTACTCCCGGTCAAGAACGCCGAAGATGCTGCGGATCTGGTCGAGGGTAAAGCAACGGTCTCGGGCCAGCACCTGGCGATCGGCATTGGGGAGGCACCGAAACTGGCCCGCAAGCCTTCCCCGCTCGCAGATGCGTTCCCGTCTGGCGACATTGCCATTCGCTTGAATCTTCTTCGGGCCCTGCAACCGTTCCGAGAACTGATCAACAAGTCCCTGAGTCCCGAATCCCTCGCCAAACAAGACGGCGACGTCACGCTGGACGCCGCCTCACTCCAGCAGATGGTGGTTGTCTTGGACGGCATCAAGGGCCTGCTCGGGACCGCCCGCATCCTCGATATCGCGGCCTCGCTCGACCAGGGTTCGGTAGATCTCGATATCACCCTCGAGGTCGCAAAGGGCAGTTCCTGGGATCAGGGCAGCACAATGCCGAGTGGTGAGTTGGTGCATTTTGCGCGCTCTCTGCCAGTCGAAGACTCCTCGATCGTCGTCCTCAGTACGCCCGTGTGGTCAAAGTGGATGAATGCGTTCCAGGGGGTCTACCAGGACCAGGCGAATCGCATGAAACCCGCCCAAGGCCAGGCGTTTGCCGGCATGGTCAACCACACCAAGAGGATCTACGACATGCTCGATGTCGGAGTGGCGGCCGCCCTGAAGTTCGGGTCAGACGGGTTGCGAGCTGCTGCGATTTTTGCCTCAGACACCCCACAGTCGCTGGTCGAACAGTTTTCGCTCATATGCGACCAACTCGATCCGCAGTCCACCGCCACACCCATCGACACCAAAACCGGGTCCGCGTCTCTCACACAAAGGTCTGTCACCGTCAATCCCAAGGACCTGGTCGGGTTCGCGGAGAGCTTGCAGCTGCCCGCTAACGTAGGACAGAGTTTCGCCAGCGTGCTAAGCAAGCTCCTCGGCGACCAGCAACTTGATCTCGCTGTCGGCGTTGAGGGCAAACGCCTGGGGATTCTCTGCGGTAACACGACACACGCATCCACCACCATGTTCGACGCCCTTCGGTCCGGTGGGGATACAACCACCGGTCTACTCGCCGGGGTTCTGTCGAGGCTCCACGCGACTCCACAACTCCTGTTTGCCTGCGACGTACGCCAAACCCTCCGCGACATCCGCCCGAGCCTGACCGAGGAACTGCAGAAGGACTTTCCGATCGTTTCAGAGGGAGACCCTGTCGTCGTCTGGTTTTCGATGTCCTCGAGCGGCAGGCGTTACGAGGTCCAACTGCACGTCGACCTGACGGAGCTTCTCGCTCTGTTCAGGTAGGACTCCCTGAACCCCGTGGGGTTATTTCTTCTTGAGCAGTGTCTTGCCACCCGTCTTTGTACCGGCCCGGTCAGTCTTCGCGGGCGGCACTATCGGGACAAGCACCATGTCTTTCAGATCTCGGTCCACAACAACGATGGACTGGGGAATCTCGAGTCGTCGTGGCGGGCCGTTAAAATCAGGGACGACGACCATCGCCTTGTAGGTGCCCGGGAGTAAGCCTCGGATCCTGAATTTGCCGTCCTTGCGAACACCACCACTGCCCGTCGTGAGGTCGTAATCTGTACGAAACTGTAGATACTTCCAGGCTCGCGGCGATTCCCTGTCCACGACGGACAGGTCCACGCGACCCGACACCGAGTAGACCTTCTGGAGATTGATACTCAAGCCACCCAAGACACCACCTGCCTGCACCTCAATGCCCGTGATAGCTCCATAGCCACTGCGGCGGTCCTTGACCTCCAGACGGTACGTCCCCAGGGGCAGGCTATCGAACTCGAAGCGTCCTTGCTGATCCGTGAGCACGAAGTCCTCCGAGGACCGAGGTTGCGCCTTCTCCGACACTCCAGCTGTACGGCCTTTCGCCTTGACCTGCACAGCAACTGCCGGCGCTCCAGCGCTCGATCGTACAAATCCGGAGACGCGCCCGGTCGAGACATCGATATCAAGAACGACATCCGTACCCTCCTCAACTGTAATCTGATCGCGCCAGAGATGGCTCTGCATCCGCATGTCCAACACATCCGCAGTCGCGGGATCCCGCACCGAGATCTGCAATGTCCCAATGGGAACCTGGCCAAAATCGAATCGCCCATTCGCGTCAGCGGTCACGCCATGCCGAGCCTTGCCTCGACCAGTCACCATCAGCCCTTTGCCCGGACGACCATTGAGAAGCACCATCCCGCTAACCTGCGCGGAGGGCCCTTCAACGGTCTTGGGCGGCTTGATCGCTTCGAGCTCTACATAGACTGGTTGTCCGGGTTCGATCACGATGTCCTTGGTGACGTCTTCGCTCATGAGGCGTGCACGCATCATGAAACCGATCATGCCGCCCGGCGAAGTCATCGCCTTGAGCGATCGGATCACGCGCAGGCGATACCGACCCGGGCGCAATCCGCGAGAATGGAAGTCGCCATCCAGGTTCGGGACCGTCATCTTCGGCAGGTCGGGCATCGCACCACGAACACCCGCTCGACGGCGCGGTTCGAGCATGATGCTCCACTTGCCCGGCGGCGGGGGGCGCCCGCTCTCTGTCAATCGCCCAAGCAGTTCACCGGGTGGCTCCATGCGGATGATGACCGGTTCTGAGGCCGGCAGTGTTACCTGGGCATGGGCGTATCCGAAGGCTGGGTGGCTTGCCGACAGCCTGACCTGTCCAGCCTGGCCTTCACGGATTTCCAGGCGCCCATCCCCACCGGTCTCACCGGCGACGATCGGCATCTCCATCAGTCGCTCTCCGCCTTTAGGCCGTGGACTACTCTGAATGAACACGCGGGCCCGACGAACCGGCACGTCTTCACTGTCGAGAACGACAACAGAAAACCGTGACTCGGGATTGAGAGTGATCTCACCCTTGGAGTTGGCCGAGATCTTGAAGTCCAGCTTGGAGGCTCCGTGCCCTGCAGCACAAACAGCAAGGGTATAGTCGCCAGCGATCAGGTCCTTGATCCGATAGATGCCGTCTTCGACCTGGGTCACGCGGCCTTTCAAATCAAGCCATTGGATGAAGCCCAGTGCCGCCGCATCCAACGGAGTGCCGTCCATCGATGACATCAGCTTGAATTCAGGCTTGATGATCTTGTTTCCGACCGCGCTGGTAATCGTGAGGTCGAAATGATGGCGGCTCGGCAGTTGGATGACTACGTCAGCCGCGACGTTGGCCGGGGTGCCAACGACCCAAGGATGACTCTTGCTGCGTCGCGCCGCGACCGTGATCTTGCCGGCCGGAATGCCCGCAAGGTAGATCTCACCTTTCGAGTCCGTGTGTCCAGCGCGCATCGCAAAGTCCACCGGGAAGAGGATCATCGTGGCTCCGATGAGGACCTCAGCATTTGCCACGGGTTCTTCATCGGTATCGATGACCTTGACGAATGCCTCCTCCCCTTCACTCATCCTGATGTCGCCCACATCTCGCTCGGCTCCGACCTTGACCTTCACGCCCTTGCGCGTGCGCGGAACCAGGCCGGTCTTCTTGAACGCCATCACGTTCTCTCCCGGCTGCACCCCAGCGAGACGAAACCGCCCATCCGACATCGTCACGGTCTGCGGACGCACAATCATGTCGTAGTAGCGCGGCACGAAACCGGGCATCTCGACAACCCCCGGCTTCTCCCCGTATCTGACGATCACAGCACCCTCCGGATCGAACCGCTCGATCGGCGCGAGCTCAAAGATGGAGCTTGGGATGTCCATGGCGCGTACCGTGACACCCGCCACGCCGCGATTGGAACGATCCACGACACGCCCGACGATGACGCCCAACTGCTTGAGCATGATGTCGCCGAGATCGACGATCTCCCCGGGGCCCGGCAGTCGTTCAATCGGACGGGTCAGGCGGGTGTCGCCCTCGGCGTCGGCCTCCAGGATGTAGAAAGAGTGCGGCCAGACCCCGGTCACCAGGAATTGCCCTTCCTCATCCGACTCGGCCTCGTGGGTCTCGACCTTCGGGCGCGCCAGGGTATCACCCTCAGCAAACAGTCCCGGATTCTGGATGACCTCGGCATCGAGGCGGTAGAACCGGACTACCCGAGCCGTCATCGGTCGGCGACGCTCGTCGACCAGGCGGCCCCTGAAGCCAGAAAGAGCCGCCACATACTCAGCGTCAAGATCCGCCAGCGCGTTGCGGCCGGCACCAGGCTCCAGGTCGAGATCGCCAGTCCCGCGGCCGTTCCCGGCGCCAATCTGGGCAGTTCCCAACTCGCCTGCCGCCCCGTGCACGTCAGCCCCGAGGCCGCCAGCCGCGACCGGACCGGAGTCAAACCAAAACAGCCAGCAGGCCAGCAGCCCGGCCAACGCGGTCGGAATCACGAGAAAGCCGATCTTTCGAGCAGTCATCAAGGGCTGATTGTTCTGGTGGGACGAGTCGAGTCAGGCCCCAACTCTCGTATTGGCGGTGAGAAATGCCGCCGCCAGGTTCTTGTCCCTGTGTGGACGATTCTCCCGCCAGGTAGTTGCCGGTATTCTGCGGTCGAAAAGATTCTACGGACCCTGGGCCGGAGTATAGCGGTCAGCCGTATCTCCTGCGCCCAAGACCACCCGCCCCCCCTTCACCCACACACCGTCCCGCCGACGCCCTCACATCCATGAAGGTCGCAATCCCAGCTGGCGGTTTCGCTTCCCGCCGCCTGCGCCGTTGCAGGAATAGCGCCCTGACCGCCCTCATCGCGCTGTGCACGGGTTGCGAATCGACCTCGACCGGGCAGCTGGTCGAGCCACCAAACGTCATCCTGATCATGACCGACGATCAGGGCTACGGAGACTTCGGCTTCCACGGCAATCCCGTCCTGCGCACTCCCCATCTCGACGCAATGGCAGGGCGCGGGGCGCGACTCGCGAACTTCCACGTCCACGGCGTGTGCACACCGACACGCGCCGCGCTGATGACCGGACGCCATCCGCAGCGCACTCGCGCCTTCGACACATTCATCGGCCGCGCCATGATGGACCCGAACGAGACCACGGTCGCCGAGGTCATGCAGGGCGCGGGCTATGCCACTGGGATCTTCGGCAAGTGGCACCTGGGCGACTGCTATCCGATGCGCGCCATGGACCAGGGATTCGAAGAAGCGCTGGTGCATCTCGGTGGCGGGATCGGGCAATCCTCCGACCCGGTTGGCGGTGAGGGCAAGTACACCGATCCCATCCTGCATCACAACGGCAAGCCGGTCGCGACAAAGGGCTACTGCACCGACGTCTACTTCGATGCAGCGATCGATTGGATGAAGGCCGAAGTATCCAAAGGCCAACCGTTCTTCACCTACCTCGCGACCAATGCTCCGCACGGCCCATTCCACGACGTGCCACGGGAGCTGTACAACCACTACAAGAAAGTTGATCTCTCACACGCCCGGTTCCCGCAGGACAAGGGCGCCAAGCTAACCAGCAGGCAAAACCTGGATAAGGAGGCGCGTATCTACGCGATGGTCGAGAATATCGACCAGAACATCGGCAAGCTCTTCAAGGCGCTCGATGAACTGGGGGTCACCAAGGACACCCTGGTCATCTTCCTGATCGACAACGGTCCCAACACCCGGCGCTATCTGGCAGGCTTTCGCGGCCAAAAAAACCGTGTCTACGAGGGCGGTGTCCGCAGCCCCTTGATCGCCCACTGGCCGGGGCGACTGCTGCCGGGTGTAGCCTCGGACCGGGTGTGCGCACACTACGATCTCATGCCAACGATCCTGGAAGCCTGCGGGGTCAAGAAACCCAAGGGCCTCGACGGCCGTAGCCTGTGGCCCCTGCTTGAACGGCGGGCCACCGAGTGGCCGGAGCGGGCCATCTTCATCCAGCACCACCGCGGCGATCTGCCCGTTCGTCATCACAATTTCGTGGTGCGGACGCAGCGGTACAAGCTGGTCAACCCCACGGGCTTCCACAATGAGATCTCGAAGGCGAAACCGATGTTCGAGCTCTACGACATGGACGCCGATCCCTACGAACTGCACGACATCGCCACCAAGAAGCCCGGGACACTCGCCCATTTGCGTGGTCTCTACGAGCGGTGGTTCGACGACATCATGCAGACCCCCGGTATCGGCGCTCCCCCAGCGATCCATCTCGGGGCCCAACAGGCCCCACGCGTGGTATTGACCCGGCAGGACATGAAGCGCGTACGCCGTAAGGGCTGGGGCTACATGGGCTACTGGCTCGTCGACGTCGTCGGACCCGGTCCGTTTCGGCTGAACATCCGGCCGCACGGCAAAGCCCTGCCGAGCCGGGTTCATGTCAAGATCGGTGACGCAAGCTGGGCACAGCCATGGGGCACAAGCAAGACCAAGACGCTATTGTTGGACCGCCTGCCCCGTGGCACACAGAAGCTGGAAGTCGATGTCACGGTCCAAGGCAAACGGGCCGCTGCATACCAGGTCGAGGTTCGCACTGAGTAGACTCTGAGCAACCAGACCACCCCCCATCTCACAGTCCTACGCCTCTGAGTTTCCCCATGAAGCGCTATCTCACTACCACCCTCCTCGCTGGCATCTCTCTGGTCCAGTTCAGCCCTGCGCAAGCCCAGGCCGCGGACTCCACCGCCAAGCAACCCGAGCACTACGTCATCTACGAGCCCACCGGGACGCCCAAGGGCAAGTACATCGTCTTCGTCACCGGGGATGAGGAATACCGTTCGGAGCAGGGCATGCCTCAGCTCGCCAAGATCCTGGCCAGGCACCATGGGTTCCGTTGCTCCGTGCATTTTGCAGTCGACAAGAAGACCGGTGAGATCAACCCGAATGTGCGCGACAACATCCCGGGCCTCGAGAACTTGAAAGGCGCCGACCTGATGGTCATCTTCACGCGGTTCCGCAACCTTCCCGACCAGCAGATGCAGCACATCGTGGAATACACCGAATCAGGCAAGCCGATCATCGGCCTGCGGACCGCGACCCATGCGTTCAACATCGGCGACAAGAAGAGCAAGTACTGGCACTACACCCACCGCAACAACAAGTGGAAAGGCGGTTTTGGCGAACAGGTCCTTGGCGAACGCTGGGTCAACCACCACGGCGGCCACGGTAGCCAGAGCAGCCGCGGTCTTCCCGCCGAGGGAATGGAAGACCATCCGATCCTCCGCGGCATCGCACCGAAGTCAATCTGGGACCCCTCCGACGTCTACGGGGTACGGCTACCCATGCAAAAGGGCATCCAACCCCTGGTGATGGGACAGGTCCTCTCAGGGATGAAACCCGATGACGAACCCCTGAAGGCCAAGGAAGGTGCCAAGCGCGACAAGAACAACCCGATGATGCCAGTCGCCTGGCTGAAGACCTGGTCACCCTCCAAAGACAAGCAGGCGCGGGTCTTCACCACGACCTTGGGTACATCACAAGGCTTCACGGCCGAAGGAACCAGGCGTCTGCTCGTCAACGCATGCTACTGGGCGCTCGGGATGGAGGAGCTCATCGCCGAGAAGGCCAAAGTCGGCATCGTCGGCGAGTACAAGCCCACGAGGTTCGGGTTCAACAAGTTCACCAAGGGCGTGAAACCAGCGGACCACAGGTAGCCGGCAGAGCTCTCAGGGATTCGCGAGAATGTCGACGATCCGCTCGGCAGTGTGGCCGTCCCAGTTTTCAGGCACCGCGTGGGACTTCCACTCGCCAGCCAGGGCTTGGAGTCCGAGATCACGGATCTTGTCGGGGTCGTTGTAGACCAACTCGTTTGAACCAAGCTCGATGGTAATCGGGCGTTCGGTGTTCGGTCGCAGGGTCATGCAGGGAATTCCGAGCACCGTGGTCTCCTCTTGCAAGCCACCTGAATCCGTCAAAGTAAGAGCTGACTGACGAACCAGGGCAATGAACTCGAGGTAGCCCAGCGGTTCGATACAACGCAGGCCAGGCGGGGCATTGAGTGCCTCGACCTGTGCCCTGGTGCGCGGATGCACCGGAAACATCAGCGGCGCCTCCTCTGCCAACGGAGCCAGGGCAGCAATCATCTGCTCAAAATTGGCGCTCTCGTCAACGTTGCTGGGTCGATGCATGGTCATCACCGAGTACTTTTGCCCTTCGAGCCCGAGCCTGGAGACCACATCTGATTCCTCGGTCCGCGGCAGTACGCGGAGCAAGGAGTCGATCATGACGTTGCCGACCAGGTGAACTCCCTCCGTCATTCCTTCACCAGCGAGGTTGCTAACACCTGCTGGTTCGGTGACGAACAGATACTGGGAAAGTCGATCCACCAGCACCCGGTTGCGTTCCTCGGGCATCGACCAATCCCTGCTACGCAGACCGGCCTCCACGTGCACGACGGGTACAAACTGATTGGAAGCCGCCAAAGCAGCCGCCAAGGTCGAGGTCACGTCGCCCACCACCACCACTGCGTGCGGTGGATGTTCGGTGAGCAGGGCGCTCATTGCCTCGATGACTTTCGCGATCTGTAGTGATGACGATCCCGACCCGACCTCGAGGTGGTGGTCGGGGGTCGGCAACTCCAGATCCTCCATGATCCGGTCACTCAGGATCGGGTCGTAGTGCTGCCCGGTGTGGACCAATCTCACCTTGAATCGCCCCTGCGCGGCGAACGCACGGCACAGCGGAGCGACCTTCATGAAGTTGGGTCGCGCACCCGCCACAACTACGATTTCCGGCTGTTGACCTGATGATCCCACGGTCCAGAAGATAGCACGCCCGATCCGCGCTCCGATTTAGCTTTACGACTTTGTCCTGTACCGGAGCGGAAAGCTCGGCTGTTCAGTGGCTGCGCAGATTCGCCTCGTGGCGTTTGCCAAGGGCAAGCAAGAGCACACGTCCCTGGTCGTCGGCGCGGACCCGCCCAGCAGCCAGAACGACGACTTCAGCCCTCGCCCACTCGATCCGGTAGGTCCCATCCGCCCCGGTAACGACCATCGATTGACTGGGGATGACAGCGCCACGGATGATCCGACGGCCTGGAATGCCCACTGGAACCCTGGGGGTCTGCGGCCGGACATGCACGGGGCAGTTGGGAACGGGTCGCTGCTTGTCATCCAAAACGCGGCCCGTGATGACAGCAGACAAGCCGGCTTGCTGCCGGGCCCGAGTCTGATCGGGAATCAGACCGACACTGACATCCTCACCATTGGCGTTGATCATCTCGGCGTAGTCGAGAAACCCCTCGGCCAGGACTTCGAGGGTCGGTTCGGTCAAGGTGGATACGACGTTGAACCGCCCTTCAGCATTGGTGCGGCCCTTGGCAACAACGCCGAGACCGCTGGTCAACCTGACCTCTGCCCCCCGAATCGTCAGGCCGGCCGGGCGGCTTCGCACCGTCCCGCTCACACGATACTCCGGCAGCGGTTGCAGGGTAAAAGTCCCGTCGCCAGATCCCGGTACAACACCACGCTGCTGGAAGGGCGCAAAATTCTGGTGGCGGATCTCCAATGTGACCCCCGCCGGCGTCATCGGTCCCGCCCGAAACTCCCCGGCCTTGTCGGTTTCTCCACTCGTCACGATCTGGTCATCGCGACTCACGATCACCACCGCCCCAGCGATCTTCTTCGCACCCTCAGCGCCCAACACCTTTCCCGCCACAAACACCCCGGGATCCAATCGAATGGTGATCGGAGCGCCCGCGGGTGCGCGCACATCGATGACCTGCTGACCCATCAGATCGCCCGACCGGGCATCGACTCGATAGCGGCCCGCTGCCACGAACCGCATTTCGGCTTCACCATCGCATCGGTAGGATTCGGCGTGGCTCTGCCTGCCAAAGTGCAACAATTCCGGATTGAAATCCGGCCGACGCATCGTGCTCAACAACACGTGGCGTCGCCACGCCGCGCGTAGTTCCGGGCGCACTGATCCTGTTCCGGCCTGGACACTCGGCACTGTCAAGGCCGACGGTGCCGGGGTCGCCAGCGACTTTACGCGGAACACGACCTCGCCGAGCAAGGACTGTTTCGCGTCAACGAACCGGAGCTGACAGGGCAATGTCAGCCCATCGAGTTCGAGCGCGATGCGGACATAACCGCGCTGCTCATGTTGGCGAACCATCGCGTCGAGCTTGTCGGCACGATCGAAGAAATGCTCCGTGAGATATCCATCTGCCCCAAACACCAGGGCGTTCAGGTGCGAGCTGGAAATGCGCACAATTCCATCCTCATCCGTGGATCCGAGGGCCTCGCCATGCACATCGAAAATCCGTCCGCCCTTGATCGCCAGGCCTGTCGCAGCACTGACAAAGCGAAACTCCAGCCCGGTGGCCGAAGAGCCGGGTGGCACCGGGTCGCGTGCCGGTTCCAGGGTCGCGATACCGGCAGGGTCCACGCGGAGCCTGGGAGGGCTCGAGGTGATCAGACTCGGCAGCGGCGCTGAGTCACCAGGCCAGTACAGAAACAGCGTGGTCCCCAAGACAAACAGCAGGATCAGCCCGGGCACCACGGCCTTCATGGCGGCCTGACTCCTTACTTCTTAAGTGCCACACCGTCCGCCATGACGGTGAACTCATGGCGAGGCTTGTCGACCTTCTTGGCTTCCTCGTGCTTGCCTTCGTCTTCAAGGAGGTGCTTGATCTCGGCAACCGAGACCTCTTTGACATCGAAGCTCCCGTCGAGAATTGCTTCGCGGCCCTCGCAATCCAACGGCATGAAAAATCCGTAGTCGCGGAATTTGATCCGAACCTTGGCCGGGCCATCCGTAAGGATCATCCAGCAGCCCTTCTTCTTGCACACCGCCGATACCTTGCCCGTCAAGCGGATCTTCTTGCCCGCGTGCTTCTCCGGTTCCGCGGCCACAGAAGCAACGGTGATGGCCTCGGCACCCTTGGCAACCCCATCGCCGAAATGATCGTAGACTTTTGCATCGAGTCGATCGGCGGCGGCGACTTGCGTGGAACTCGCTGGCTTCTTCTTGGTCGGCTGACTGGTGGGAGCTTTGCGAGCGGCTTTCGAACCGCCAGAGGTGGTCGCCTCAGCGTTTTCCTGGGTGCAACCGAAGAGCAGGCCTATGGCGACAAGAACTGTGAATATGGTCTTCATGATCCGCGTCAGGATAGCTCAATGGCCCCGCACCGGCGAGACCAGAGGGGTTTATGCGCGCTAAAGTTGCTGTGCACGAGCGGATGTCCCAACCCGGCACAGAGGGCTACGTGCGCGGTCGGATATGAACTCCGTCGCTAACGCTGATAACACCGGAGGAGAATCCAATCACAGCCCACTGCGTGAACACACTCACGCCATTGAGCGTGGGGTTCGTGGGCATCGGAATGGTGAACTTGGCAGTGCCAGCCCCCGTCACCGTGGTCGACAAATGCATGTCCCAGGACACCAATAGATTGCAGCCCAAAGGAGCGCCCGAGAGAATTGAGTTCAAGTTGAACGGCAATGGGCCAAACGGGCCGGTGGTGTTCGATAGCCCGATCAGCAGCATCCCAAGGCCCTGCTCGGCGTCTCGGAGAGTGAGGTCAAACTTCTGGCCACCAAGCGGTAACCCAGTCCAACCACTGCGAAGTTCTTTCGAGTTGGATCCAGCGCAACCCTTACCGAACAGTTCAAACGGAAGTTCGGTCCCGGACGTCACATTGCTGGGAACTCCGGTGCCGAGGAGACCTACCGGGCTGGAGAACCAAGTTCCAGCGGCGACATCAAAGTGATCGAGTTGGCGTGTTGTGGAACCATAACCAGCCACGACACCAGCGATGTTGGTCCACGGATTGAGGGAAGCGCCGTTGGCATTGGACTGCGGTGCGCGGGTGGCGTTCAGCTGCGTCCCGGAATTGATTACGCTATTCGCTGGATCGTGAGGCAGAGTCGGATCAACGGAGAAGAGAGCGCCTCCGATGCATCCAGCAAACACATGACCATCACGGCCCAGGTTCATGTCCCAGACGCTGTGCGCAGAACTGAAAAACGATGTGCACAGTGCCACTCCGCGAACGGTAGAGCTGGGGTCGTTGGCATCCAATGCCCACACATTGGAGCGATTTGCACTGTTGTGAGAGGTGCCGAAGAAGACGTGTCGGCCATCGGTGGTAATCGACTGGAACAATCCTGCAATGCCCGCCGTTGCACGAGAAACACGGACGGTGGCTGCGCCACCAACACGAGGTATAAACCCAATGTCGTCACCGTCGGCATACCAGATCTCGTCTCCCCGCAGCGCCAGTCCATTGACGTAGCCCACCGAACCCGTTGTCAACCGCACCTCCGAAATCACCGTGGCCGTGTTCCCCGAGACAGTCAACAACACCGAGAATATCTCACCGGGATTCGGGACCTGGACGAGGGTACCACCGATGGTGCCGTAGTAGATCATCCCGGCTCCGTCTGCGACGACGGCATTTGCACCCGCCATGTTCGGTGTCGGATTGCTGATCGAGATCTTGGTCTTGCGGTCCGCTGACACCAAGAACAAGCCACCACCGCCGGTCTTGGTGATGAAGTTGTCAAAAGCGGCCGCTACCCAGGTGTCTCTGGGAAGCTGTGCGGCTACCGGCTGCGTAATGGCGCCAAAAGCAGCAAGAACGGCGAGATAACGGCAGGCAGAGTGAGTCATGGTCTCTCCAGCGGATGGGAAGGTCTGAGGACGAGGGCGGGTGCTGAGGTAGGCACCTACGCCCGGACCATCCTATCTTCAACCTGCCGCAACGTTCAATGCCTCCCGACGCGCATTACGGACCGGGTCCGAACTTGCATCGGTGTCGAAATTGTCACAAAGCGGACCTCAAATCAGCCCGCGGCATTCCTACGCCGAACGTAACTTCTAAGTGGTCCGCAAGATGGCTTACTCTGCTGGTGGCCAACCCTGGTGCTGCGGCAAGTCGTCACGGATCTCGTGCCAACAGACCTTATCCGCGACAAAGATGTGGAAGGATGGTCGCAGTCCCGGGTCGCCATTGACCGTTCCAGCTTCTACGTAGACGGCCCCACCACCCTCGCCGTAGAGACTCGAACCGCAGTTCGAGCAGAATCCGCGATCACCAAAGCCTTCTTCGCGGTAGGTGCCGAGGCTTTCCTCGCCAGCGACAAGTCGGAAGTTGTCCCGGTCAGTGGCGAGCACCGTAGCGTGCGCAGCCCCGCCGCAACGTTGGCAGCGTGAGCAATGACAATGGCCCATTCCGGCGGCACTGTCGATCTCGTAACGAATGTTGCCGCACAGGCAGCCACCTTCAATCTTGGACATGGTCTTCTCCTTTGGTTCGTCGAAACGGGTGAGACACAGTCGCCACCCAAAATCGCTTGCACGACCTCGCCGGAGACAACCGTCCAGCCATCCTAGCGTCCCAGGTTGCGGAACCGGACAACAATTCCCAACCCTGGCTTCTGCCCGCGGGCTGGGCCACTTCGGGACTGCGCCAGTGGCTCGAAATCAACCGTATTGAGTTGGGGCCCCGGCTAGGTCTTGGCTTTCGCACTCGCCGATGCCAACTCCCCCAACAACTCGCGCGATCGCTTTTGAACGTCTGCGATCTGCTCAGTAGCCATGTGCTCCTCTATCACCTGGCGGTTGGGGTGACCCGACGCGTCACCATTCTCGTGTGCCACCGTAAACCACGCACAAGCCTCCACGAGATCTTGGGTCACGCCAATGCCAGCCTCGTAACACAAGCCGAGGTTGAACATCGCCACGGCGTCTTGAAGGTCAACGGCCTTGCGATACCACTTGACGGCTTCTCCTTCGTCCATGGTGACTCCCTCACCTTTGGCATACATCCCAGCGAGATTGCACATCGCACTCGCGTAGCCAAGGTCCGCCGCCTTTCGATACCACTCGGCGGCTGACTCAGCATCCTTGGTAACCCCTTCACCTATTTCGTATGTGACCCCAAGGTTGAACATCGCGACCGCGTCGCCGAGGTCTGCCGATTTCCGGTACCACTTGACGGCTTCCTCGGCGTTCTTCTCGACACCTTCGCCCGTGTCATATTTGCTACCAAGGCTGCACATCGCTACCGCATCACCGATATCTGCGGACTTCCGGTACCACCTGACGGCTTCCTCGGCGTCCTTGCTGACACCCTTACCCGCAGCGTACATCCCACCGAGGTTGCACATCGCTACCGCGTCTCCAAGATCCGAGGCCTTTCGATACCACCTGGCAGCTTCTTCGAGGTCCTTGGTCACGCCATCGCCTTCTTCATACACGACCCCCAGGTCGCACATTGCTCCGGCATCTCCAAGCTCAGCAGCTTCTCGCCATCCTTGTACCTGGTCGTTCATCGGTTCACCTGCGATGCTGTTTTGAGCCGCCAGACACTTTGCGTGAGGAACTACGGCGAGGAAACAGGACACCTCCGCTCGCCCGCAAAGTGCCGGTCACTCGAGGGCAAATGCTCTAGGATGGAATTGACATGAAGAACCGCAACTTTGCAATTCTTGTCGGCCTGCTTCTTCCCATGGCCTGCTGTCTTCCCCCTGGCCAGCGATTGCTCACGGTTCAGATTGAATTGGATGGCGTAATTACCTTCGAGGGCATCCGAGGCGTGCCTGATTACATACCTGTCGATCAGATGTGGGACGTACTACAAGACGTTCCGTTCCACTTGAGAGACGGTTCCGCTACCAAGCCCGATAGTCCTGATGCGAACACCTGCTCGCTGAACGGCAAGATCGCTGTGCGTATCCATCATGGAGATGAGGAATTGGGCCGCGCCAAACTCACCTCGCTCGCGCTTTACAAGAGCGAGTCTGACTCTTCATGGTCACTCAAGGAGAGCGAAGCCCTCCGAGTCAAGCGCGCAAAAACACACTAGGCGCCCATGATCGTCATGCGGTGGAACTAGTCGCTACTTCTCGGGGAGCGGGGCGATCTTCACACCAGCTTTGTAGATACCGCTCCGTTCATGCTCAAGAGAGCCGTCTTGGTTCCAGTAGGTCCAGCGCCCTTCTTCCTCGCCGTCCTTGAGTGCTCCATCCATCTTCTTCTGACCGTTCGTGTGCCAGGCGATCCAGCGACCTTCTGCGCTACCGTTTTTAAACACGCCCTCGGTAGCCTTTTGGCCATTTCGGTGCCAGGCAGTCCAACGGCCGGCTGGGGTCCCGTCGTCGAGCCGATAACCCTCTACCTGCTTCTGGCCACTCCCGTATTTCTCAACGAATGCCTCTCCATGACCTGTTGAAGTGGAGCAACCGACGAGCAAACCAAGGCATGCCAGAACAAGGAGAGGTCGCCGCCATCCGGACGCAACCGACGTCATCACCCTACCACCCGTTCTCCTCGAACCAGCAGTGGAGCGCCTGGATCGCTGACGAAGCGTGTCGGCCCCAGTGAGACTCAAATGACCGGTGCCAATCCAGTTCCGCTTCCTTCGTGTGGCCGTTCCGATGGAGTGAGAGTCCACTGATGAGATCGCGGTAGATGTCTGCAAGATCATCTCCCAGATCGCCCACAACGGGCTCTTCTGGTGGTACCGCGTGCGGATTGAAGGCCACCGAGTAGTAGGAGAACGGCAGAGCGGCGCAGCGCTCAAAGACGGTCTTCCAAGTCTCGTCGCTTACGGCTTCTCCATCGAGGTCGAGGTCCACATTCGTTGGGGCCTGCAGGTCGAGAGCCATCGAATAGAGGTGTGCCAGGTGACGGATCGCCGCCCGTGCGCCGCTTGCTCCATCGAGTGTTCCTCCAACACACCACGCACAAAACTCTTCAGCGGCGGCGGCAAATTGTCCATTCCGTCTCATTGGGTTTAAGCCAGACCCTACTTCTTGGGCAGGTCAGCGATCTTCTCGCCAGCTTTGTAGATGGCGCTGCGTTCGTAGTCGATGGAACCGTCATTGCTCCAGCAGATCCCGCGGCCTTCGCGGAGTCCGTTCTTGTATTCGCTCTCAAACCACTTTTGCCCGTTTTCATGCCAGACGGTCCAGAGCCCCTCTTCCTTGTCGTTCTTGTATTCGCCCTCTGCCCTCTTCTGACCGCTGTCGTACCAGCCAATCCAGAGCCCGACCTTGGTTCCATCAGCGAGTTTGAAGCCCTCAATTTCCTTCTTACCGCTGCTGTACCGGCCAATGAATGGCTCACCGCCGCCTGATTTTGGGTCATCGAAACACCCGACGAGCACAGAGAGAACAACGAGAGCGAGGTAGGACTTCTTCATGGCTTCGTTCAAACGAGCTTACAGCCTACCCATCGTATCTGGTTGAGATGGGGTTTTTGAAGGGGTATCTGGATGCAGGACCGACTCCGAAGTGCATTTGAGCTGGTGGAGGATTTGCTAGGGCCCCGCCTTTGTCTCTGACCCGCGAAAATGAGAAGGCCGAGAGCGAAATGCTCAGAGTCTCCCTACACTGCGCCAATCATGTTTGATGAAATGATCACAACGGCGCAGGAGTATTTTGCGGATCGTTACCTTGCTTGGATTCTGGCAACTGCCAGCCTCGTGCTCGGGGCGATCCTCATCCATCTGATTGACAGACAACTGGGGAAGTTCTTTGCCCGGGTCGAATACGATCGGACGCTCGAAATTCTCTGCCAACGCAGTGTCAAGTGGTTCCTCTGGCTGATCCTGATCAGCCTGGTAGCAGGCAACCTCGGCTTCAATGTCTCTGGGTTCATCGCCGGACTCAGCGTCACTGGCTTCGTGGTCGGCTTCGCGGTGAAGGACGTCCTGGCCAACCTGGCGGC
>JAYZDB010000118.1:0-11004 GCA_036338025.1 Planctomycetota bacterium
CAACCCTTGCCGTCGAGGCGGAGGTCCGACTTCGGTTTCCGGGTGCGGCCACCGGAATCCTTGTAGGCTGCCTTGTGACACTTCAGACAGCTCTTCTGCAGGATCGGGTAGATCTGCGACTTGAAGCTGACCTTGCCCTGCGCGGACAGGGCGACCGGGAAGCCGAGTGCCAAAGCACCCAGCACAATCATCGTCTGGTTTCGCATCTTGGTGGAGGGGTTTGATCTAGCCAAAGAGTGCCCGCACCGGCTTGCCCTTGTGGGCGACCTGGAACGGCCGTCCCGAAGGAGAGTGAATGATGAAGTCGAGCGGCAGGCCCAGGGCATACGCGATCGTCGCATTGAAGTCCTGCACCGCCACCGGGTTCTCGATCACCTCGGCGCCGCGGGCGTCGGTCTTGCCGTACTTCTGGCCTCCAACGATGCCACCACCGGCCATCCAGCCGGAGAAGGCCTTCGGGAAGTGGTTGCGGCCGTTGCCATTGTTGACGATGTCCGGCGTGCGGCCGAACTCGGTAGCGAACACCACCAGCGTCTCATCGAGCAGACCGCGGGCCTCGAGGTCCGCGAGCAGAGTCGCGATGCTCTGATCGAGGTTCGGGCAGGCGTCTTCCATCTTCTCAAAGTTGTTGGTGTGGGTATCCCACCCGCCACTGACAACCTCAACAAAGCGGACGTTGTGCTCAATCAGCCGGCGAGCGAGCAAACAGCCCTGTCCAAACTGATTGTCACCATAGGCAGCCTTCAGTTCTTCCGACTCCTTCCGGATGTCGAATGCAGCCAGATCATCGGACTGCATCAACTTGATGGCTTCCTTGTACATATCTTCGTAGCCGCGCACCTTCCGATGGTTGAACTTGCCCTTGAAGGCCCTGTTCATCTCCTCCAACTTCGCAAGGCGTCGATCGAAGGTCTCTCCGTCAACGGAGTGGTGCCGGTGGCTGTCCTGCAGGCCAGACTTCGGGTCCCCGATGGGCAAGGGCGCGTACTTGGACTCAAAGAACCCCGCCGACGCCGTGTTGGCTCCGATCCCGACACCCACGTGTGCAGGCAAAGTCGGATTGGTCTTACCGGCCATGCGATTTAGCCAGGCACCGATCGATGGGTGCTTGATCGTCCCACGCATCGGATAGCTGGTGTGCATGAAGTAGCGGCCCTGCGCATGGGCACCCTGGGTCGAGTGGAGGCTGTTGATCACCGCCACCTTGTCCATGTGCTTGGCGAGTTCTGGGAAGTACTGCGAGATCTGCACTCCATCCGCGTTGGTGTTGATCGACTCGATCGGCCCCTGGTTGTCAGCACCAGGTTTCGTGTCGAAGGTGTCGAGGTGGGAAATCCCACCGCTCATGTAGAGGTAGATGACATTCTTCGCGGTTGCCGGAAGCATTGGGAACTGGCCTTCGGCAGGCGCTGGCTTCTGCGAGCCCTGCGTCTTCTTGGCTTTGCCCTGCTTCCCCTGCGCGGTTGCCAGGCCACCCAGTACCGGCATCGCACCGACGGCCAGAAGGCCGCTGGCGGCACCGACTACGAAGTCACGACGACAGCACTCGTCACTCTTGTTGAATAGGTCCTTGATACTCATGACTATGTTCCTTGTTCCTCTCGGTGACGGGGCTACTGGACGAATCGGAACTCATGCGAGTTCACCAGCGTCCAAACAAGATCCTTGACGACCTTGCGACCGCCCTGATCCATTTCGTGTTCCCACACAGCCAACTCGCGGCCACGGGGTTCCCGACTGAGCACGGCCTGGTAGGCCGTGCGAATCTTTTCGCGGTCGCTACTCGATTCGTAGATCGTCTTCATCAACTCGGAGGAGTAGTTGGAGAGGACCCGGTCCTCGAGGAAACCGTTCAGCAACGAGAGCACTTGAGGCACGTTGGCTTCAGTGTGCGAGGCCTGGATCTGCTCACGATCGGACTGGCCGAACTTGCGGATCAGGTGACCGGCGGGCGCCGGGTGTTGCTGCTCAGAAGCACGGACCATTGCACCTTCGCCGCGACGACCGCGACGACTCCGGGAAGAAGGTCGACGTCCGGGTTTGCGATCGATGTCGACACCCAACGCCAGGAGCTGGTCCTTGATCTGCTTCATTTTCTGTTGATCGTCCGCCTGCTTGGCTTTCACGTATTCACGGTAGAGAGGGCGGGTCTTCTCACGCTTGCTCTCAGCCTCGGCCGCCATCCTCTGACTGCGCTGACGCGACTGTTCCATGCGTTTCCGCTGGTCCTTGCGCCGCTGCGCGGCCTGCTGTTCACGGTACTTCTTGGGATCGCTGTAGCGGAGCTTCTGGGCATTGACCATCTTGGCCAACTCATCACTCGGCATGTTGATCATCTCCTCGTAGCGAGTGTAGACACTCTCGGCACGACGTGCCGGATCTTGGATCGTCGCATCTACGTCAGACATGCTGAAGGTCAACAGGGAATCCCACATCTGCTCACCGGTCATGCGGCGAAGCAGCGGGCCCTGGAAGTAGAACTTCTCGTCGGAGGGCACATCGTCACTCATGGCCTCGCGTTGGAAGGTGTTGGTGTTGAAGAGTACCCGGAGGAACTGACGCAAATCGAAATCGACGCTGACCATCAGCTTTTCGAGCTGCCGCATGAGCGCTGGGTTCGAGGCCTCGGTGTCATCCATCAGGTTGTCAACCGGCTCGATCAGCCCGCGACCCATGGCGAACTTCCACATCCGGTTGGCGATCACCTTGGTGAAACGGGGATTCGCCGGATCGGTCATCCACTGAGCGTAGGAATCCCGCGTGTCGAGTTCCTTGTCATTCGAGCGACCGCGATTGCGGCGGCTGCGCTGGGCCTGCCGGCGTCGTTCGGCTTCCCGCTCACGTCGGCTCATGCGGCGACCGCTCTTTTTCGTCGGAGGCGCCGGGAACTGGATCTTCGGACTCTTGCCAAACAAGGCGTGAGCGGTGACGACCGCGCTGGGCTTGGCGTCATCGTACTTGTAGTCCTTGGGCAGGCGAATCTTGCCAGTGCCTGTGCCGTCGACGCCAGAGTTGACCGTGCGCATCATGCGACCGATCGCACGCAAACCATCCCTGTCGCCCTTGCGACGCAGGTTCTGGTACACCTGGGTGATACCGTCACCCGTGTTCTGTTTTTGCACGTCCGTGCGGTAGCTCAGGCCGCCGGTAAAGGCTGCCATCTGATAGAAGTCCTTCTGCTTCCACTTGTCGAACGGGTGGTCGTGACACTGGGCGCACTCCAAACGTGTCCCGAGGAACACGCGAACCGTGTTGGCCATACTGTCGAGCGGCATCCCGCGGTCTCGTAGCAGCATCCCGGTAGCGCCGTTGCCGCGCACGTGGGCTGGCCCATTGGCAGAGACCATGTCACGCACGAACTCGTCATAGGGCTTGTTGGCTGCAAGCGAGTCCTTGAGGAAGTGGACAAAGGGCTCACCAGAGATGTTGTTGTTCAGACGGCTCTTGACCCGCAAGAGGTCTGCCCAGTAGTTGAACATGCGGCTGGTATGTCCTGAACTCTCGAGTAGAGAGTCGATCAACCCAGACCGTTTCTCCGGCTGCTGGGAGGTCAAGAACTTGCGCGTCTCGGTGACGTTCGGGATGCGCCCGACAATCCCGACGTACGCACGGCGCAAGAACGTCGCATCATCCGCAATCGCGTTCGGCTTGAGCTTGGCGCGTTTGAGGTCAAGATCGACCAATCGGTCAATGTTCTTGGCAGCGACCTTGACCTGGACTCGACCAAAACGAGTCGGTGGCTCTCCGGGCTCACTGCCAATCGGCAAGAGCGCTCCGAGGATCAATGCGGGTGAAAGGTAGGAGATGTGGAACTTCATTTGCGTCTCCGCTTGTCGGTCTTGGTCCGTGTTTGGGCCTGCCTCTGAATTCTCTTCAATTGACTCCGGACACTCTTCGCCGGGTCTTGTTTCAATCGCTCTTCCAACCGTTCGATCTGACGCTGATAGCGTTGGATCTCCAGTTGCATCTGTCGGCGTTTTGCGGCCGCCTCCTGGGTGAGGACTGCCGAAAGTTGCCGGGTAAGTTCGGGTGCATTCTTCACGGTCATCTGCGCCGCGATCAGGCGGGCTTGCGACCGGAGTCGCCATTCCGTGAGGGCGAGATCATGGTCAGCCTTGCCGCGAGATTTGGATCGCTGGATCCGCTGGTGATCACCTACCAGTTCCCGGATGGCCGTCTGATAGGTGCGCGGGTGGCTGTTACGCAAACGGAGTAGCAGGCGGGACAACTCCGGATGATGCTGCCTCGCCATCTGGAGGGCTTCGTTTTCGAGCCGGCGCGTGATCTTCTGGCTGTGGTCGAGCAGCGTGTTGAAGGCCTTGGGATCCCTTTGTTCGAGATAACCCAGCAGACTACGGGTGCGAGGAAACGCCGACGTGATGTGGTTCTTTGCGAGACGTTGTTCACGCACCCGCGGATTCGATGCCTGGACGGTCTTGGGCTGGCGCTGACCCTTTGGACCAGACTTGCCAGGCGCCTTTTGCCTGGTCGGAGCCTGCTTCTGGGATGCCCCCCTCTTATCGAGGCCCTTCTTGCCCTGGGGTCGGTCGGTCTGCCCGCCGACGGCGGAAAGCAGGATCCCACTACAGAGCACAGCAACTGGCAGCCAGGAGAGTCGTCGCATCACTTCACCAATCCTTGCATCATCCAATCCGGGGGTTCCAGGACATCGAGGACGCCCACAAGCTCGGAAAATTCCTCGAGGACTTCGCCCTGGTCTACATCTTCAGCTTCCTGGTCCGCGAGTTCGCCGAACGCCATCCAAGAGGCAATGAGGACCTGATCCTCGGATTCCTCCGTGACCGCTTGCGCCGTATTCCCATCGGTGCTGACGACCGCCGATCCACCCTCGACCGCACCCGTGGTGCTTGTCGACCACGCCGAGACGGCGTAGGCAATCGTCGCGAAGACCAGCAAAATCGCCGCCGCGGCCAACAGCCGCCAAGAGCGCACGGGCGACACAGCAGCCGCTGACATCTCGGGTGCGACCGCATCATCCGCGCTGACCACGGCGATCCGGACCGCAAACTCAACCGCATCACGAGCAGCCTGATCGTCGGCCAGGCGAGCTTCGAATGCCGTGGTCTCCGCCGCGGCAAGCTCGCCAGTGACATAGCGCACTGCCAGGAGATCCAGGTCGTCGTGTCCGATCATGACTGCAGTATCCCTCTGAGTTTGGAAAGCGCCAGGCGCATGCGGGTAAGAGCCGTGCCCATCGGCACTCCCAGTCTCTCCGAGATCTGGGCGAAGGTAAGCGACTCCCGGAAACGCAGGTTCAGAACCTCGCGCTGAGCCTCGGGCAATTCGGTAAGGGCGGCCTGGGCGCGCAGTAGATCCTCGTCCCTGATGACTTGATCGCTGGCCGACGGCATCGCGTGCGACACCCGCGGATCGAGAGCCAACTGGAGCACGGCGGCATCACGCGTTTGCGCCCGACGTCGCAATGCGATCGCCTGGTTGAATGCAACTTTGAAGATCCAGCCTCTCATAGACTCATCCCGCGCTGTGTGACCTTGCTCCATCACTTGTATGAACGTCTGTTGCAGTGCCTCCTCGGCCAACTCGGCATCCTTGAGCACGCCGAGGACGAATCGTCGTACCGCGGACGCGTGGGACTCGTAGAGTGCCTCGATCTGGTGAGGAAGAAGCTTCGGCTTCGGCAAGTCGGGGTCTCCGATCCCAAGTTTGGTTGGTTGAAGCAGGATTCATTCTCGATCACCAGTTCCGTAGAAACGAGAGCCGGGACCCAGCCATTATTCTCTCTCGCCTGATTTTCTGGCAGCCTTGTCGAAATTCCCCTATCCTGTTACACGTAGGTTACTTGGGACAGCACTCCACCTGCAAAGCACCTTCTGTAACCCGGGTCAATGCACCTTTCGGCACCAGTTTGGAGTAGATCTCACCGTTCATCGCCCCCGGAATAGACTCCGACCGACCCAGATCATGACCCGATCGACCACTCTGATCGCTCTCCTTTTCGCCCTTGGCAGCGCCGCCAGCTGTACGAGCGAGAAGCACTCGCCCGCGATCAACCAGGGCGGCAACACAGCCAAGAAACCAGCCAATCCCCAACCCGCGCTCAAGCAGTCGACCTCGAATACCAGCAAGCCAGACACATCGACAACCGGCAATGGCGAGACACCGGCAATAGTGAAGACAACCCCAACTGCCAAGGGCCCGGCACTCAGCGCCAAGGACAAGAGGAACGCCAAGATCCAGTGGATCGTGTGCGCGACCTGCCACGGCAACACCGGCAAGGGCGACGGCCTCGCTGGTCTGGCCCTGAACCCGAAACCCCGTACCTTCGTCGACGCTGAGTGGCAAGCCAGCACCACCGACGAACGACTGTTCAAGGTCATCAAGGAAGGTGGTGGCTCGGTCGGCCTCAGCCCACTGATGGTCGGCTATCCGCACCTCACGGACGGCACCATCTACGCCCTGATCAGCAAGATCCGCGGCTTCGTCAAGAAGTAGCGACTACTGTTCCCAGCCAGCACGATACTGGCGCCGGACCAGGGCGTTGGCGAGGTAGTCATCAAATTCCATCGCCGCACTATCCCAGGCCAACTTCTTGTCCGGGAAGTGTCCGGCCACGGTCCCCAATAAAACTGCCTCGGTCAGCGGTCCGGCGTAGGAAAACGGCGTTGAGGTTTCGCCCTCGCCACGGCAAGCATCCGTCCACTCGTGCCGGTGGTTCTTGCTCGGCACGGTCTTGATGTCGACCTGCATCTTCTCACCATTGCTGTAGAAGCGCGGCGGTGCCCAGTGCGGAATCACCATCACGCCCTTCTCCCCCACCAGGAAGGACCCTGCGCCCGGAAGCTTCGCACCCTTCGGCAACTGAGCCTTGGCGACGTCCTTGTTGGCGCGACCATCGGTCCAGCGGAACTTGATCGTCTCGGTCGTGTGTTCGCTACCAGGGAACTCGTAGTGGAAGTCGCCATTGGGCGCGAACATCTCCCGGAAGTGTTGCGGCCCCTTCGACACGACACTCGTGGGGGCACCGATACCCAAGGAAGTGAACACCGGATCGAAGATGTGACACCCCATGTCGCCGAGCGTGCCGCTGCCAAAATCCAGCCACCGACGCCACTGGCCCGGGTGATAGATTCTCGACACGTAGGGGCGGGCCTTGGCGACCCCGAGCCACAGGTCCCAGTTGAGGTTCGCCGGCACCCGGTCCTTCTTGTCAGGCCGACCGGCAGCGTTGCCACCCCATGACTTGCCAACCCAGAGGTGCGCTTCACGGACCTTGCCGATCACCCCGGTACGCAGGGTGGCCACCACCGTGCGGTAGGCGGTGTGGCTGTGGATCTGTGTACCCATCTGCGTCACCAGCTTGTTTTCCGCCGCCAGCGTCGCCATCCGTCGACATTCGTACAGGTTGTGCGCAATGGGCTTCTGACAATAGACGTGCTTGCCGAGGCTCAGCGCCGCGATGGAAATAGCACCGTGCATGTGGTCGGGAGTCGCGACAACGACGGCATCGATGTCCTTGCCCAACTCATCAAACATCTTGCGGTAGTCAGCGTAGGTCTTGGCTTTGCCGTGCGACTTCGCAGCCCGTCCGAGATTCTTGGCATCCGTATCGCATAAGGCCACGATGCGGACGTTCTTACCCGAGGAGACATTGCCGAGGTCGCTGCCTCCCATACCGCCGACGCCGACGCACGCCACGTTCAAGGTCTCGAGTGGCGTCGGCTGCAGACACCTCGGTCCGAGCAGGGGCGCAACAGCCACTGCAGACCCAGTCGTTTGGATGAAGTAGCGTCGAGAAATCCGTTCGCGGACAGGTTCCAAAATCACGGGCAGTGGCCTCGGTTGGTCGGAGAGGAGAAAGCGGACAGCGAGAAACCGACGTGATTATGCCGGAGACTCACGCGCCGTCCACGGTCGGGGCAGCATCGAGTTCACCACTCACGCGATCCTCCAGCAGCCTGCCGACGTGTTTGATCAACTCTTGAGGTGTGAAGGGCTTCTGGAGGATCGACTTCGAACCAACCAACCCGCGACCGATCAAGTCTCCGCCGGCGTCGGAGGTCACATACAGGACGCCCAATCCCGGCCAGAATTCGGCGATTCCCGCCGCCAATTCCGGCCCGGTCATCCCCGGCATCGCGGCATCGGTAACCAACACGTCCGCGACACCTCCGGGAGGAGCAGAACGGACGTGCTGCAGCGCTGCCTCCGGAGTCGCCTGCTCAAGAACCTCAAACCCCCAGCGGGTAAGGATTCTGGCCATCAACTTGCGCACCAGATCCTCATTCTCAACCAGGAGGACACGCTTGACTCCGTCCATTGTCATTGACGATCCCCGGCTTGGTTGCTGCATTGTGACTCGGGCACGGCCGGGGATTGTGCCAGCCAGGGCAAACCAAGTCACAGAGGTTTTTCTTCGACTGGCTTAGGAATCATTCCCGGCAACCGCGCTTCACACCACCGCCACATCAAGTCGAAAACTTCCTGCTGTTCGGTCTCTTGGAACAGTTCGTGGTAGGCCTCCGGATAGAATTCGAGCCTTTTGTCCAAACTTGCAACAGTCTCGAAGAACACGCGCGTCGCTTCGGGCACGACGAGCGCATCCTGACCCGCGACCAGACACAGCAAGGGGATCCGCAGTTCCCGACCAGCAGCAAGGACTCGCCGCTGCGCAGCCAGGCATTCGGTGTACCAACGGACACTCGCGCGTCGGAGCGACAGCGGGTCTTGGAGCACCCGCTCAGCAACTGCCGGGTCGTGGCTGAGCCGATCCACCGGCACGCGTGCCGGCCGAGTCAAGCCCGGGCAGATCCAGGTCATGAGCCTGGCCATACCACGCTCCCAGACCGGCGGAACAAACTGGAGAGCGAAACCCGGACTCGACAGGATCAAACCGGCGAGCGAGGTCTGCAGACTCAGGACCGCCTCGGTCGCAACCAGGCCTCCAAAGCTGTGGCCCACCAAGAAGAGCGGCAGGCCAGGACCTCGGCTGCGCGCCTCCTCCAGCACCCAGGCGAGATCCTGTCGATACTCGTCAAACCTCCGGATGTGTCCCCTTGGCCCGCCGGAGTTGCCATGCCCGCGTAGGTCAAACCCGAGGCAGTGACAGCGTGGAAACGCCGCAAACACGTGTGCATACCGGCCAGCATGCTCTGCAAAGCCGTGCACGAACACCAGGACGGCTACCGCATCGTCAGCCGGCTTCCAGTACATCGCGAGGTCTGGGCCGGTCTCGCGCTGCACTACGGAGTAGTCCGTGGGAGCCACGCTCTCACCCTAGCGCATCGGCCACTACGACGCCCAACTTCCTGGCCGGGCGGACCCCGGCTGCTCGACACAACCGCACCAGCCCTCGTAAGGAACCGGCCGAGATCCCACCAATCCACCGGCCAGGTTCATCCTACCGTTGCCAACGGTGCCGTGACGGGGGACCATCAGGACATTCAAGAAACCCACGAGGTTTCCCCGCGAGACAACGCTGCCATGCAAAGATCCAGAGTCCTCGTCGCTGCACTCATCTCCCTCCTTTTCAGCGCCACCGCGACCGCCCAGGTCGAGGGCCCGGCACCCGCTGGATTCACCGCTCTGTTCAACGGCAAAGACCTCGCCGGCTGGTGGGGCCTAAAAACCGAGGATCCCGCGAAGTGGATGGCGCTGCCGAAGGACAAGTTGGATGCCAAGGTGGCAAAGAGCCTGGAGAACATCCGCAAGCACTGGCGTGCAGAGAACGGCACCCTGGTCAATGACGGCAAAGGCATGTTCCTGTCGACCAAGAAGAACTACGGCGACTTCGAACTTCGCCTGGATTACAAAACAGTGGCGAAGGCCGACAGCGGTATCTATCTGCGCGGCATCCCGCAGGTGCAGATCTGGGATTTCACCAAGGAAGGTGGCAAGTGGCACATCGGCGCTGACAAGGGTTCAGGCGGCCTGTGGAACAACAGCAAGGGCACGGTCGGCAAGGACCCGTCGGTGCTGGCTGACAAGCCATTCGGCGAGTGGAACCGTTTTCGCGTCTTCATGGTCGGTGAACGGGTCACGGTCGTCCTCAACGGCAAACTGGTCGTCGACCATGTTCGCCTGGAGAACTACTTCAACCGCAAAGGCAACCTACCCAAGTCGGGTCCCGTCCAACTGCAGACCCACGGCGGCGAGATCTCCTGGCGCAACGTGTTCCTACGCGAGATCGCAGTTGAGGAAGCCAACGAGATCCTCGCCCAAGGTGGCATCAAACCGGACGGCGAGAAGTTTGTGTCGATCTTCCACGGCAAGAACCTGAATGGTTGGAAAGGCCCGATTCAAAACTACGAAGTCACCCAGGACGGCACGGTCAAGTGCCGGAAGGGCAAAGGCGGCACGATCTACTGGGGCAAGGAGTACGGCGATTTCATTGCGCGCATGCAGATCAAGCTGCCGCCAGGCGGAAACAACGGACTCGCCATCCGCTACCCGGGTCGGGGTGACACCGCCTACGTCGGGATGTGCGAACTGCAGGTACTCGACAACACCGCCAAGAGATACGCCAAGCTCAAGGATCAACAGTACCACGGCTCGGTCTACGGCCAGGTCGCAGCCCGCCGTGGTTTCCTTCGTCCCGTCGGTACCTGGAACTTCCAAGAAGTCACCGTCCAGGGTTCCCGGATCAAGGTCGAACTGAATGGCTACGTGATCCTCGACGCCGACATCCTGAAGGACACCGACTACATGTACGACAAGAACAAGTTCAAGGGCCGCACCCGGCAACGTGGCTACTTCGGTTTCGCCGGCCACGGAAACGCGGTGGAGTATCGAGCGGTTCGGGTCAAGGAACTCGACTAGAACTAGCCAAGCGCACATCTTGCGCCGGCATGGCGGCGCTCTTGGCGACTAGCCTCGCATCGCCAACTCGACAAGTCGGGCCAGGACCTTGTCTGAGTCAAAGTACTGTTCAACAAGGCGGCGAGCCGCGGAACAGTGTTGTCGGTAGTCCGACTCGATCTTCTTCAGACCCTCGACAGCTTCGGCGGGCGAAGAAAATGCGAGCAG
>JAYZDB010000119.1:0-2599 GCA_036338025.1 Planctomycetota bacterium
CCGTGGGCGAGAAATCGTCGATCGAGATGATTCGGGTGATCTCGTCCGCTGATTCCTAGAGGATCTGGTCGAGCCGGCCGCTCGGCTTGAACGTAAGCGTCGAGGTGATGCCGAAGGCCTGAAACCAGATCGGTAGGTCATTCAGTGCGGGAGCCGTGGGAATGGTGAGCTTCACGCTCCCCGGTACCGCTGGCAGTCCGATCAAGTACGAGATACCGGGGCTCAGGTCGATGCCGATCAGGCCGAACGGGTTGATGGCGACCGGTGCGGATCTCAGGCTCAGGTAGAGGTGGCTGAGCAGGAGGGTGCTGGGCGAGGTCAGCGAGAATGTGGCGGTTTGGCCCTGCCCCCAGTTGGCGACCGTCAAGCTGAGCCCTTCGATCTCATGAATTCCGATGTCGGGGACGGCGCGGAAGTCATCATCGAAGTCCGAGACCCGGGCGTTGCCGTAGAAGTCGTTGACGACCAGGGCCTGGGCCCGGTAGCCGGTCTCGACGCAGGGCGAGGTGAGCTTGAGCCGGTAGTCGCCCTTGCTGGGGTCGAGGAACTGCGGATCGGTGGTCAAGTTCGACCTGCTTATGGTCGTCGTGGAGTTGTAGTCGGTGATGTTTTGGTGGGCGCAGTTGCTCTCGAATACGACCCCCCCCGGAGGGGTGCCGAGGTCAAAGGCGATCCCGCTGGATCCGACGATGATGTTGTTGACAACAACCTGCGATGCATCGTTGCCGGACATGGAGATGGCGTGGTAGCCGGTATTGCCGAGCACCAGATTGTGGTGCAGGAGGTTGTTGACGGCGCGCCTCCCGCCCCGCAACCGTATCGCGACCCCGCAGCCATCGAGGATGTTGTCATGGATATTGGTGTTGCGGGAGTTACCCCAGGCGATGATGCCGCTGGTGCAGTTCCGAATGATGCAGTGATGGAGGTGCAGCCCATCACAGTTGAGACCGATCGCCGCCGTGTACCATGGAGTGGCTGAGCCGTTTTGCATGGTGAGGTTGGCGATCTCGATCTTGGTGGCGCCGTTCCAGATCTGGAAGTAGTAGGCGGAGGTCGCTGCGGCGCTGCCGAATTCCAGGATGCACGCGGCCGGGTCGGAGCCGAGGATCTTGATGTTGCTGTGGGTCGCTGCGCCAGTGCCGATTCCGATCGTGAAGGACTCGCCGGTCGCCGCCTGGCTGTATGTGCCAGGTCGGACATGGATCACCGCGTCCTTGACCGCGACGCTCACTGCCTTGGTGATGGAGAGAAATGGACTGCTACGTGTACCGGGGTTGGTGTCGCTGCCGATGTTGGCGTCGACGTGGTAGTGCTTGATCACCTGCGCTGGCAGGGCGGGCAGGATCAGGGTGAGCAGCAGGATGTGGCGAGCTTGGATGCGCATCCTGGCAATGATACCTGATGTCTACAGACCTGGGCAGGGTTGGGGTAACGACATCTGGGTTGACCGGTTCGAATCGTCCGGGCATTCTCGCCCCTGCCATGGCTGAGTACCGACCAAGGGCTGAGGGAGCGGATCCTGCGACGCGACGCCGCGAATTATCCTGGCGACGCAAACTCGTGTTGGGGCTGCTGCCAGCGACGGCGTTGTTTGGTGGAACCGAACTGGTTCTGAGGCTCATGGGTGTGCCGGAGGCCAAGTATCTTGCCGAACGTTTTGAGTTTCCTCCGAAGAGTAAGTTTGGGGGTGGCTACGTGCCTGATGAGGCGGCTTTCTGGCGGTTGCGACCTGGCCATAATGAACTGTGGGGCAGTTACAAGGTTGCCTACAGCCATGAGTGGATGGGCAAGAAGGTCAGCGCAGAGGAGAAACTCAAGCGTGGTGAGAATTTTCCAGACAAGGACTACTACGCCGCTGTTCGGTGGGAGATCAACCAGCGTGGCCATCGCGGTCCGTTGCCACGTGCGGGCCGCAAGATCGTGTTGTTCATGGGTAGCTCGGTCACTTTCGGGTGGGGTGTCAGACACCGGGACTGCTTTGTGGGTCTTATTCGCTCCAAGCTTGACGCAGACAATGAAACGTGGGACGTCGTCAATGCTGGCGTACCGAACTACACTTCGTATCAGTCTCTCGCGACGATGCGTGAGCTTGTTCGCCGGTGGCGACCGAAGATCATCGTGTTCGAGTGCGGCATCAATGGTGGTTTACCGTCGAGTGGGGCCCGTGACTCGGAGTTCGCGATGGCGGATCGGGGCGTAGTTCCCTCGAGTGTGATCCGGAGCTCCAACACATTGTTGGCTTTGCAGCAGTTGTTCAGAGGCTCCAGTCTGTCGAAGACTCCCGCCGTAGAACCCGGCAAGAAGCGTTTCTTCCGCACTCGTCTCTACGATCCAAAGACCAGCCGCGTGACGAAAGCGGAGTTCTACCAAAACCTCGAAACGGTCGAGGAGTTGGCGGGATCCGTTGGCGCCAGTGTGTTCTTCCTGTTCCCGGGCCTCTACAACGAGTATGGCAAGCAGCGCTTGCGCAAGTCCGCGAACGTGACACATGATCGGGAAGTCGATATGTGCGCTGTGCTCGGGGACCTGGCGAATGGTGACTTCACCCCGTTCTTTGTGCCTTACGACGAGGCGCACCTGTCACGCCGTGGACACGCCG
>JAYZDB010000120.1:0-13944 GCA_036338025.1 Planctomycetota bacterium
TTCCCCGACTGGCGGCGGTACCACCTCGACTGCCTCAAAAGCCCAGTGACCCTGCCAGTGCGCACCTTGCTCAATCCAGCGAACCAGAGTATCGATATCTGCATCGGACAGGCGTTCACCCTTGGTAGCCGGCGGCATCCGTTCCTCGGCGTCTGCGTGCCTGATCCGTTGGACCAGGAGACTGTCGCCGGGCTTGCCGGGCACCACCGCGGCACCCAGTTTACGCTGGGCTAACGCGCCCTCGCGGATATCGAGTCGCAGGTTGGCCTTGCGAGCCTTGGCGTCGGGACCGTGGCACGGGAAACAGCGGTTGGAGAGGATCGGGCGAACATCACGGTTGAACTGGACCTCGGCATGGAAAGTCGTCACAGTCACCGGAGCGAGAATCGCCTGGGGCAAGGCAATCACTGCGAGCATGGCGATGCGGTGCTTGAACATGAGTGTCAGCGTCGTGGGAGACTCCACGAGTGTAACGGCGACGGAGAATTCCGGAATGTCGGATGGGCCGTAGACGGGACCGGGTCCCCAGCCGCAGAATACCGCTCAAATCACCAACATGTAGCGGCTTACGATATCTTCCGGCAAACGGAGAAGACGCTACCTTTTCTGGTAACGATGACCAAGGATCTCACTCCATTCCTCGAACGCGACTTCCTCGCCTACGAAAAGCATCGGCAGGATGACCCTGAGTACAACGCCTTGCGACTCTCCGTCCGCCGCAAGCTCAAAGCACTCGCCGACGAGGCCAAGAAGCAGGCCAAGGACCTTGGCCACGAGACCGACAGCGCTGCGGGTCTGCATCACCCCTACTCCTTCAACAACTTTCGAGTCAGCGAGCAGCGTGCGTATCTGTGCCGCTCCACCAAGCAGCGCAAGAAGCTGAAGTCCTTCTTCGGCGAGGCGCTCGGCAAGGACGCAAACACCCACTACATCCAGACGATCCTGGAGATGTCCCTAGACTCGCAGGTTCTGCAGGTAGCACTGCGAATCCACCCACTGGCGTGGTGGGACGGCGAGAACCTCAAGAAGAAGATCCTCGAACGTGGTGAGTCGGAACGCTGGATCGAATTCCTGAAAGCTCTTCCCCCGGGCTTCGCCCTCAAAATGCACGACTGGCGCAAGCTCTACTGGGCAAGCAGCGCCAACGAGCAGGCGATGCGCGAGTACTTCGAGACCTACACCCCCGGTGACCACTGGCTCCACTTGATCCGCGAATTGCCCAAAGAGGATGTGCTGGAGATGGGTGACGACGCCTGCCAGTGGGCGATCACCTCAACCCTGGCACTGCTGCCAGCCTATGAGTTCATTCTCTGGGAGCCGTAGCGCGACAAGCGTCAGCCAGCTAGTCGTCCTGTTCGAAACGGATGCCTTCGTGCTCGGGAGTCAGGGTCAGCGCAGCTGTCGTTTGGAATACCGCGGTCACCGGTATCAGGCCCTCGACTCGCCCGGCATTCAGTACCGGAATAAACTCGATCCGTCCCTCGCAGCCTGCAGCAATCACGTCCAGCAAGCGGGCATCGGGGGCGACAACCGGGACCCCGCGCACCAAGGTGTCACTCACGCGCCGATCCAGATAACGGACGACTGCCTGTATGAGATCCTGATTCAGCGCGTACTCATCGCCCCGCACCGCCTCACCGGGCATCCATAAGGCAAACAGGCTCTTGGCAAGCAGATGCGCAGTCAGCAAGCCGGCATAGTCGCCGTTGGCATCAACAACAACAACTGCGTTCGGTTCCCCGACCCGGTCCTGCAACTCGACCAGCTGGTGTAGAGCTACTCCCAGACTCATGTCCGAACTGATCGTCTCGAACTTGCTGATCATCAAATCGCGAGCAAGGATGTTGTCAGCCACGGGTTCCTCCACGCGTTCTCTTGCGAACGGCATTGGGAACCGACTGCATGAGTCCTCGCATCAAGTCGTCAGCGCTCAGCAAGCCCTTGATTCGGCCGTCTTCATCACAGACTGGCAGGACCTGCTGGTCGTTTTTCACCGAAGCCTCGAGGACGCGTGCTGGGGACGAGTCCAGGGATCCCCGAGCGATGTCAGTACGCGCGATCAACCGGATCGGCTTGGTGAAATCCCGGCGGAGTAACGCAGCCACCTGTTCATCGTCGAGGTCGTGAGTGTCATGCCCCTCCGCGCCAGCCGCCAGGCACCCAAGAATCTGCCACGGCGACAACTCACCAAACAGCTTGCCTTCGCGATCTTGCAGAAACAGTGGTTCGGAGCTGAGCAGCTTGGTGTGCTCGTGCAGTTCCGACATCAGCCAGACTGCTTCTCGTAGCTGATGCTTGTTGCCAAACCGGATGCACTGCTTGGACATCAAATCTCCAGCCACCAAGGGGCGATCCACGAGACCCGAATCATGAGCCGTGGAAGGATTCTCTCGCCCCCAATCCACGATGCTCTTAGCTCGAGCCATCGCCAACTCGGTTGCCTGGAACAATTTGTTGTCGGCGAAGAAGATGTTCGTCTCGCCGATCTTGGAACGCACCCCAGTACTGGTCATCACGTCCTCGAGTTCCTTTTGGATTCCGCTGACCACGAGGTGCACCCGACGCTCCCGAAGCAGGGTCCAGTAGTGTGCGAGCATCGCCATGGCTGTACTGCCCACCGCCCGCAGTCCACGCATCCGCAACACAACGACCCGGGTCTCCGGCTTGATGCATCGAAGAAGCTCCGCATCCAGGTCCTCGGCGGCAGCGAAGTAGATGTCCCCCTCCATGTTGACCGTCACAATCGAACTCGAAGGCGCAGCGTTGAACGGAACCTCGTCAAAGCCAGTATCGTCACGCTGTACGAGTTGGGCGAGATCGGTCTTGCCGGTCGTGCGCAGGATGACAACGAGCGACAGGAATACGCCGACGTAGATCGCGAACTCCAGCGGCAGGATGAGGGCCGTTACGATGGTGCCTACCAGCACAATCTGCGAATTTCGTCCTGACCGCCAGGACATCATGATCCGCTGTTTGTCGACCATCGAGTAGGCAGTGACGATCAGCAATCCAGCCAGCGCAGCAGTTGGGATGGTGTTCGCGACGTCGCCGAAGGCAAGCAGGGCCAGCATCGTCCAGAAAGCCGAAAACAGCGCGGCCATCCGGGTTCGACCACCAGATCGATAGCAGAGCGCGGTGCGGGTGAACGAACCCGAACCAGCGAAGCAGGAAAAGAAAGACCCGACGATCTTCGACGCACCCTGCCCGATGAACTCCTGGTTGAAATCGAGACGCTGACGCGAGGAGCGGGCGATCGTGCGCGAAATCGACGTTGCCTCGATCAAGCCGAGGATCGCGACCGCCAAGGCACCCCCGAGAAGGTCTCGGGTGAGGTCCAGGTTCGGTGAACGGATGAACTCCGGAATTGCAAAGGCGGGCAGCGAGCCTCTGACGCCAGGTGGCGTGTCCCCAACGATACTGACCTTCGCTGCACCCATCGCCGGGTCAAACCATCCGAGCAGGTAGCCACCGACGCTCGCGACCACGACCCCGATGAGGGCTCCAGGCAGTCGGCGGTCGATCTTGGGGATGAAGATCACGAACAAGGCCGTCATGACCCCAAGTGCCAAGGCGTGGGGGTTGGTGTCGCCTACCCTCCTCGCCGTCTCGACCAGCACCTCGTAGGACCGCGTCGCATTGAGAGACTTGTCTAGCTCGAATCCAAGGAGCTTCTGGACCTGGTTGAGGGCAATCAGGATCCCCGCTCCCGCGGTGAATCCAATGACCACCGAGTTCGCGACATACCGAATGAGGCCACCCATCCGCAGGAGGCCAAACACCAGCTGGATCACCCCGGCGAGAAAGCTGAGTAGGAGGATGACCTCGAAACCGTTGAGCCCCTCATCGGGGTAACGGTTCATGATGTATGCCACCACCCCGAACATGACCATGCAGATCCCGTTGGTCGGACCAGTGACCAGGTGGCGTGAGCTACCGAGGATGGCGGCAATCGCACAGGTCACGATCGCGGTGTAGAGCCCGTAGACCGGCGGCAGTCCGGCGATCATGGCGTAGGCCATCGCCTGCGGAACCCCCATCACGGAGACGGTCAGTCCGGCGAGGATATCGGACCTTAGGTCCGTCCGCAGGTAGCTGCTGACGCTCCCCTTCGCGTCACTGGTGGCTCGGATCGGATCCTGCAAGGTAGCCCCATCCTACTGAGAAGTTCGCGGCCGTCGAGGGCCGGTTGGCCCGCACCATGAACTACCGCTTCCAGAATCCCGGGGTGAGGAGCGCCAACGGAGCGAGAATCTCGAGCCTGCCCAGCACCATCTGCAAGCACATGAAGAGCTTGTTGAGCGGGTGGAGTTCGCCATATCCGGAATAGGGTCCAATATCGATGCTCCCAACCGTCTCGAACGCCCCCTGCCCCGAGGACACCGCCTGGCCGAAGGCCGGCCCCACGCACCCCATCATGCTCACACTCCCCACAAACGCTGACACCAGGTCCAGACGCGGATCGAGACTGAGCGCCACTGTCCCGACCAACACCATCGCGATCCACAAGGCCAACAGGCCCACAACCGCGGTGATCGCCTGGTCGGGAACAACACCTGAGCCCACCCTGAGCTTCTCGACGGTCCGCGGTCGCACAAAATGGCGGAGGACATACCCGGCCAGCTTGACGCACACGATCAGCCGTAGAACTTTGAATCCACCTGACGTCGAACCAGTACAGCCACCCACCAACATGCAGAAGAGGAGCAGGAAGAGGGCAGACTTCGGCCAAGATTGAAAATCCGCGTTGGCGTAGCCAGTACCTGTCAGGAGGCTCACGGTCTGAAACACAGAGTCACGCAGACATTGCCCAAATTCGTTGTAGTCGCGGACCGTGCCCAGGGTGTTGTCGGGCAACTTCTCTCCCCAGGACCAGAGGCTGAAAGCGACGCCAAGGCTGACCAAGACCAGAATACCCACGTAAACCCGGAACTCGCTGTGGGGTAGGACCGAGGACTGTGATGCACGGCCGCGATGGGTCAACACCCGCAGCACCAGCAAGAAGTTGCAGCCAGCGAGGAACATGAAAACCACCGCCACCATCTCGACTCCCAGGTTCTGGTAGCCCCCGATGGACACGTCCTTGGTGGAAAATCCCCCCGTCGCCAAAGTCGTCAGTGAATGACACACCGCATCGAAACCGGACAAGCCAACCGCCCAGTAGGCAAACGCCGCCGCCGCTGTCAGCGTGACATAGAGCGCCAGCAAAGAACGAGCCCGCCGCGCCATCCGGGGCCTGACTGCGTCATCGTTCATCCCAACCTGCTCTGAGGACAGCAGCCGACTTCCAGTCACGCCAACGCCCGGCAGCAGGACGATGAACACCAGGACGATTCCGATGCCCCCCATCCACTGCAGCATCGCACGCCACAACAAGATGCTGGGGGGTTGCGCCTCGATGGCGGTGTTCGCCGTCCCCAACACGGTGGCGCCAGTGGTGGTCAACCCGCTCACACTCTCGAAGTAGGCATCTACAAACGATGGAATGGCCCCGGACCACACGAAGGGAATGGCTGCCAAGGCTGCGGCCAGGAACCACGCAATTCCCACCATCGCCAGACCCTCTCTACGGAACATGTTCTTGCTGCTCTTGCGGCCAGAGAACCACAGGAGAAAGGAACTCACCAATCCGACGACGATCGCGGCGACAAACGATGTGCTCGTCTGGCTCAGCTCACCTTCATCGAGCGAAACCGCGAGGGGAATCGCCAGCGAGAGAGTGAAGAACAGGATGAAACCCGACAGCAGCCGGGCAATTTGGCCCAAGTTCATGATTCCCTTCCACGAGCCGAAGAATCTGATGGCGAGAAGCTAGCGCCAAGCTCCGAGATGGGGAACCCTGGTCCCCGGTCTGGCATCTACAATCACTGCCTCGAAAACACCGCCAGCGCCCCTAAAAAGCAACCCCCCCCTGCATTCGCCACCAGGGCACATCTGCTCCATCGATGAAAGACCACGCCCCCTCCGCAGAACGAAACCGGCATGAGATCCTCCCGGTCCTGACCCGTGTTCTACCGACCACCGGGCTGATCTTGGAGATCGCCAGTGGCAGCGGCCAGCACGCGGTCCATTTCGCCCCGCACTTCCCCGACGCCCAGTGGCTACCGACCGATCGGACCGAAACGGCACTGGCCAGCATCCGAGCCTGGGCGACCGAGGCCGGCTGTCCAAACCTCCTCGACCCCAAGGAGCTCGACGTCACCTGGAGCGAATGGCCGGTCGCGGCGGCGGACGCGATGGTCAACATCAACATGCTGCACATCTCGCCCTGGGCAGCCTGCGAGGGTCTGATGGCTGGCGCACGGCGCACCCTGAAGACCGGTGCGCCGCTGTTTTACTACGGGGCTTTCCTGCGCCTCGATCGGGAGACCGCCCCCAGCAACCTCGAGTTCTCGCGCTCCTTGACCACCCGTGACCCCGCCTGGGCTGTCCGACAACTCGAGGACGTCACGGCGGTGGCAGAACACCACGACCTTGCGCTCGAACAGGTCGTGGACATGCCAAACAACAACTACTCGGTGATCTTTCGGCGCCGATAGCTCACTTCCAGAACTCCGCGCTGTTCTCCGCCTCTGCCCTAGGGCTCGAGCGGCAGGTCCCAGTAGCGGTCGCTGACGAACTTCTCCCAGGACTGCTTCACCCGTGCGATCGGCACCTCAAGCAGCGGGGTCCAGTTCGGTGCAACCGGGGTTTTCTGGATCTTCATGTGGGCCTCGCGCGGGGTGCGGTTGGCCTTGCGATGGTTGCAGGACGTGCAGGCCAGGACGCAGTTGGTCCAATCGCTCCGCCCGCCACGGGACAGCGGCATCATGTGGTCGATCGAGAGTTCCCGGCTGCCCGGTCGACCGCCACAATACTGGCAGGTGTACTTGTCGCGACGGTACAGGTTACGGCGCGAAAACGGCACGTGACAGGCTGGGATGCGGTCGTAGCGGGTCAGGACGATCACCTCGGGCACCCGGATCCGCAGCGAAACGGTGCGCACACAGGGTTCCTCCGCCGGCACGGTGAGATCAGCCCAGCTGTCAAAACAGTGCATCTCGTAGTTCTCCGGACGAACCGCCTTGGCCGCACCGCTGAACAACAGGCCCAGCGCATTACGCACCGACGTCGTGTCGATTGCGAACCACCCCTTGTTCAGCACCAGCGTCGGCTGCGATAGGACTAGGGAATCGGTCATCTGTTGAGGTACTGCCCTGCTTGGGGGGAGGGATCGGTAGGGATCTACGAGCGTTGGCAACGGCGGTAGAGTCGCTGCCGACGGTCCGGACCCTAGAACTCTAGCCGATTGGCGTCGATCCGGAGGTGAGAAGTCGGAGTACTACAGAAGAGATGGTACTCAGTCCGAATCCAGGCGACCCATGGTACGGATGGATAGTACCCGGCCTGGAATACACCCACCGTGCAGGAACTATCGCGATTTCCACTAGGATCCGATCATGAGAATCCTCGCCCTGGGGCTGTCGCTCTCCCTGATGGCCTGCTCAGTTGCCGCGCCGCAGAAAGACTTTCCCAACCAGCCGAACATCCTCGTCCTGTACACAGATGACCAGGGCTACGGGGATTGTGGAGCGCTGAATCCAGAGGCCAGGTTCAAGACCCCCAACCTGGATCGTCTCGCAGCCGCCGGTCTGTCCTTCACCGACGGGCATTGCGCGGATTCCGTCTGCTCACCATCGCGCTATGCGCTGTTAACCGGTCGCTATGCCTGGCGCACCCGGCTCAAGCGCGGCGTACTTGGTGCGGACGGCAACTGCCTGATCAGAAACGAGATGACCCTCGCGAGCTTGCTGAAAGCACATGGGTATCACACCGGCATCGTCGGCAAGTGGCACCTCGGCCTGCAGGTCCCAGGGGTGAAGGGCAAGCGCGACTGGTCGCAAGCCGTCACCGACGGACCGCTGCAGAAGGGCTTCGACACATTCTACGGCATCCCGGCGTCGATGAACTTCGGCGTGTTGACCTGGTTTGATAACGACCGGGCAATCGCACCAGCGTCGATGTGGACCCGCAAGAAATTTCCGAAGGCGGAGATCAAGGTCAAGCCGCTGGACTACCGGATGGCACCACCCTTCGACATGAAACCCAAGAACGCGCGGGACGTCGAAGCCGCTCCGACCTTTCGGGACGTCGACGTGCTACGCATCATCGCCGAGCGGTCGGTGGCCTTTCTCGCCAAGGCAGCAAAACGGCCCAAACAACCGTTCTTCCTGTACGTCCCGTTCACGTCGCCCCATCTTCCCCACTGCACCGCGCCGGAGTTCCGCGGTAAGAGCAGCATGGGCAACTACGGTGACTTCATGCTCGAGACCGATGCGCGAGTCGGTCAGATCCTGGCGGCCCTCGACCAACACGGGTTGAGCAACAACACCCTGGTGGTGTTCAGCTCCGACAACGGACCGGAGAACAACTACCGGGACTGGCTGCGTATATACAAGCACCGATCGAACGGTGGGTTCCGGGGCGGCAAGCGCGACGTCTACGAGGGCGGGCACCGGGTACCGTTCCTGCTGCGTTGGCCCGCCGTGATCCAACCCGGTCGGGTCGATGCGACGCCGATCTGCCAGACCGATCTCCTGGCGACGGTCGCCGAGATCATCGGAGCCGAACTCCCCGATGATGCCGGTGTCGACAGCTTCAGCTTCCTTCCGATTCTGCGCGGCAAGCCGCCCCGCCAGCGCGCCCCCATCATCCACCACTCGGGCACCGGGCACTTCGCGATCCGGAGTGGTCACCACAAGATGCTCCTGTCTCGGCCAGGCCGACGAAAGGCCGGCTTGAAGGCTGGTGAACCCAAGTTCGAACTCTACAACCTCAAATCCGACGCCGCGGAGACCCGGAATCTCCTCACCAAGCATCCCGACATCGCAGCGAAACTGCGGGCCGCAGCCACCGCGATCGTGCAAAACGGGCGCAGCACGCCCGGTCCTCGACTCTCGAATGATGGCGCAGCGTGGTGGCCCCAGCTCACCTGGATTCCGAAGCCACCACGGTAAACCCGATCAGCGCTTTGCGCCTTTGCCCGAATTGCCGGTGTTGGAGCTCGCCTCGATAGCCTTGATCTTCTTCTTCGCCTGGGTTTCGCGGTAGCTGCGGGCGTACTGGATCTTCTCCTTCGCACGATCCTTGTACTCCACGCCATCGGTCATCCAAGCCGGCGCAGGCTTGCCCTTGAGGTGGTGGTCGAAGAATTCCTGCATGCGCCTGGCCCAGTCCCGCTTGTTGGCATCTTTGCGGATACCGTGCGGCTCGCCGTTGTAGTTGAACAGGTAGGCCTCCTTGCCGAGCCGCCGCAAGGCCATGAAGAACTCGATGCCGTTGGTCCACGGCACCGCGCCATCGTTGTCATTGTGCAGGATCAAGACCGGCGTCTGGACCCGGTCTGCATAGAACACCGGTGAGTTCTGCCAGTAGCGCTGTGGGTACTGCCAAGGAGTACCCCCAATACGACTCTGGGTCTTCTCGTACTGGAACTGCCGAGACATGCCAGTCTGGTAGCGGATCCCGCCATAGGCGCTGAACATGTTGGACACCGGCGCACCGGACTCGGCGGCTGCAAACAGGTTGGTGCGGGTCGCCAGGTGTGCAGTCTGGTAACCGCCCCAGCTATGTCCCGCCATGCCGATCGCCTTCTTGTCCACGAAGCCCTTCGCGATCAGGTGTTGGACCCCTGAGATCACACACTTCTCGGCAGACTCACCTGGATAGCCGACCGTGTAGACGATGTCGGGCACGAACCAGAGGTAGCCGTTGCTCACATAGTAGGCGGCATTCGGGGAGGTGCCTGGCGTCGGTCGAACGTAGCTGTGCACATTGCTGGCGTTGCGCTCGTAGAAGTAGACCATCATCGGGTACTTCTTGCTCGGATCGAAGCCGTCGGGCTTGATCAGGTAGCCCTGCAGGGCGAGTCCATCGGAGTTGGTCCAGTTCACCAGTTCGGAAGACCCCCAGCGCACTCCGCGCTGCTCGGGGCAGGCATCCGTCAACTTGCGGAGCTTGCCGAACTTCATATCGGCCACCCACAGGTCAGGGAACTGATTGAAATCGGACACGGTGAAGAAGATCCGTTCAGCCTTCTTGGCCCGTGCCAGACCTCCAATCGCATCATCCAACATCACGACCTTCTTCGGATCACCGGGCGCGTTCGAGTGAGCAATGTAGTAGCCACTCGCCCTGGTGCGGTCATCCTTGGCGGACAGCCACATGGCGGTAGGAATGTAGCTACGGTCGTCCGGGTCGAGCTTCTCGTCATCGCCTTCGAGGTCGAATTTCGAGTAGCGCAAGACCACCTTGTTGGCGCGGCCAAAGAGGTTCGTGACACAGCTCGTCTTGCGGGACTTGATCGCGAACTTCCAGATGTCATATCGGTCGTTGATCAGGACCGCTTCCTCGCCGGCAGTCCAGCCGACCACGCCGTAGGCCCGCGCCGGCTGGGGTCGATCCTCGATCTCACTCTCGAACCGGACCCTGGACCTCTTGGTCAAACATCTCTTGCTCAAGTCCGCGACATCGATCAGGTACCAGTTGTAGTCGGCCCCGAAGTGCATCAGGTATCGACCCGACGGAGAGGGCGAAGGCCGATTGCGGGTCCGCTCAAGGAACCTGGTTCGCTTGCCATCGCGGGTGTTGACCAGGTAGTAGTCGCTGTAGCGGCCGTCCCAGGTCACCAACTTCTCGTACGGCTTGCTATCGCTCCCCATCGCCCACGATCCATCGCGGGAGAACACCCGCGGGCTTGGAATCGCCTCATCACCCAGCACGACCAGATGCTCGTCCTTGAGGTGCCAGACACAGCTACGCGAAGTACTTGCGCGGCCACGACCCTTGGCCTGCATCGGCTGGATGTTGCCATCGTTCCAATGCCAGATATCGACCTCGACCTTCTCGCTCGGAAGGATCTTGGCCAATTCAGGCGCCGGCTTGGCACGAACGCTGAAGCTCAGGACCGAGCCATCGCCGGAGAAAGACAAGCCACCGCTTGAGATCGTGTAGTCCGCAGGCATTCCCTTGGTCGCGTGGCTCACCACCTTGCGGGCAGCGCCGGTGCCGAAGTCCCAGGTGTAGATGTCGTGGCGTGGGCGCTTCTTGTCATCCTCGTCGTCCTTCTTGGCGGATGCCTTGGGCTCGGCTGGCATCTTGGCCTTGGCGACCTTCGCGCCAGCGGATTTCTTCTCCGTGGTCTTCGTCGCCACGGCCTTCTTCTCGGCAGCGGCCTTCTTCTCGGCGGCCTTCTTGGCAGCTTCCTCGGCCGCCTTCTTGGCATCCGCAACCGCCTTCTCGACCACATCACTGGTAAACGCCAGGATCTTGTGGTGAGGATCCGTCGTGATGCCGCTGAAGGAGGCCTTGCCAGCCAGCAGGGTCACCCGCTTGCCGCCAGCCAGGGGAACCGCACTCAGACCGTTTTCGACCTTCGAGTCCTTCTTGCTGGTCGAGCAGGTCAAGAGCAGCCACTTGTCTTTCGCGACCAGGCTATAACTCGCGACGCCTTCGTACTTGACCTCTTTGCCATTGGCGAAGTTGCGGACTACCAACTGCGTTCCGTCCTTGGTCTTGGACTCCGTCGGACGGGAGTTGGTGCTACCCGGGCGCGAAGAGCTACCGCTGGGCCGCCGTCCCGAGCCGCTGCGTCCTGAACCACGCCGACCACCGAAGCTCCGGCGACTTCCTGCGCGACGCCTCGTTTCGGTCGCGGCCTCGCCAGCTGGCTTCTTCTCGGCAGCCTTCTTCTCGCCGGCCTTCTTGTCGGCAGGCTTCTTCTCGGCTGGCTTCTTCTCTTCGGGCTTGGGCAGGTGGTAGACGAGGTACTCCCCCTCCTTTGCGAGTCGATGGCCCTTGGTCTTCTCGATCTTCTCCTTCTTACCAGTCTGCAGATCCAGGATGTACAAGGCGCCCGTACCGCTGGAACCGGACCGGCCCCTGGATCGACCGCGGTTACGCGTACTGCGCTGGCCACGTGAGAACCTCGCCATCATCTCACGGCGTCGTTCCTCTTCAGCCTTGGCTTCCTCTGCCACCTTCTTCTTGGCTTCGGCCTCGAGTTCCGCGCTCTTCTCCCCGCGCAACTTGGCGAGTTCCTTTTCACGTTCCTTGACTGCGGACTTTGATTCCGAGAAGACCACGTACCGACCATTCGCGGAGAAGCTCGGGCGAGAGCCGCGAGCGTGGGTAAAGCGCCGTTCTCCATCGACCTCTTGGACATACAGCATGCCATCGCCCCAGCTCGGGTTGACGGTGTAGGCCACCCACTTGCCATCGACGGAATACGCCGTCGACCGGAGCGAAGGCCAACGATCGTAGTCGTCATGGGTCAGGGCAGGTTTGACCTGGGCCGCGATCGAGGGCGTCAGGACAAACAGGAGAGACGCTAGAACCGAGAACCGGGGGGACAACGGATTCATGGGCATTTGAAGGGAGGTAGGGGGAACACCGGATCATACGGACACACCATGGCCTGCGGGTGTACCTATCGTGCCCTTTTGCAGCCAAGCAGCACCGGTACCGCCACCGCACCGTCGGAACGCGCCCGGCCCGGCCTTCGGCACAGCGGAACCATGCCGAACGGGATCTTGTTCGACGAATCCCGGCACGGATCTAGTAGCATCCCGACGGCCCGGCAGGACCGGCTCCCTGAGAACCGGATGGTTTCCTCCTGCCCTTGGACTTAGAACCTGCACCTCTCGTCCTACACGACTCGACTCGTCACGAACCCTCTGATCTCATGAAGATACGCGCCGCCGTGCTCGAAGAATTCGGGCAACCCCTCGTCGTCCAGGATCTTGACATCGCCGACCCCAAGGCCGGTGAAGTACTCGTCAAGGTGCACGCCTGTGGCATCTGCCACACCGACATGTACACCGCCAGTGGAGCCGACCCGTCCGGTTACACGCCCTGCGTACTCGGTCACGAAGGTGCCGGCGTCGTCGAAGCAGTCGGCGACGGGGTCGCGGGCCTGGTCCCCGGCGATCACGTCATCACCCTGTTCTCGCCTGAATGCGGCGAGTGCGTGCACTGCAAGAGTGGCAAGACCAACATCTGCCTGGCGATCCGAGAACAACAAGGCCAGGGCCACCTCCCGGACGGCACCCCACGCCTGTCTCGCGACGGCGTACCGATGAAGCACTTCATGGGCACCAGCACGTTTGCGGAGTACACCGTGATGCCCGAGATCGCCCTGGCCAAGGTCGATCCGGCAGCGCCCTTCGACAAGATCTGCATGCTGGCCTGTGGCGCCACCACCGGAATCGCTGCGGCAATCTGGAAGGCCGAGGTCGAAGAGGGATCCACGGTCGCAGTCTTCGGTGCCGGCATGGTCGGCCTCGGGGCGGTGCTGGGCGCGCGCCTGCAGGGCGCAGAGCGGGTGATCGTCGTCGATCCCTCGACCCCGCGTCTCGAACTTGCCAAACAAGCTGGGGCAACCGACGTGCTGGAAGGCGGTCCCAACGCAGTCGACGCGATCCTGGAAATGACCGGGGGCTTCGGCGCGGACTACACCTTTGAAGCCACCGGCCTGGTCGATGTGATGGGCCAGGCGGTCGAAGCCGCACGGATGGGCTGGGGCATGTGCACCCTGCTCGGCGTCGCTGGCAAAGGTGAAAAACTGGAGATCATCCCACGCTTCCTGATCACCGGGCGCAAGGTGCAAGGCGGCAGCTTCGGTGGCGCCAAGGGACGCACCCACGTGCCACAGCTCGTCGACATGTACATGCGCGGAGATCTACCGCTCGACATGTTCGTGTCGCACCACATGCCGCTCGACGACGTCAACAAGGGATTCGACCTGATGCACCACCAGGATGGAATCCGATCCGTGATCACCTTCGACTGAGACATCAACCTCGCAATGATCCCAGAGATCCGCAAGTCCGAGGGCGAGCGCCTCGACCACACCTTCCACCCGGGTTCGGATGACTGCCGTGAGATCCTGGTGATCGGACACGGGGTGAC
>JAYZDB010000121.1:0-5657 GCA_036338025.1 Planctomycetota bacterium
GGATGCCTGTCCAGTCGATGCGATCTTCGCCGAGGAAGACCTCCCGGAAGAGTGGACCGAATTCACTGAAGTGAACGAGAAGTTCTTCGCATCGGACTAGCACCTGCCCACGCGGCAGTCCGCCGCCCTCACCCGCGCCCGGGGCTATCCGACTTCCCTCAGACATCGCGAGGTGAATCGACGTGAGTCCATCTGATCGATACTCGCGCCAGACCCGGTGCCCAGTTGTCGGTGAACCAGGTCAGGCCCGGCTCGGGACATCCCGCGTGCTGCTGGTCGGTCTCGGAGCACTCGGCAGCAGCCTCGCCGACTCCCTCACGCGGGCCGGCGTCGGGGAACTGATTCTGGTCGACCGCGACGTCGTCGAGTTGAGCAACCTGCAACGGCAGGTGCTCTACAACGAGGCCGACGCGCAGGCCGGTCGGCCGAAGGCCGAAGCTGCTGCGACCCATCTGGCAGCCGTCAACTCGACGGTGCGTCTGCGCCCCCTGTGCGTGGACTTCACCCCAAAGACCTTCGAGGCAATCGATCGGGCCGAGGAACTCGACCTGATCCTGGATGGCACCGACAACTTCGCGACCCGCTATCTACTCAACGATCTGGCCTTGCAGCACGGCATTCCGTGGATCTACGGCGGCGTGGTCGGCACCCACGGCACCGCCATGGTCATCCTGCCCGGTCAGACCCCGTGTCTGCGTTGCCTGATCCCTGAGCCGCCAGCGACCGGCGAGTCCGAGACCTGTGAGACCGCCGGGGTCTTGCTCCCCGCAGTGCAGGCGGTGAGCTCATTCCAGGCCGGTGAAGCGATCAAGATCCTCACCGGCGCCACCGAGTCCGTGACGCGGGGAATCGTGATGTTGGATACCTGGGACCACCGACACAGCCTGCACATGCAAAAAGCCGGCCCGACCTCGCACTGCGCGACATGCCGGGGTGAGGACTTCCCGGCGCTGCGGGCAGACTGGTCCGAGTCGGTATCCCTGTGCGGTCGCGATGCGGTACAAGTCCACCCGCGCGGCAGCGAGGAGCTTCGTCTCGCGACGCTGGCTGACAACCTGGCCGGCGCCGCCGATCACATCGAACTGAGTGACGTGCTCCTGCGGTTCGAAGTCGATGGCTGCCGCTTCAGCGTCTTTCCCGGCGGCCGCGCCTTGATCTTCGGGGTCACTGATCCGCAACGGGCGCGGACCCTCTACGACCGCTACATCGGAGCATGATCTACCTCGACCACGCCGCCACCAGTTTCCCCAAGCCGCCGGCGGTCCTGGCCGCGGTGCAGCGCTGGTTCTCAGAGCAGGGCGTGAGCGCCAGCCGGGGTGACAGCGAAGCCTGCCGGACCATCGCCAAGGCGGTGGACGCCATCCGGCATCAGATGGCGGCGATGTGTGCAGTACCAGATTCGCGGCTGGTGTTCACGTCCGGTGCAACCGACTCCCTGAACACCTTTCTCGATGGCTACCTGCGGTCGGGTGACCGGGTCCTCACCACGGCGCTGGAACACAGCTCCCTGGTGCGACCACTCGTGCATCTGCGGCAAGCTCGCGGAATCGAATTCGACGTGATCCCACCGACCGGCGACGGGCGGGTATCACCGGCGGGATTCGCTGTCGCGCTCGCGCAGCGCAGCTACCGATTGGTGGCATTCAGCCATGCCAGCAACGTCACCGGCGCGGTCCAGGATGCGGCAGAGATCTGCCGCCTGGCACGCGGACACCGAAGCACCTCGCTGCTCGACGCCAGCCAGACCGCCGGCCTGCTCGACCTCGACGTAGGGGCCGACGTGGTGGTCGCGTCGGCCCACAAGAGCCTGCTCGCGCCGCCGGGTCTGGGCATCTTGGCAGTGCGCGAAGCGGTCGATCTGCCACCGAGCCGGTTTGGCGGCACGGGCTCTTCCGTCGCCATGGAACAGCAACCGAGCGAATGGCCTGCCGCCATGGAAAGCGGGACTCCGAACACTCCCGCGATCCTCGGCCTGGGCGCCGCCCTGGAGTTCCTCGAATCTCGTGGGCGCGACACCATCCTCGCCGAGGAACTCGCAAATCTCGACGAACTACGGACCGCCCTGCAGGATCGCGTGACCACCTACAGTCCGACGGCCGGCCCGCGAATTCCAGTGCTCAGCTTCAACGTCCACGATCTCGATCCGGCCGAGGTCGGCATGCTGCTGGCCGGCGCTGGCATCCACGTACGCACGGGATTTCACTGCGCGCCATGGCTGCACGAACACCTCGGGACCGCAGCGGCGGGAACGGTCAGGGTCAGCCTCGGGCCGTTCAGTTCCCGAACCGATGTTCTTGCATTGACCAAGGCTCTGTCCGCTTGATGAAGCGGTAGAACTCATTGGCGATGGTAAACAAGGGGCTGTCACCCCGTGAGACACCCTTGGCCACGTAGGTCTCGACACCGCGGACCTGGGCATAGCCTTCACCCGAAGCAGCGCTCCCGTCGATCATGAGTTCCGCCTGCAGTTGACGGTGCAGGTCGACCAAAGCACGCGCCGGGTGGCCACCCTCACGCCACAGCGCTGCCTCCAGCAGGTCGGCGATCCGAGACCGTGACAGACGACCTTGGTCCGCCAGCGGATAGGCTCGAGCGAGATCGGCGAACGCGGCATGGGAAGTCGATGCGGTTCGCGCTTTACCCAGGGCCAACTGCAACCAGGCGCCAACCGCCGTATCGATCATCTGGCTGATGTCGGGCGACAAGGCAACCGCCTCGGTCTCGGGCAAGCGGAACAACCGCCAGGCCAAGGCCAGCCCGATCGACGTGCGCAGCGACTCGTCGCGTTTGAAGCGATCCACGGTGCCCCACTCGGACAGCGCCTTGAGCACCGCATCCATCGGAGCAAATCGGGTGAACAACGCCCACCAACGCCGCAGCAGGATGTCCGAAGTCGTGCCCCGAAGCCGGGTGTCGACATTGCGCAGCAGCCGGCGACGCAGATCAGGCGAAACCGCAAGATACAGCCTGGTTTCGATCGCCTGCTCCAGAAGATCGTCATCCGCGATGGCTACGCGGCCATCACGCGCCAAGAAGTAGGCGGCCTCTTGCAGAGCCTTGTGTCCTGGATCCTGCAGGATCCGGAGAGCCAACTGGCGACGATCCGCGTCCGCCGACTTGGGTGAACTGTCACCGAGAAGGTAGGCCCGCCACACCAGATGGGCATGCTCGTCCTCACCGCGAGCCGACCACTGAGACAGGCGGCCCTTGACCCATGCTTCCGACTTGCTGGGCTGGCAATACAAACCAGCCGCCAGCACCCCGGCATCCCGTGTCTTGCCCAAGACCGCGTCCGGCAAAGCAGCCGTCGCCCCGAATCGCGCCAAGGCGAGGCAGGCGGCTACCTGTTCCAGGGGACTCTTGGCGCGTTTCAGCCAATCTGCCAGCAACTTGTCCGGCCCAGCCTGCGGTGGCCCGAGAGCCAGTGCGAACATCGCCATGATGCGGTCCGGATGCTGCCGCGCGGCGATTTTTCGATGCAGCAAGGTCCCCAGGTGGCGTCGCGTAGTCACCAGACAGGCGCCTGTCAGAACCAATCTGAGCTTGCGATCCTTCTCAGACAACAACCCGGATCCGACGAACTCCTCCGCACAACCGCCCATGCCAAGGAACCTCTGCCAGATCACCTGCCACCCACCGGGTCCGGTTCGCGCTTGATCGGTGACCCACCGACTCAGTTCCGCGTCGCCAGGATCGATCTGCGACAACTCCACTGCCGTCGACTGCGCCCGTATGGGCTGAAGCGCGACCGCCAGAATTCCGATATTCACCACGACTCCGAGTCTCATTGGGTACCTATCCAACAGGGGCAACGCAGAAGCATCAAATGGGCGGTAGCAAGGCGATCATGCACGATCAGGGGCTCGACTTCCTGCTCCGACAAACCAACACCACCGGTGATGGCGCGGAGATGGTCTCGAAACTCCAAGACAAGAGCGAGAACATCACGATCCGCGGCGAACTCAACAAGATCAGCCTGACCGACATCTTCCAGACACTCTCGATGTCCAAGATGGAGGGCATCCTAAGGGTTCACCGCCCACTAGAGAACCGGCTGGTCCACTTCCAGGAGTCCGGCGTGCGACTTCTCATGATCGACCGCGATGAAACCAGGCGGATTGGCCACCGCCTGGTCCAGAGCGGTCTGATTTCAGCCGCCGACCTGCGCTCAGCGCTCCTGGAACAACAGCAATCCAAGATGCCTCTGGGCGAAGCCCTGGTAGGCAGCGGCAAGATCACCGAGGAACGGCTGGCCACGACCCTGCAGAACCAGCTCGAAGAAGACCTCTACAGCCTGTTCACCTGGGACTCCGGCAGCTTCGAATTCTACAAGCATGTCGGCGAAGAAGACGGCTTCGCCCAGATGATCGAGGGGACACCTGGCTTCCTGATCGATGGCATCCTGCTAGAGGTTGCCAGACGGGCAGATGAGTGGCGCGAGATTCTCCGAGTCATCGGATCCGTGCACGAGGTGCCCTATTTCGTCCAGGACCAAGAGCCCACGGAGATGGCCGACGACGTACGAACGCTGTTCACCGCCGTCGATGAAATCTCGACAGTGCAGGAACTGGCCGACGCAACAATGTTGGGACTGTTCACCTGCGCAAAGGCAGTCTGCTCCCTGATCCAACAAGACATCCTGGCCTTGTCCCCGGCCACCGCCCTGGTCGAACTCGCCCGCACCGCTGCACACCACGGAGATCACAAACGTACCCTGCAACTCAGCCAGACGGCCCAGAGTCATCAGGACGAGATCAACTTCGAACTCAGTCACTCGCTAGCTGGAATCCTGCAGACCTGCCGGGAGCCGAAGTTAGGTGCGCAAATCCTCATGAGCTGTGCAGACTCCTTGTCCGATCCGAAGTCGAAGCTGGCGATCGGCAAATCTGCCTACGAGTTGGACCGCTACTCCCATGAAGTGCTGCTGTTCCTGCGCACACAACTCGAACTGGACGATCAGCACGCGACACCTCTCTTCGCCGAAGTCACCGACCAACTCTGCTCCACTCTGGCAGATCGAGGGGATTACGAACTCGCGCTGAGATTCCACGCGGATCTCGAAGAACTGCATCCGCACGAAGCCTCACTCCTGATCCGCAAGGCGCGCATTCTACAAGCCGCTGACCGGACGGAAGACGCCCTGAGCAGCCTGGCAGAGGCTCGCACCTTGATCGAGCCCACCGGAGACAAGACCCGGCTGATCAAACTCTATGAGCAGATCCTGAAACTCAACCCACAGGCAAAGGACGTCAAGAAGGCCCTGCGCGAACTCCGTAACGGCAAGTTACGGGCACGCCAGCGCCAACTCGGGACCATCCTGATTGGCCTCGCGGCCTTGGGAATTTTGTGGCTAGGCTGGTCCTGGTACGACCACAACCGACGTTTCGAGACAGCCGTCACCAACTTCCGAGACAGCCTCTCCAAGCAGGACATCAACGGTGCGCGTCAACACCTGGCGGCCGCCCAACTGGAATTAGGCGAGGGAAACAAGTGGAACATGCTGCGGGACGAACTCACAGCCACCACGGCGAGAGTCGATGCCAGACGCAAGTCGGCGGAGATCAAGGCGGTCCAGCAATCACTCAGCCAGGCCGGTGACCTCATCCAGAGTGGCCAGGTGGCTGAGGCTCTGACCATCTACCAAGGGCAACTCGCTC
>JAYZDB010000122.1:0-5236 GCA_036338025.1 Planctomycetota bacterium
CGGCATGCCAAGATGCGGCCCACGGCCCATGTAGTCTCTGGCATTGGCGGGAGGCGGCGCATCAGCCTTGGGAAAATCGCGGTCGGTGACGCCAAGGATGGACTGCCAATCCGCGTACAGTCTCTCAAGACGATCTGCATACATGTGCAGTCGCAGCCACCTACTGAGAACGCGGGGCTTCGACTTGACTCCTGGTAGCTTCTTCGCGAGAAGCTTGATCTCCGCCAAGAGACGCCTCCGGGCCACCGAGGACTTGGGCATCTTGAGCGCACCAAGCGATGAGCCGATTCGAAAGTGTGCCGTTTCGAGCCAGAGGATCTTCGCCTCCGGCATCATGTCATGGATCTTGCGGGAGTCGTGATCGTCACCCCAGGGAATCGGCCCGAATGAGGCGTATCCGAGTTTGCGCATGACAGCCGGATCCCCCTTGGTGTAGGGATCCTTCTTCCAGGCTTCGGCCTTCTTCTGGCCCAGACCCGCCCCGGCCAGCGCGACCACCATCGCGCCGAGAAGGCTCACGGGGGCAGGGATTCTCATCGAACGCGACGGTCGATCAGCCGCCTGCTTTGGCGGCTTTCGATGTGCCTGAGGTTACTTTCAGCTTGAGATCGCAGACTGCCTTGGCGCGCTTCATGGCCAGCGACCGGCGCTTCTTGGTCTTGTCGATCCGGGCATTCAGCTTGGCGAGACTCTCGCTTCTTGGCTTGGGCCGCAGCATCTCTTTCTGCTGCTGGTCCTCATACTGCTGGAGCAATCCATCGTACTTGTCGAACTCAGAGAGGAAGCGCAACATCGCTTTGACTGCCGGTACAGGCTTCTTTTCGTACGCCTTGCCGATCAGTTTGATCATTTGTTGCTGTAGCTGGCTCTGGGTCTGCTGGCCCGAAAACTCAACGATGCCCTTGCCATCCCAGGTGCTAACGAACAGGTGTGGTGGGTGCTTTTGTTTGAACAGCTTGCGGAACGGGTGCTTCTGGTCGAGCACCTTGGGCGGCAACTTGACACAGTAAAACCACTGGCAAAGCAACTTGGTCTTCTCATTGTTCAACCGACGATCGAACAAGGCGTGGTCGCTGCCTTTGCAGAGCACGCATTCACGAAGAACCAGCAGTGGTCGGCGGTTGCCGTCACCGTTGATCTTGAAGAAGGCCTTGGTCTTGGGCAGTGCCTGTTCGACAAATACCGCGGAAGTTCCACCCTTCTTGTCACCCGCGGTCTCCTTGAAGGTATGCGCGACAGGGTAGTGCCAGTCGAGATCCAGGACTTCTTTGCTGGTGGCCAGCCGGGTGAAGCTCATCGGTATCCCGCCTGGGCCCCGACGGGCGCCAGGAGCACGAGGTGCAGCCGTGCTACCAGGGGTGGGGGCAGTGCCCAGGGTACCAGAACCAGCAGTCGAGGGGGCTCCAACTGAGCCCGCGCTACTACCACCTCATCATTGGGGCGCGGCGCCGAGCGGGGCAACGATCGCACACGCAGTGGCTGTCAGGATAAGTCTCTTCATGAGTCTAGCTGGGTGTATGGAACAGCAGAGTCCTGCGGGTATTGGATCATAAGTTCTGGTTTCTGGCCACCATGGAATGCGAGGGCGAGATTTTGCGATCCACCGTCTACGTTCGCCCGGTAGTCCTAAGCCTTGCCGAAGCCGGTCGCGTATCGGTTCTTACCACTGAGGATGCCACTCGACGACCTAGCGCGTCGGAGTCCGCATCCACTTGAGAATCTCGCGGATCTTCGGCGGCTTACCGGTCATCAGTACTCCGACCCGGAACACCTTGGCGGCACCACGGAACGCCAGCCAGATCGATACGACGATCAATGCAGTGCTAGCCACATATTCCCAAGCAGGTGGTGGACCGCCCGCACGGTTCATCATCGCGAAGGGTGTGTAGAGCGGGATGTATGTAATCACCTTGGCGAGCGTCCCGTTCGGATCCTGCATGATCGGGAACATCGTCACAAAGGGTACGAACAGCGCGAACATCACCGGTTGCTGCAAGTTCTGCGATTCCTTCAGGCTGCTGCACACTGAACCGATCGCCACCAGAACGGCGGCGTAGAACAGATATCCGGCGATGAAGTAGCCCAGGAAGGAGGCCAGGTAGAGTGGATCCTGAACGATCTGATCGAGGCCAAGTGCGCCGAACTGCGACGCTGCCTGGCCAGGCAGTAGTTTGGGCGCCAACTTGATCCCAGCGATCAGGAAGAGCGACCACGAGCCCAGGATCGTGAAGCCGGTAAACGCGATACCGAAGATCTTCCCGTTCATGAGCTCCGATGGCGATACCGAGGACAGCAGCACCTCGATGATGCGGTTGGACTTCTCCTCCACCGTGTTGGTCAAGAGCATCTGCGTCATCATCACGACGGCAATCCACAGCGCGTACACAAACACCAGTGGGGCGAAGCTCCGACTGGCGTCCTTGATTTCGACCTCCTTCTCCTCACCGGACGCAGAGATCTGTTTCTTGTCGATCCGGAAACCGGCGTTGATGTCTGCGATGTCCTGCCTGGAGAGGTCCTTTTCCTGACGCAAGCGCTCGACATGCCGGCTACGAATGACCGCGGTGGCGTGTTTAGAGTAGTGATTACGCAGCTTGCTGTCGGTGAAGTTGTTCGATACGTACTTGCTCTTCTTGTCGCCGAACGGGTCCTCAACCACGAAGTACGCGAAGATCTTGTCGTCGCGCAGCATCTTGTTGAGCTCCTGTTCCGGGTCTTCGCCGACGGCTTCGAACTGGATGTCGATGTAGTCCTTCACCGACAACCCGCCAGCAAACTGCAGGGCCAGGTTCCGGTCCTTTTCGTCCATCATCAACTTGAGACCCCACGCGGTGGTGATCTTCAGCAGTTTGGCTCGAACCGCTGCCGGCAACTTGCTGCGGTCACCATCGACCTTGGCGAGATCCTCCAGGAGTCCCTGGTTCTCGAAGTCCCTGATCAACCTTCGAATCGGATGGTCCTCCGCCAGCTTTTCGATGGACGCCTGAAGCCGCTCTGCAAACGCCTTCTGGTCCGCCTCCGAAGCGTTTACCAGGCCCAGGATCTCACCAAATTCGTTCTCGCTGCGTTCTTCGTGAACGGCGCTCGAAAACCACTGGTTCTCGGTCTTGTCGAGAATCGCATAGCGCCGCAGGTCGGTCTTGCCGGCCAGCAAGAACATCAGGCCATAGACCAGGATGATGCCGACCGGAGCCGCTAGAACTCCGATCCAGAAGGTCTTGGTGCGCATGTTCTCGACGAACTCGCGCTGGGCCACCATGTAGGTCTTACTCATCGGAGTCACCGCCTACAGCCCGTAAGAACACCTCGTGCAAGGATGGCTCGCTCAGGTCGAACTTCCGGATGGTGATCTTGCCGACCAGCTCAGCGAGAACGTCCTGAGGGTCGCGAGTGCTGTCGAGGAAAACCTCAGCGCTCTTGCCTGCGTCGTTGACCCGGGTCACACCCGACAACTGGTGCAAGACGCTGTCGTCCCCGTCGTAATCGATCTTGACGCTATGGTCACCGGTTGTCTTGATCTCGCGCAATGGCCCGTCGAGGACCTTCTTGCCCTTGTTGATCAAGAAGATGTAGTCACACAACTCTTCTGCCTGCGCCATCACGTGGGTAGAGAAGATCACCGTGCGGTTGTCCTGCTTGAAACTCCGAATCGTGTCCCGCATGACCTCCATGTTGACCGGATCCAGGCCCGAAAACGGTTCGTCCAGGATGACCAGTTCCGGTTCGTGGATCATGGTGCCGAGAAGCTGGACCTTCTGGCCCATGCCCTTGGACATGGTCTCGCACTTCTTGTCCAGCCAGTCACCCAGCCCGTACTGGGTCAGCATCTCGCGTGCCTTGAGATTGGCGGTCGAGCGATCCATGCCCTTGAGCTTGCCGAAGTAGGCGACGATCTCCGCCGTCTTCATCTTCTTGTAGAGCCCCTTCTCCTCGGGGAGATAGCCCAGACGATCCTTGACGGACTCGGCGTTGGGGTGTCCAAGCACTGAGATCTCACCCTCATCCGGATAGAAGATGCTCATCACCATGCGGATCGTCGTGGTCTTGCCGGCGCCATTCGGGCCCAGAAAACCGTAGATCGAACCCTTGGGAATGTTCAGAGAGAGATTGTCGACTGCGACGAAATCTCCGAATCGCTTGGTCACGTCCTTCAGGACCAGAGCGTCGGTGTAGCTGGAAGTCGCGGGAGAAGTTTGGAGTGCCATGCCGGGTTGGAGACGGTGCTGGTGGGCGGGACTCTAGCCGTCCTGCCGGAATTCTCCCAAGGGAATGGGACCGGGATCTCTAGAGCACTTCCAGTACCAGGCTCTTGAGGTAGCCGGTTTCAGGACACTCGAGCGCGACCGGGTGATCGGGACCAGCGCCACCCGCGAACAGGATCCGCGCGTCACGATGAGCCCTGGCAGCGGCCTCCGCAACCGTGGCATGGAAACGCGACGGGCTGACGGCGCCACTGCAGGAACAGGTCACCAGCAGGCCGCCGACCGGGAGCTTCTGCAAGGCCAGTTGGTTCAGGTCACGGTATTTCTCCAAGGCTGCCTCGACCTCCGACTTGCCGCGTGCCCATTTTGGCGGGTCCAGGACGATCAAGTCGTGCTCGCCGCCCTGCAAGTCCTTGAGGACTGCAAAGGCATCGCCATGCTCGATACCGATCTGCATCTCATTGGCCTTGGCATTGGCGCGGGCCTGTCCGACCACCACTTCGTCAAGGTCGAAGGCTCGCACCGACGACGCGCCGCCCCGGACTGCGTTCATCGCGAACCCACCGCTGTTGCAGCACAGGTCCAGTACCCGTCGTCCTTTGGCGAGCTGCCGGACCAATTGACGGGTATCCCGTTGGTCGGCAAAAAAACCAGTCTTGTGGCCGGTAGCGGGCGACACGAGATAGCGGATTTCATGTTCCGTCACGGTGCACGGCGCCGCCGCTGGTGTGTGCTGGCGTGGGATCCCTTCGCGCTTGCCAGCTTCCGGGTCCACGATCAGGCTGAGGCGGCTGCCCGGATAGCGCTGTAGGAGAGACTCACCGATGGCTTCGGTGTAATTCATCGCGCACAGGGCGAACACCTGCGCGACGATGGACTGTCCGAGACGATCGAGGATCAGGCCCGGCATCTGGTCGCCCTCGGCATGCACCAATCGATACCCGTCGGTGACCTGCGGCAAGCCGAGTCGCTGATCGCGGAGCTCGCAGGCGTCGTCAAGGCGTTCGAGCAGGAATGCGGTCGGATCCTCGACC
>JAYZDB010000123.1:0-21466 GCA_036338025.1 Planctomycetota bacterium
CTGGCAGAGCCGAGGCCATGCTGAGCGCGGAATAGCCGCTGAAGGTGCCTAGCTCGAGAATTCGACCAGCTCCGATCACCTGCACCATCATCTTGAGAAACCTGCCTTCAACCCGGCCTACCTGCATTTGCGGGTCTTGGAGCTGCCCATAGGTTTCTTCCCGTAGGCGTTGGTAGATCGCATCTTCGGGAGTGGTGTGATCGTGGATGTACTGCGCCAGTTGTTCGGATATCAAGGATTCCATGCCACCAAGAGCCTACCCGGTCCGCCGCTCACGCTCCAAGCACTGCTGCCAAAGCAGGACGGTCGCCCTTGTAGGCGGCCGTCGAGCGAGACAGGAGAAATCTGCCGCTAGCGGTCAGTCACCGATCGCCGCAGCTACCAGGCAACCCTTGGCAACGCTCTGCATCGCATCTTCTGCGTGGAAGATGCGCCCGACCGGGACCGGGAAGTCGATCTTGGCAAACTCGTCGCGGAATACCTCGATGAAGCCGCCAACCATGGAGGTTCCACCTGCACAGGCGATCTCGATTGGCTCGTGGAACATCGGCATGTTCTGACCAGCTTCGAATCGGCTCTTGATGTTCTCCAGGGTGTAGCTGATCAGGTTGCGGTAGTAGATGGCGATGGCTTCTTCTTCACGGTTCTGGGGGTCTCGGATGTCGACACCGCGCTCCTTGATGTAGGTAGCCCGACTGGACTTGACGCCGAGGACGTTGGCGACATTGCTATCAATCCAATCCCCACCGCGAGCAACCGAAAAGGACAAGCAGGGAATGGTCTTGTAGCAGACACAGGCGTTTGCCATGCCGCCACCGAAGGACAGACCGATACCCGTGAAATCCTGGTGGGCGAGTTCAGAAAACACCACGGCGTGAGCCTCGTTGATGGCCTTGCCGGTGTATCCCATCTGGTTGAGCATGCCCTCGAACAGACCCTGGTGGTACACGATGTTGTTGTCGACATCCAAGGACTCCGCGGGAACGCTGAAGCAAACCGCCTCACCCTGCTCGCGTGGTTCACCAAGTACCTTGCTGATGATCAATTGCAGCATTGGCATCGCGTGCACTTCGGCGGGGCTGATCAATCCGTCCTTCATCGGGCGACGGGTTTCCCTGTCAAAGACGTTGGCCAACTCGAAAGCAGACTCACCAAGCACTACCAACTCGCCGTTGTGCATCACGTAAGGCACCGTGAGCTTGGTCAGCATGGACTTGGAGTACACGTCATTGCCGATCTCGAGGAACGCGTTGCGTTCCATGGTCACGGTAATCCCTTCCTCATCGTTTTGGACGGCGGCGGCGAGATTGGCAGTTCCGATATCCAGACCCTTGCCGAGCGCGACCTCGACGGTGTCCTGAGCTATGGAACCACTGGAGACGTGGCTATGAGTGTGTAACTTATCGTTAGTGTGCATGGTTATTTCGTTATCTATGCCGGGCGAAGGTGCGGCCCGATGATTCCAGGCGCTATTCGTCGCCCTTCAGTTTCTTGAGTCTCTCGAGGTTGCCAGCGATGCCGGCGCCAGTATTTTTCTTCAACTCAACGTCCTCGATGTTGGATTCCAAGCTGGCTTGGTCGTCATCAGGGAAGAGTGTGTCGAACTGGACATCCTGGGTTTCCACAGCCTTGCCGATGCCCATCTTGCGGTCGAACTGGTCGAGGCGCTGGTCGAGGCTGGACGCGATCTTGTCGAGTGCCGCATCGATGTTCTCAGCCGTTGCTGGCTCGGTTCGCTGCTGGACGGTCCGCTGTGCCATGCCGGCCTTGATCTCGGCCATCTCCCGCACCATGTGACGCATCATCTCGGCCGCGTGCGGGTCGGCAGGTCCTGGATCTCGTCGGGCATTGGCCAGGCTTTCCTGGAGTTCACGGATACGGGCTTGCTCGTCCGCCAGTGCCGTACGCAACTGATCGAGTTCTACTTCGAGATCATGACGGCTGGCAGCTTCTGCCTGTCGAGCGGCCAGAACGCTTCCCAGTTCCGCCCGGCTGCGCAGGACCAGTTGCTCGACGTCCTGCTCATTGAGCACCGCGGCTTCGTGCACTACTTCGTACACGCTCTCGGTGATCATTGTGGCGATGTCACTCGCGCGAATGACCTTGACCTGTTTCCTACCCCGACGGGCAAGTTCGTCCACGGAAGTGATGGTCGACCTGGCGGTGAGAGCCTCACTCACTTCCTGGGTATCGGTGGTCCGGTCCATGGTGCATCCGCAGCAGTCCGGAAAGTTCCAGAGCCGCTGCAGAGATTGTCGGACCGAGCATTTTCCGACTTGAGGCAACCGCCAAGTCGGAAATCAAACCTGACTCAGAATGGGATATCGTCGAAATCGGCACTGGCGGCATCACCGCCACCACCGGTAGATGCGGCCTTCTCGCTACCTCCACGGTCACCCTTCTGTCCATCGCCACGACTGCCCACAAACTGGAAATTCTCGACGATGACTTCCAGTTTGCTGCGCTTGCCGCCGCCGTTCTTGTCCTCCCAGGTAGAGAAATCGAGACGTCCTTCGGTGAACAGTTGGCTGCCTTTGCCAACGTACTGATCGAGAACCTCGGCTTGCTTGCCGAATGCCGTCATGTCGACGAAACAGGTGGACTCCCGGGTCTCACCATCCTTGTTGGAGGAGCGGCGGTTGACTGCCATGCCGAACTTGGCGACGGCGAGACCACCCTGGGTGTAGCGGAGTTCGACATCCCGCGTCAGGTTGCCGAGAAGAATGACCTTGTTGAAGTTTGCCATGATTTGGGGGGGAGCATATACGGGGAAGACGATCGTAGCCAAGTCGGTCGCGCTACTGTATCGTCCGGTCCGACTCAGACATCATCCTTTGCGATGACAACTCCAGGGAGGATACCCGGTGGCCAAGGCGGATATGGAAAGACGGCGTGCCCCGCGCGCAACTGTCAGCATCCCACTGCATTTATCGCCTCACGGTGATGCTGAAGCCGCGACCCTCGTGAACCTTTCGGCCTCGGGACTGTGCTGCCAATTCAGCGAAGCGATGGCAGAAATGACCCTGGTCGGAATTGGCATCGACCTGCCCGGGCAGGATTCGGTCGCCGAGATCCGGGGAGCCGTTGTGCGGTGTGACAAGGTCCCGGACCTCAACCCGGCGACCTACGAAATCGGCATCTTCTTCACGGACATGGCCGATTCGACCCGCAAGGCGCTCCACGAGTTCGTGGAGACTCAACTCAATGCCCAGGCCTGATCCTGGCCCAGAACTAGAGAATGGTCGCCGGGCGGACTAGCATGGCCAGCATGCTCCGGTACGTCACTGGAATCGTGTTGGGTCTGGCCGGTGGACTTCATCTGGTCCGGGTGGTCGCGGGGTGGAAACTCGTCGTGAATGGATATTTGATCCCCGGCTGGATCAGCGCCGCCATCGGTGCCTTGCTGGTGTCCTTGAGTTGGGCGCACCTCTGCCCCACCTGAAAGAAAGGTCAGGCCTAGGCGAACCGGTCGGTTCGCCCGTAATCCATCCCCGGAGCCCCTGCCGGGCTTCTAGGAGTCGGTTTGGGAGCCCGCGTAACGAGCCAACAGGTAGCGGGGCAACTTGGCGTCGTCGAATTGCAACTCGACATCGACCAGGTCCGGCACCGCCCGCATGGTCTCCAAGGCCACCTGGTCCACTGCGACTCCGGTTTCGAAGAACACCTGGCCGCCGGGGCGCAACCGCCCCTCCAGATCTCTGACCAGGGCCCGGTAGCTGGCTGCCGGATCATCGGGTGGTGTAAACAAGGCCAGTGCGGGTTCGAATTCGGCGACACCCTCGCCGAGCAGATCCGGTCGGCCGGGATCCACGTAGGGTGGATTGCTTACTACAAAATCCACCGGTCCTCGGCCATCGAGAGCCTGCCAATAGTCGCCAAGCGCGAAATCAATCCGGTCCGCTACCCCGATCTTCTCGGCGTTCTGTCGGGCGACTGCCAGGGCGTCCTGGCTGACGTCGGTTGCGATCATCCGGAGGTCGGGACGCAAGCTGCACAGTGCGATGGCGATCGCTCCGCTGCCGGTCCCGATATCGACCCCCAAGGCATTCTCGGCTACCGCGGCGCGTACCAGTTCCACCAGACCCTCGGTCTCAGGCCGCGGTATCAAGACGGCGTTGGTGACCCGGAGTTGGAGACCACAGAACTCCTGGTCGCCCAGGACGTAGGCCAATGGTTCGCCGGTGCCACGACGAGCAACCATCTCCCGCAGGGACTGCTTCTCGGTCTCGCTCACCGGACGATCGTGCGCCATGTAGACCTGCAGGCGGGTAATCCCAAGAACCCGGGCCAGCATCCACTCGATCGAGAGCCGAGGCGCTGCCACGCCCCGCTCTCGCAGGTATCCTTCGCCAGCGTCCAGCACGCCCAGGACGGTCTCGGTCTGCAAGGTCCTAAGTACGGCGTTTGCGCTGCTTCTCGGCGGTACGCGCAGCTTCACGAGCGGCCTTTTGCTGCTTGCCAGCCTTCAGACCCGAACCAATGCCAAGGATGAACTGCATGCAGGCATAGAAGGAGCCGAACAGCAGCACGATCTTGCCGGTCCCGTAGGCGCGCAGGAAGTTGTCCACCGCATTACCGCTCTCGGCGTTCCGGAAGTAGCGCAGGTTTTCGAAGAAGGTGCCCCAGTCACGGATCGTGACATCGAGGATCTTCAGGGTCGGATTGGCTGCGACATCGGCGTCATAGGCAGCCTTCGACATGGCCTGGTAGGCGATCACCGCCGGCTCTTCGAAGATGTAGATGACGTGCCAGACCATCACCGTCAACGGCACGAAGGCCAGCAGGAGCCACCGCATGCTGGTCAGGTCGAACTTGCCATGGCTGATGGCGACCCATGAGGTCCACATGATGCCGAGTGCGATGATCGTGAATAGCGAGCCACCCATGGTCTGGTAACCGGCCATCGCCCACTCGGGTCCGAATGGCATCATGCAGCCGAGGAACATCACCAGGCCCGCAAAGAAGAAGCGGTAGTACTGCCGCTGCCCCCGGATACCGAAGGCCGGGGCTGGCAGGCCGGGCAGGGTCACCAGCATCGGGCCGGCCGCTGGTTGCGCGGGCGCAGCTTGTGGGGCAGCTGATTCTTCGAGGGGTTCCAACTCCGGCAATTCGGGAGTGTCGCTCATGATGACTCCTAGTGTGACAAGGGACGTATCAGAATGGGGATGTGTGTGGATGAACGAGGCCGCAGCGCTCAGAGATCTTCGATGCGTTGTTCCCGATCGGCGGCGAGCAAGGCCTCGAAGACAGGTTCGAGCCTACCCTCCACGACCTGTTCCAGAGAGAAGTTCTTGCCGATGCGGTGGTCGGTGATGCGATTCTGTGGGTAGTTGTAGGTACGGATGCGGGCGCTGCGGTCGCCACTGCCCACCATGTCCTTGCGCATCTGCGATCGATCGCCTTCGACCTTCTCGCGCTGCAGGTCCAGCAGCTTGGTCTTCAGGGCCTTCATGGCCTTGGATTTGTTCTTGTGCTGGCTCCGCTCACTTTGGCACTGAACCACCGCACCAGTCGGTTCATGGGTGATACGAACCGCCGAGTCGGTCTTGTTGACGTGTTGCCCACCAGCGCCGCTGGCCCGGTAGGTGTCGATGCGGAGATCGCTCTCCGAAATGTGAACCTCGACGTCTTCGGCCTCCGCCAACACCGCCACCGTGGCAGCCGAGGTGTGGATGCGTCCCTGCGACTCGGTCGCAGGGACCCTCTGCACTCGATGGCCGCCGCTCTCAAAACGCATGAACTTGAACACATCTGCGCCGCTGATGTTGAGGATCACCTCCTTGAACCCGCCCACCTCGGACGGGGATTCATCCAACTGCTCGACCCGCCATCCCTGGCGCTCGGCAAAGTGGGCGTACATCAACATCAGATCACGGACGAACAGGGCGGCCTCGTCACCCCCGGTGCCGGCGCGGATCTCAACGATTGCATTGCGATCACCCTGGCTGGCTTCGCTGATCAGGCCATCGATGATCTCACTGACCAGCTGGCGCGCCCGGCTATCGAGTTCCGGTAACTCCTCCCGGGCCATCTCGGCGAGTTCTGGATCCCCGCCGGGTGCGAGCAGGCTGTTGTTGCCTTCGAGCTGCTGGACCACGTTACGGAACTCCTCGTAACGGCTCACCGTCCTCTGGAGGCTGCCCATCTCCTTCTGGATCGTAGCGAAGGTCTCGTCTCCGCTCAGCAGGTCAGGCTGGCTGGCCTTTGCCAACAGCTCAGCTAGCCGGGCCGACATCCCGTCGAGTTTGGCGGCTATCTTGGGTCGCAGGTATTCAGTCATTGGACTCACTGGGCCCAACGGCTGCCGCGCCCGTAGGTTGGTTTTCGGTTCGGCCCCGGTCGAAAAAATACAGACCGTGCCATCACCGCCCGGTGAAGGCGGCGCCGGGTCCGTGCGCAGCTAACCCTTGGTGGACTTCTCAGCCTGCAGCGCAGCGCGACGACGGAACTTGTCCACGCGGCCTGCTGTATCGACGTACTTCTGCTCACCAGTGAAGAACGGGTGGCATTCACTGCAGATCTCGACCTTGATCTCCGACTTGGTGGCCCGCGTCTGGAAATCGTTGCCGCAGGCACAGTGCACCCGGCAGGTCTCGTACTTGGGATGGATCCCAGCTTTCATGGCAAAGGGGTATTCGGTATGGCGGCCAGTACGGCCGCCTTGGAAGGCGCAGGAATGTAGACCCTTTGGTGTCGGGGTCAAGAATTACCAGTATCCGCCAAGATCGCCGCAATGGCACCCCCCTAGCGCAACCAGCGCAGCAAGTGCTCGATCTCTCCCGGCCGGGCCCGGCAGCCGTGCAAACGGATTGCGGAGCGGCTGAGCCGCTGCTCACGGCCCAACCAGGACCAGATCGACAGCAGGCTGGCGCGCTCGGCTGCACTCAGCTCGGAGAGTTGCGACGCCGGCAGCAGGACCCCAACCTGCGGCCAGTGCCGGCTGGACGGTGCCTGGGACAGTGGTGCGGGGGTGACGATGCGAAGCGACCCGCCATCGACAACGGCCAGAATGGGGGCACAGCCGGTCGGCAGGCGATCGGCCCGCACCGCCAGATCGAACCCCGTAGCGAGCCCCTGGAGGTCCCTGAGAACCTGGCGGACCCCAGCCCCGGTGTCCGGAGGCAGGTCGGGACGCTGGGCCGGATCATCGAACCGGGCACCCCCTTCGCCGCTGACCCACCACTGCAACACGCCCAGCAAGCCACCGGCTACCAGCAAGCCCAGGCCGATCTGGTACAGAGGTTTCACGAGACCTCTCCAAGCAGGTTGCGGACGGCTGGTATGTGCAAGCCGATGACGGTGTCCAAGGCGCCCGCTTGCAGACTCATGAAGCTACCCGCGAGGCCCTGGATCCCATACCCACCAGCCTTGCCTTGCCACTCATCGCTGGCCAGGTAGGACTCGAGTTCTGCTTCGGAGAAGTCTCGGCAGCGGACTCTCGATTCAGCCAGCGCGGTGAGGATGCGGGGCTGACATCCCGATTCGGGATGCGACTCGACCAGGGCATGCCCGGTGTAGACCAGGTGCTCATCGCCGCGCAGGATGCCGAGCATTCGCGCGGCCTCGGCCGCGTCGACTGGCTTGCCAAATTCTCGTGAACCCTGTGCGACCACCGTGTCCACACCGAGGATCCAACCCGGACTTGCCGGGGTCGGAGCGCCCAGCGCCTTGTGACGGGCCCGTTCGATCGCTAGCTCGGCGGGACTGCCGGTGCCGGCAGGCTCGGGTCCTGGCGGATGCTCCACGAACCCTAGCCCCGCCGCACGTAGCAGCGTCCGTCGTCGTGGCGATGTCGAGGCAAGATAGAGCTGGCCCCCCATGCGGGGAACCTACTTGCCCTTGCTCGGGGGTGCCAGCCGTATCAGCTGGCTGGCGGCAGACAACTCTGGACTTGCGATCGGTGTACCATCCTTGGACTCGGGACCGACCTCGAGCGGCAGGTACCCATACGGACGGATGATCTGGTTGAGCTGGCCGAGGAACTCGTGCGTGGTAGTGGCTTTGGGGTCGAGCCCGACCCGCTGCTGCAGCCGCAGTGTTGACCGCTCCGAGAAGATGATCTCCTCGAAGGTCATGATGGCCTGCAGGAAGTGGATGACATCGGGCTTCAGGACCGGCATCCGCTGGAAGAACATGTTGCGGTCGGTGACCGAGGCTTCCCGCAAGAACTCGAGATCCACCTGGTTTTGATCGTTGTAAACCTCGGCGATCGAATCGCGGGCTCCCAGGCAACGTTGGAAAGCCTGAGGGATTTCCAGATCGGCGACGGTCTCTTCGATCTCGAACGCCTCGGTCAGACGGAACTCGTTGCGATCGACGAAACCCTCGACAAAGCGTCGGCGACACTCCTGTCCGACCCCACATCGAATGCCCTTGGCCATGGTGATGTGCAGCATGGCTTCGACCAGGTTGCCGGGCCTTGGTTCGGGTGGCACAGGAACGTGTACCAGGGACTCCTTGAGCGCCTCAACGGTGGCCTTCAAGTTGGCCGGCGTTGGTTTCAAAGCACAACGGATGTCCGGCGGAGCCTCTGGCTTCTTCTTCTTTTTCTTCTTCTTGATGATCTTCTTGACTGCCACGGCTACCTGCTACCCCACTGCCAGAGATTCACGATTGACTTGCGCGATGGATGGGCCAAAGCCCGCGATAACAAAGTCGGCACGATGTTTTGGTCAGGCCGATACTGCGTGCTGCCTGCACGACTACTCGGCGGCGGCAGGGGCGGACTTCTTGGCCTTGTTCTTCCGGCGCGGCGGTACGAACGGCTTGGCCGCTGCCTTGCTCTTTCTGCGAACCCGCTTCTTGCGGGTCGGCAGGGTGCCTCCAGCGCGGGTGATCAAGCTGGCGACCGTTTCGGAAGGCTGTGCTCCGACCGACAGCCAGTATTCGGCGCGCTCGGTGTTGAGTTTGACCTGCTCATCGGTCCGTTGGACCTTGGGAAGGTAGTATCCCAGGGTCTCGATCACGCGGCCGTCACGACGTTTGTGACCATCGATGACGCTGATGCGGTAGGTAGGGTGATTCAGGCGACCAAATCGCTTGAGGCGTAGCTTGACAACCAAGTGGATACTCCGAGAAGGGCTGCGAACCGGCCAAAAAGGACGGCCCTCTGGCACGTGCCGAGCGTCGATCGATCGCTCGGAAGGGGCGAAGATATAAGCACATCCGCCGGTCCGGCGAAACTCGCAATCACGAGTTTTCGGGCTCGCAACGCGGTCTTTTCCCGGCCCCGACCCCGAACGCTGTCCCGGCAGGCACTTCGGTCAACGCTTCCGCTTGAAGGGACTGCCCTTCCGACCACCACCACGGCCAGGAAATCCGCCTGGCAGTCCACCACCGGCGCCGCCGCCAAGCCCGGCACCGGGACCACCCAGCCCGCCTCCGAGAGCACCCAGCCCGCCAGCGTCCATGCCGCCAGCCATCCCACCGAGGTCCCCGAATCCGCCTTTGCCCATGCTCTTCATCATCTTCTGCATCATCTTGAACTGCTTCATCAGCGCATGGACGCGCTCGAGGTCGTTGCCGGATCCAAACGCGATCCGACGACGGCGCTGGACGTCGATGATGTCTGGATTGCGTCGCTCACCGTTGGTCATCGAGAGCATGATCGCCTCCATCCGCGCGAAGTCCTTGTTGTCCAGATCGATGTCCTTGAGCATCGAACCGACGCCGGGCAACATGCCCAAGACCTTCTTCAGGGGCCCCAGTTTGCGGATCATGTTCATCTGCTTGAGGAAGTCATCGAAGTTGAACTGACCCTTTTGCAGCTTCTTCGCCGCCTTCTTGGCCTCCTTCTCGTCGATCACCTCTTCGGCTTTTTCGACCAGGCCGACGACGTCACCCATCCCGAGCAGGCGTCCGGCCATCCTCGCCGGGTCCCATTCCTCGAGGTCGTCGACCTTCTCGCCGGTACCGGCAAACAGGATCGGCCGGCCGGTGACCGCCTTCACGCTCAGTGCAGCACCGGCCCGCGAGTCCCCGTCGGTCTTGGTGAGGATCACGCCGTGCAGCGGCAGCCGGTCGTGAAATTCCTTGGCTGAGTTGACGGCGTCCTGGCCCAGCATGGCGTCGCAGACCAGCAGGATCCCGTGCGGCGAACAGCCGGTCTGGATCTCACTGAGTTCATCCATCAGAGACTCATCGATGTGCAGGCGGCCAGCGGTATCCAGGATCACCACATCGCAGAACTGCCGCTTGGCCTCCGCGATACCCCGCTTGCAGACCGCTGGTGGACGCCCATCGGTGCCCTCGGCGTGGACTGGAATGTCCAGTTGCTTGCCCAGGGTTAGCAGTTGTTCGACCGCCGCCGGACGCTGAAGGTCAGCCGCGACCAGCATCACCTTCTTCTTCCGCTTGCGCCGCAGCCACAGCGCCAACTTGGCGCAGGTGGTGGTCTTGCCCGCGCCCTGCAAGCCGGCCATCATCAGGATCACTGGACCTTGATCCGAGATCGGCAAGAGGCCGGTCTCGCCACCGAGCAGTTCGGTCAGGGCATCGTGGAAGACCTTGACGAACTGGTCACCCGGATTGACCGCCTTGATGACGTCCTGGCCGATCGCCCGCGCCTTGACGTCCTTGATGAAGTCCTTGGCGACCTTGAAGTTGACGTCGGCCTCGAGCAGAGCCTGCCGGACCGCCCGGATGCCCTCGTCGATGTTGCTCTCGGTGAGTTCCTTCTTGCCCGCCAGGGCAGAGTAGGCACTGCTGAGGGCGCCGGTCAGTGAGTCGAACATAGCTCCCCGAGTCTGCGGGGTGTGGGTCTGCAGGTCAAGCGACGAGGGTCCTGCACCGCTACCCGGCCGGCTCGGTTCAGCCTTCCCGAATCCGCTCGATATCGGCGCCGAGCGCCCGGAATTTCTTTTCGATCAGCTCGTAGCCACGATCGATGTGGTAGACGCGCCGCACATCGGTCTGGCCATCTGCGACCAGTCCCATCAGGACAAGACTGGCGGAGGCCCGCAGATCCGATGCCATCACCGCCGCGCCTGCCAGGATGTTGGTGCCCTGTACGATCGCACAAGGCCCTTCACGTCGGATGTGGGCCCCGAGACGCATGAGTTCGGCTGCGTGCATGAAGCGTTCGGGATAGACCTTCTCGGTGATTACGGAGACCCCGTCTGCCATCGCCATCAAGGCCATGTACTGGGCCTGGATGTCGGTCGGAAACCCCGGGTAGGGCAGGGTCGTCACGTCCGCCGCCAGGATCCGACCGGTTTCGGTCGGCACGTTCCTGACCCAGTTGTCGCCCATTTCGAGGTTGGCGCCGGCCGCGCCGAGTCGGTCGATGACCGCCAACATGTGATGGGGCTCGACGTCGGTGACCCGTACATCGGAGTTGGTCATCACCGCTCCGGTCAAGAAGGTGCCGGCCTCGATCCGGTCCGGGATCACGGTCCACTCGCAACCTTGCAGGGACTCGACCCCTTCGATGACCAGCATGTGGCTGCCGATTCCGGAAATCTGTGCGCCACAGCGCTTCAGGAACAAGCACAGGTCGGTGATCTCCGGCTCCAGGGCCGCGTGTTCTACGTAGGTGATGCCGCTCGACAAGGCCGCCGCCATCACCACATTGGCGGTGCCGAGCACCGTCGAGCCGAATGGCCCACCCATGAACACTGTGCCGCCGCGGACCGGACCGGACAGCGTCACGTAGCCGTCGTGACGATCTACCTGGGCACCAATCGCCTCCAGTCCCTTCAGATGCAGGTCCACTGGCCGGTGACCGAACACGCAGCCGCCAGGGTAGCTCAGTTCCCCGATACCACGTCGTGCCCACAGTGGCCCGAGCATGACGAACGACGCCCGCATGGTCCGCACCAGGTCGTAAGGCGCCTTGTAGAAGGTCTTGTCGACCGCCTCTATCTCCAGGTCACCGTTGTCGTGCCGGTGGCTCTGCACTCCCAGACGCTCCAGGATGCGACACATCTGCTCGACATCCTTGAGCTGGGGAACATTGCGCAGCAGTACCGGGCCATCCACGAGGATCGTGGCGGCGAGAATCGGCAAGGTCGCGTTCTTGCTGCCGGAAATCTTGACGTCGCCGCGCAGCTCGCGGCCGCCTTTGATGCGAATTCGATCCACTACCCCTCCCAGAGTCGCGTACGCGGGCAACACGCAAGCGGCACCACTGACCGTCAGCACCACGCTCACCCAAGCGCGCCGCATACTATCAAGAAACCTCAGCCCATTCCAGTACGCGAGTTTGCTGGATACAATTGTCGCGACGACGCCCATGCGGATCCTCCTGATTACCCACGGTCTCCCGCCCGACTCGGTAGGTGGTGTCGAACAACACGTCAGCGGGCTCGCCCAGGCCCTGGCGGCTGCGGGCCACCAGGTGGAAATCTATGCGCGAACCTCGCGCGCCGGTGTACCGGGCACCCACGTCCAAGAAGAGTGGCGCGGCTGCCGGGTCACCAGGGTGATCTACCGTTGGGAGGACCTCGGCAAATTGCGTGACCTCTACGTCAGCAACTTGATGGAAACCAGCCTGCAGGGCTTTTTGGAGCGGGCTGCTGGCGAGGGTCGCCGCTTCGATGTCGCGCACGTACACCACCTGACGGGTCTGTCGACCGGCGCCGTGAACGTCCTGCAAGCCGCTGGAATCCCGGTTCTGCTGACCCTGCACGACTACTGGCTGATGTGCCCGAGGGGCCAGATGTGGCATCGGGACGGCCACGCCTGCGAAGCTGTCGAACCGGTGACCTGCGCCGCCTGCTTGGCGCCGACCTTCCCCGACTGGTTGCCGGCCGATACTGGCCCGCAGCTGGTCGCCGAAATCCACGAAATGGCCCGTGCCACCCTGGCCGCAGCCAGCCGGTTGGTGACACCTTCGGCACGGACGATCCCGTTCTTCGAACGCCTAGGAATCCCCGCTGACCGCATCCACGTGGTCGAGAACGGCGTCGACACCGAGGCCCTGCGCGACCTGGAACCGCCGCCGGAGCAGGGCCCGCTTCGTATCGGCTACCTGGGAACCCTGATTCCGAGCAAGGGTCTCGACACCCTGATCGCCGCCCAACAGGCCCTGCCCCCAGGTACTGCGACCTTGACCATCCATGGGAACTCCGTCCCCTATCACGGCGACGATGGCTTTGTCAGTCGCGCCTTTGCTGGGCTGCAGACCAGCGCGGCGGTCCGCTACCACGGCCCCTACGAAACCGGCGATCTACCGCGCCTGCTGGCCGAAATCGACGTTCTGGTGGCACCGTCCCTTTGGCACGAGGCCTTCGGACTGACGGTCCGCGAGGCCATGGCAGCGGGCCGTCCGGTCATCGTCAACCGGATGGGAGGCTTGCAGGATGCGGTCACCGAGGGGATTGAGGGCCATATCGTCGAACCAGGCGATGTCGCGCAGTTGAGCCGTACCCTGGCCGCCCTGGCAGCGGATCGACCGACGCTGAGATCCATGGGAACCGCGGCCCGCCGGCGGATTCGCGGATTCTCGGAGATGGCAGCCGATCTGCTCGAACACTACCTTGCCTTGCAAAAACTTGACCAAAGCGGCGCCGAAGTCTAGGTTTTCCCTTTTCCACAACCCCCAGGCCCGCACGAGACTCCGCGACCCGCTCGCGATGTTGGTCTCAGGAGACTCCATGAACGAGGCAGGATCCTCATTTGCCGATTTTTCGTCCACAGGTATCGGCACCGACCCGGTCGCTGACGATGGCACCCTGGCGATAAATCTCCTCGATCAAGAGGTTGATGCGCAGGTTCTAGACCAGTTCCGCAACCGTCTGTTCAGCACCGTCCGGGAACTCGAGAAGGTCCGCGATTGGCTGACCAGCCCGATGGCCAGCGGTCTCAAGCGCGGCCTCGCCCAGTGGGCCCTCGGCAACCACTCCGAAGCCCTGCCGACTCTCGAAGAAAATCGGTCCAACCCGACCATCGCCAACTGCCTGGCTCGCAGCCTGCTCGAACTCGGCCGTGTCGATGAGGCCGAGGCCGAACTGACCAACCGCGACGCCGACCCGCAGCAGGCCGCCACCTACATGGCTTGCAAGGCGCGCCGCGCGAACATTGAAGAGCTCCATGCCACCCTCGAAGCGATGCGCGGCAAGTTGTCACCGGCCGACGTGAAGTTCTACGAGGGGCGCCTGCACGAGCTGCAGTTCGAAGCTGAGGCTGCCATCGCATCCTATGACGAGGCGCTTGCGATCGATGATCAGCACGGCGAGGCCTTGTTCCGTCTGGCGGTCAACGTCGACCTGCGTGGCGAAGACGAAGAAGCTCGCGAACTCTACGAACGCGCCCTGATGATTCCGCCGGTCAACGAGGCCTGCGTGATCAACCTTGGCATCCTCTACGAGGACATGGGCAAGTACCTGCGCGCGATGCAGTGTTTTGACCTCGCATTGCAAGCCAACCCGGACAACAGTCGGGCCAGGATGTACCGTCGAGACGCCGCCGCGGCCCTCAACATGTACTACGACGAGGAGCAGGAACGCCGTGAGGACAAGCGGAACAAGATCCTGCGCACCCCGATCAACGACTTCGAACTGTCGGTTCGGAGCCGGAACTGCCTCTCGAACATGGGAATCCGATCGCTCGGTGACCTGGTCAACAAGTCGGAAGCCGAGTTGCTCTCGTTCAAGAACTTCGGCGAGACCTCCCTGATGGAGATCAAGGAGATCCTGCGTAACAAGGGCCTGCGCCTCGGCATGAACCAGGACGAGATCATGAGCAAGGAACTCGGGCAAACGCCTGATGCCCCGGTTTCGTCCGAGGAGATGCCCGATCCCAACAGCCCGGATCCGCTGCGGCGTCCGATCACCGAGCTCGACCTGTCGGTGCGTTGTCGGCGCATCGTCGATCTTCTCAAGATCAAGATGATCGGCGACCTCTCGAACCGGACCGAAGCCGAGCTACTGGCCTGCCCGAACTTTGGTCAGACCTCGCTCAACGAGATCCGCACCAAGCTGGACGAACTCGGTCTCGCCTTGCGAACCTAGCCGGGAGTCCTGCCAGGAATGTACGACCACATCGCGGGTAAGGTCCTCTCGGTCCAACCCGCGCTGGTGGTCTTGCGGGCCTCGGGCGTGGGCTATCGCCTGCAGGTCCCGATGGGCGTCAGCACATCGCTGACCGAGGGTACCGAGGCCTGCCTGTACACGATCCTCCATGTCGCTGACGGCAACCCTTCGCTGCTGGGCTTTCACCAACGCGGCGACCGGGACTTCGCCCGGGTGCTGATGAGCGTGTCGGGGGTCGGGCCGGCGATGGGACTGGCCATTCTCAGCACCTACACGATCGACCAGATCGCCACCGCGATCGTCGGCAACGATCACGCGCTGTTGCAGAAGGTCAAAGGCGTCGGCAAGAAGATCGCCGAGCGGCTGTGTCTGGAACTCCGTGACAAGGTCGGCAAGCTGCACATCGAGGGACTCGAAGGCAGTCCTTCCACGGTCCTGATACCACAAAGCTGCGAAGACGCGGTGGCCGCTCTCACCACCTTGGGATACAGCGAACGGGACGCTCAAAAGCGGGTACAAGGCTTCCACGAGCGCGAACCCTCAGCGAGTTCCGAAGACCTGATCAAGCTCGTCCTACGTAGCTGAGATCCGTGCAGCAGTCCTGGCCAGCAGGACGCCGGTTCAGCGCGACAAGACCGCCAACAGGAGGTTTAGGTCCGCGACCCGGACCCCTGGCATCCGGGATGCTTCACCCAAGGTCAGTGGTTGGCGGGCGGACAGCCGTTCGCGGGCTTCGGCTGAAAGCGCCGTCAGGTTGTGGAAGTCGAAGTCGCGCGGAATCGGCTTGCCGTGCATCCGTTGCATCTTCTCGACCTCACGAGCCTGGCGCTTGATATAGCCCTCGTACTTCACCTCCGCCTCGATTTCAGCCAACAGGTCGGGGGAGCACCGGAGCTCGGCGAGGGCTGGCTCGGTATCCAACATGCCGGCGAGACTGACCGCTGGGCGACGGAGGTAGGTCGCGAGACTCTTGGAATCCCGGCGGTAGGAAGTCTCGAGAAGCTCGCGTGCCAAACCGATCTCCCGCTCCTTGGTCGCGACCGTGGCGGCGGCCGCCGCGTCCAGCAAACCCAGTTTGTGACCTAGCGGCGACAGGCGTCGGTCCGCATTGTCGCTGCGCAGCAACAGCCGGAACTCGGCCCGGCTGGTAAACATCCGGTAGGGTTCCACGGGATTGACCCGGCAAAGATCATCGATCATCACCCCGATATAGGCGGTCGCCCGGTCCAAGATCACCGGTGATTGTTGGCGTGCAAACCGCGCCGCATTGATCCCAGCCATCAGTCCCTGGGCGGCGGCTTCCTCGTAGCCACTGGTGCCATTGATCTGCCCGGCCGCGAACAGGCCCGCGACACCCCCCACCTGCAGGTCTGCCCTGATCTGGTCGGTGCACAGGTAGTCATATTCTACCGCGTAGCCGGGCTTGCGGATCACCACCGATTCCAGGCCGCGGATGGTGCGCAGGAAGCTCTCCTGCACCTCGACCGGCAGACTCGTCGAAATACCGTTCGGATAGATTTCATCCGAATCGAGGCCTTCGGGTTCCAAGAAGATCTGGTGCTGCGCCTGGTCCCGGAACCGCATCACCTTGTCCTCCACGCTCGGGCAATAGCGCGGTCCAAGCCCGACGATCCGACCCTGGTACATCGGCGAGAGGTGGGCGTGCGCGGCGATCACCTGGTGGGTCTGCGGATTCGTATGGGTGATGTGACAATCGACTTGTTCGACGTCCAGGCGTTTGGTGCGAAACGAGAACGGCCGCGGCTCCGGGTCGCCCGGCTGCACTACCAATGCGGAGAAATCGATGCTGTCGGCAGCCAATCGGGGCGGCGTGCCGGTCTTGTGACGGCCCAGGCGCAGTCCGTGCCCGAGCAGGGACTCTGACATCTGCGACGCCCCGCGTTCGCCAAGCCGCCCGCCAGATTCCTCCCATTCGCCCGCGAACAGGCGGCCGGCCAGGAACGTCCCGGTGGTGAGCACCACCGCCTGCGCCCGCAGCTCCCGGCCGTCCGCCAGGCGGACGCCAGTGACCCGGCCGGCTTCCGCCAGGATCCCGGTGGCCTCGGCCTCGATCACCGCCAGGTCAGCCTGCCCGGTCACCTGATCCACCATGTAGCGGTTGTAGGCAGCCCGATCGCACTGGGCCCGGGGTGACCGCACAGCGGGCCCCTTCTTGGTGTTCAGCATACGGAACTGGATCCCGGCGGCATCGGTGGCCCGTCCCATCTCGCCGCCCAGGGCATCGATTTCGCGGACCAGCTGCCCCTTGGCCAGACCGCCAATCGCGGGATTGCAGGACATCCGCCCGATGGCATCGGCCTGCATCACCACACAGGCGGTCGGGAGCCCCATCCGGGCCGCCGCCAGCGCGGCTTCCGCACCGGCATGGCCGCCACCGACTACAATCACCGAAGCATCCAGGGAACTGCCCATGGCGCACCAGGATACCCAGTCCCAGGCGGGACGGGGAAGCTCATCCTGTAGGGGGCCGAATGCCGATCAACGGGAGATGTGGAACTACGTCTTCCGCCACCGCCATGTCCTGCGCGAGATCTACCTGCGCAGCCGACCGGTCGCCTGAATCCCAAGTCAGGTGCCACCGACCCCTTGCTCAACACGCTCCGGCACGGGACACTCTGGGGATGCGCGTTCGACTCCTGTCCCACATCCTGGCTGCACTCGGCATGGCCCTGGGTTCCACAGCCACCCCCGCATCGGCGCAGGGCGTGAACCTCGAGAAGCTGATCGATCTGGCCAAGACCCGCGCCGCAACCCAGCGCCCCGCACTCCAGAAGAAGCTGGCGCCGTACCGCGAAGTACTCGAAACCAGTTACACGGATAACTGGGTGCTGATCGACGAGAAGATCAGCGAGATCGTGCAGCTCGGCGATTCGATCGTGCCGATCCTGCTCGAGAATCTCGAACCCCGTACCGCCAGTCCTGCCAACCTGAACCTGGCCGCCAACAGCGCACGCGTCCTCGCCAAGATGGAACCCGCTGGCTTCCTGCAGCCACTGATCGACATCGCGGAGGGCGACAGCTACGCCGGCGTCGTGCATGCGATTCCGCTGCTCGCCAGTACCCAGAGTTCGCGCGCCGGCGTGGTGTTGACCCAACTGCTCGATCGCAAGAAGGGCATCCACCAGATGGCGATCATCGATGCCCTGACCCGGCTCGAGTACCGGGGTGCCGCCATGAAGATCGCCAAACTCCTGCCGCTGCAAGGCCAGGAAAACGACTACCGGGCAACCCGTTTTTTGGGGAAGGTCGCCACCAAGGCAGTGGTCCCGGAGATATTCCGGGTCCTCGGGGTGATCAAACGAGGGTCGCAGATCATGCGTTACATCCGCATCCTACGGACCTGCGCGAAGCACGACCCGGCATCTGCGGAGCGCCTTCTGACCTTCTTCGACAACCAGAAACTCGACCGCACGGAACTGGCGAGCCTCGCCAAGACCCTGGCGGTAGTGGCACCACCGGCCCACAAGCCCACCATCACACGGCTGAAGGCGATCCTCGCCAGTGGCGACACCGGCCGCCTCGAGTTGCAGACGGCGATCGCCTTGCGAGCCCTCGGCGACAAGACCGGACCGGCCGCGCTCCGCAAGAACCTGGTTCGCAGGACGCGTGGACGCAGCAAGCGAAACTACCTGAACCACGCCAACCTCGGCGAATATTACCTCGAGTTCGGCGAGTACAAGTTGGCTGTCGATGCCTACAAGGCCGGGGTCGCGGTCGCGACCGGCAACGCCATCCGATCGATGCTGTTCCTGCAAATCGCCCGTGCCCAGGCCAAGCGTGAGAGGTGGCGGTTCGTGAGGGATGCACTGAAAGAGTCCAAGTTGCCCTTCGATCGGATTCAAAAGGCGGCCGAGGACTACCCTGAAATCGCCGAGGCTCTCAAGCACGAGACGGTCAAGAAGTTCATGGACGCATTCGGGAAGTAACCCCCGCGCTTGACCCGGTGAGTTGAGGGGCCCAAGATCTCCCGCTCACCCGCCAGTCCTATCGAACTCCAGTCCTTATTCTGTCCATGGAAGTCCAGGTCGCCGAATCCGGTCCTTGCCGCCGTAGCCTGACCATCAAGATCCCCGCTGAGACGATCCGTGAGCACGTCTCCGGAGCCTATCAGGAGGCATCCACCCAGGTGAAGATCAAGGGCTTTCGATCCGGCAAGGTGCCGCGCAAGGTGTTGGAACAAAAGTACGGTCCGAGCATCCTCGAAGAAGCCAAGGAGAGCTTGATCAACAAGTTCTTCCAGGAGGCCTGTCGCCAACAGGAGATCCAATACCTTGGCCAGCCCCAGGTCCAGGGAACCGAGACTCCGCTCGACCAGGACAGCGAATACCAGTTCGAAGTACTCGTCGACGTCAGACCGGAGGTTTCGATCCAACGCACCAAGGGAATCGAAGTCAAACACGAGAACACCGATGTCACCGAGGAAGATCTCGAGTCGGGTCTCGCACAACTTGCCGAACAAAAACGCAGCTTGAAGAGCGTCGATGAGCCGGTTGAAGACGGAGACTTCGTCAAGGCCGACTTGACCTTCAAGAAGGACGGTGAAGTCGTCGACAGCCGGGAAGGCTCGCAACTCAACACCAACATCCCGGTCGCAGGCACCGATCACGAGGTGTTCAAGAACAAATTGCTCGGCGCCGAGAAGGGCAAGCAGATCGAGGTCGATCTGAAGTTCCCGGACACCTTCGCCAGGGAGGACCTGCGCGGCGAAGATGGGCAGGTCGAGATCCTGGTGCACGAGGTCATGCGGGTGGTCTCGCCCCCCATCGATGAGGAGTTCGCCAAGGGCTTCGATTTCGAGGACCTCGACGCGCTCAAGCAAGAGTTGAGGAAGCGCATCGGCGAAGAGAAGGACCAGGGCGACAAGAACCGCATTGAACAAACCATCGTCGAGACCCTGTTGCAGGAGAATCCGTTCGAGGTCCCGCAATCGATGATCGAGGACCAGAAGCAGTTCCTGATGAATCAGGCCGCGCAGCAGCTCAAGGAACGGGGCATGGACGAAGCCGCCATCAAGGCCGAGCTAGCCAAGCACGACGAGGCGGCGCAGGAGGAGGCCAACCAGAAGGTGCGGGCCTTCTTCGTGCTCGACAAGATCGCCCGGGATGAGAAGATCTTCGTCACCGAGGGCGAGGTAGATGTCGAATTTCGCAACATTGCGGCCGCCAACAAAGTCTCCTACGAGGCCGCCAAGAAGCACTTTGAGGAAAACGACCAGGTTGGGAACCTCCGCCTGGAAATCATGGAGCGGAAGGTGCGGGATTTCCTGCGCGAGAACGCCAAGATCACCGATATGTGAACAGGAACTGACCGGCTGCCGCCCTCCATCGTGAGGCGGCGCCATCTCCCGATTACCCGAGAGTTTCCAACGTCATGAGCATTGCGAACAGCTACTTCATCCCCACCGTCATCGAGAAGACCGGTCGCGGCGAGCGCGCCTACGACATCTACAGCCGGCTCCTGGAGGACCGGATTATCTTCATCGGAACCGCAATTGACGACAACGTCGCAAACTCCGTGATTGCGCAACTGCTCTTCCTGCAAAAGGAGAACAAGACCCAGGACATCAACCTGTTCTTGAACTCACCCGGTGGCAGCGTCACCGCGGGCCTGGCCATCTACGACACCATCCAGTTCGTGCAATGTCCGGTCGCCACCTATTGCATGGGTCAGGCCGCCTCAATGGGCGCCCTGTTGCTGGCTGCTGGTGCCGAGGGCAAGCGCCATTCCCTGCCGCACGCCCGCATCATGATCCACCAACCATGGGGTGGAGTGCACGGCACGGCCGCCGATATCACCATCCAGGCCGAGGAGATTCTGCGTCTCAAGACCACCTTGAATACCATCCTCGCCAAGCACTGCGGCAAGAGTCCCGAGCAGGTTCTCGAGGACAGTGATCGCGACTACTACATGGGAGCCGGCGAGGCCAAGGAGTACGGGCTGATCGACGAAATCGTCGAGTCGGTCAAGTAAGCCCAGATCCGGGCTTTCCCGCTGGAAATCTCGGTTATCATGGAGGGTGTACGTCGTAATCAAGGGTAGAAAGTCCCCGGCACACCAGCCACGACGCACCTAACAGATTGTCTAATAAGGATATGCCTCGGAATTCAAGCACCAAGGGGCGCTCAGTTGAGCGCTGCACCTTCTGTGAGAAGTCCCGCCATCACGTGCAATCACTGATCGCGGGTCCGCCAGGGGTCTATATCTGCAACGAGTGCATCGAGATCTGCAACACGATCCTCAAGGAAGAGGACCGCAAATCCCACGAGACCTCCGGACCGACCTTCATCCGTGACCTGGTTCTCCAGGACCGGATCCCGACCCCCGAGGAGATTGACACCCGGATTGGTGAATACGTGATCGGCCAGGACCAGGCCAAGCGGATTCTCGCCGTCGCGGTCTACAGCCACTACCGGCGCTTGCACGCTCGCTACCAGGATCCCGACGTCGAACTCGAGAAGAGCAACATCCTGCTG
>JAYZDB010000124.1:0-7441 GCA_036338025.1 Planctomycetota bacterium
AAACTGCATCGCTGGGCGGCATGCGATGATCGACTTCTGTAAGACACACGGCATCCGTCATGAAATCTGCGGCAAGGTCCTCGTCGCGACCGAGAGCGCGGAACTACCCCGGCTTAAGGAACTGCATCAGCGCGCACAAGCCAACGGAGTCGATTGCGAGTTGATCGACAGCGCCAGGCTCCATGAAATCGAACCGCACGTCACCGGATTGCGAGCCCTGTGGGTTCCGGGCGCTGGAATTGCTGACTTCGGCGCAGTAGCGACGAGGCTGGCTACCCTGATCCAAGAAGGCGGCGGCCAGATCCACGTCAACGCCCGGGTCCATGGCATGCGGGAAGAAACCGACAGAGTTACCATCGTCACCAGCGCAGGAGAATTCCAGGCCACCCGCGCGATCAATTGCGCGGGATTGCATTCTGACCGGGTAGCCAAACTCAGCGGCATGAAACCGACAGCGCGAATCGTGCCGTTTCGGGGTGAGTATCACCGATTCAAGGCAACGAGTCCGAGGCTCTGCAACAACCTCATCTATCCGGTGCCGAACCCGGCCCTACCTTTCCTGGGCGTACACTTGACACGAATGGTCGACGGCACAATCGAAGTCGGTCCCAATGCAGTGCTCGCCTTCGCCCGTGAAGGCTATAAGAAAACTGACCTCAACATCTCCGACTTGTTCGGCACACTCACCTACCCGGGGTTCCTCCGGCTCGCGATGAGCCATTGGCGAACCGGCGTCGGCGAAGTTTGGCGTTCGCTCAGCAGGCGGGCTTTCGTTCGCGCCTTGCAGCGATTGGTTCCGGACCTCCGTGCCGACTACCTCGAACCAGCGCCTGCCGGCGTCCGGGCCCAGGCGGTAGGCGCCGATGGTAGCCTGGTCGACGACTTCTTGATCGAAGAGTCGAACAGGGTCCTGCACGTGTGTAACGCACCATCGCCGGGCGCCACGGCCGCTCTCAACATCGGGGCGAACCTGGCGGAGATCTTCGATCCCTAGCTTATCCCCACCGCGACGGTACACCGATTGCGACCCCAAGATGCCCAAAGCCAGGGTAGAATGGCCCGCACCACTGCAGACTTCGGATGAAGAAACTCACGCTACCCCTGCTCCTCAGCTTGATCGCAGTCCTCGCGTGCGTCTACTTGACCTGGTTTGCCACTGATCCGCACCCAACAACGGATCCAGGAGCCCCACCCAGCTCGACCAACCCGCTGGATCCGAGTGAACTCCCTGGCAGAGGAGACCCAGGCCGAGACGGCAATTCCCGCGCCGATGTGGATGACCCCGCGAATCGGGAATCCAAACGTCAACCCGCGGACCTCCGAACTGTGTCCGTCACCGGCCGCTGTCTCGACAAGCAAACCCTAACTCCGATCGTAGGTTGCGCAGTCGAGATCATTTCCCGACCTGAGGGGCTGAGGCGGAGCGACCCTCCGGTGGAAACAAGCCGCGCCCAGGGCACGACCAAGAATGATGGTCGATTCTCGATCCGAATTCGCACTTCGGTGCATGACCAGCTCGAGTTGCACACCCGGTCTCGCGGCTATGCAGACATGCAAGGTCCGGTAAGCGGAAACGATGACAGGCGTTCCGCTGGCGACATCATGATGCCGGAGGGCGCATTTCTAGTCGGCCACGTCGAAGATGAGACTGGCGCCCCGCAACCCGAGATCTCCTTACGCCTGTTTCGAAACACACCAGAACGGCAAACAGGGATCCGCCCAACAACCTGGTTCAAACTCACGAGTGATGCGACCGGGTCCCTCACGTCGGATCTGCGCCTCGCTTGCCAAGGCTGGCGTCTGAGTCCTGCTGATGATGGTGTACGGATCGTGAAGCCAGCGGCGAATTTCGAGGTAACCGGCGGGTCGGCAACCCAATACCTGACCGTAGTGGTCAGGATGCCGGACCCCAAGGCGATGATCCGGGGCCACATCGTCGACGAGGATGACAAACCGGTCGCGCGCGCAATCATTCATGCAATGGACAAGGACAGGTGGCCGGTCGGCTTCGGCTATTCGAAGCCGGACGGCAGATTCACCGTACGTTGCCGCAAAGACCCGTCCGGTCCGGTCCACCTGACAGTCCCCCACGCCAAGGGCTACGAAAAACTGCTGTCCAAAGTGCCTTTCGACTGGGGCACCGACAACGTGAAGTTGGTCATGGAGCGTGCCGGTGGTGTACGCATCATTGTAGTCGAGGCCGTCGACGGACGCCCGGTGGAACACTTCCAGGTCATCTGGTACCAGGCCTACAAGCCTGGGGCGGGCGCTCCTCAGCAGGGTCATCAGCCAGCTCTACACCACCCCAAAGGCGAAGCGACGATCGAGGGGATCCCACGCGGCCCCGCACGGCTCATAGTCATCCCCACGGATGAGGGACTGGTGCCGAACGATCCGATCGAGTTCGTGAAGTCGACTGACTCCCCCGATATCCGGGTCACCCTCGCCGCTCGCGTCGGTCTCGAGGTCCGAGTGACGGACACTGGCGGACGTCCGATCGCCGGCACCGTGCTCGAATTGTTGCAACCGGGTGATGGCAGTACTGTCACGGCTTCGACGAACGTATTCGACCACGAAAAATCAGCTCAGCTGGCTTTTAGAATCCGGGACAGGGTCTTGCGCTTAGATCGAACCCAAACCGATGAGCAGGGAATCGGGGTACTGGGATGGCAACCCTCCCAGAATCGACTTGCAGTTCGAGTGCTTGGACCAGGTCATGTCCCGGTGATTCGCGACGGTGTGTTTTTGGCCAAAGACAAACAACGACTCGAAATCACCGTCCAGGCCGGTGCAAAATTACTCGGTCAGCTCCAGCCTCTCGATGTCATCAAACAGCTGGGTTCGGGCGCGGGAAATTCGCGATGGCCGGGATTCGGCCCGCGGATAACCCTCGAGTTCGTTGGCAAATCCCCCACGAGCAGCCCGGCGGCCAAGGTCTCGGCAGTGCGACCTGACGGGAGCTTTGAGTTCGATGGGCTCATGCCCGGCATCTGGGAGATTCAGTTTTCCGCGGTGCGTTTCATCAACGGACGCAGTTCCAACGCCGGACAGAAACTCCTGGGACGGATCGACCTCAGCAACGGCGGCACCCGACGAGCGACCTACGACATCAGCGATCTCCGCCCGGCCAGCGTACGCGGTCGGGTAATCCTGAACAGCGTGGTTGCAACCCAAACAGACATCCAACTCGCCCACGTCCAGGAAGCGTGGTTGGGCCGGCAGGCTGGCGGTGGCCAGGCGCTCCGCACCGACGACAACGGGAACTTCCGTGCCGAGGGTGTCAGCCCGGGGAAATACGTGGTGTCCGTCGACGCCCCAGGCGATGGACCGCGACGACCGAGACTGACCAGCACCACGATGGTCTCCGTGCCACCCGGCGCAAACATCTCGCAAGACTTCTACATCCAGGCCGGCAGTCTTCGGGTACGCCTCCTGAATTCAGGCGGAACTCCTGCCGCCAAGCGAAACTTCCAGGTCACCAGCCAGACCACCCACCAGATCATCCATGCCCGATCCGACGCCGATGGGATACTCGCCATCAAGCAGATCTCAGTTGGAACCTACGCCATCAAGACGCTAGCGAAAAATCCAAGCGTCGAAACAGGCCCCACCAACCCCTTTGGCATCACTCGGCGCGGCCGCTTCATCGAGATCGGGAAAGTCACAGTGACTGCTGGTAGCGACTCCACCACGGTACAGCTGACCTTGCCGGCCAAATAGCGCATCCACCGCCCGAGCAGTTCCTGCGGTCAGGCCAAGGTCACGTAGACGAATCCGCAAATCGACTTGCAACTTGTACGCAGACCTCCTCGAACGGAGTCGCTGAGGTATCAACCGTGAACTGCGCCTGCTCATACAGACGCTCGCGCTCCTGCAAAATCGCACAGAGGTGCACGAACGCCTCATCGTTGCCTTGCATTGGGCGGGTATCGCCCTGTGCCACCACCCGCTCCCAGTGGTCTTCGGGTGCGGCTCGCAACCACACGGTATCGGTGTTCGCCTGCAGTAGATCATAGGTACGCGGTTCGGTGACCAGGCCACCACCCGTCGACAGCACGACCGGTTCGGCGCGTTCCAATACCGTCTCCAGCGCCTGCCGCTCGAGCCGTCGGTAATAGGCTTGCCCGTGCAACTCGAAGAGCTCCGCCAGGCGCATGCCCGCCTGCTCCTCGACCACGACATCAAGTTCGACAAAGGGCCATTGCAGGCGCTCCGCCAGGGCCGAGCCAACCGAACTCTTGCCAGCACCCCGCAAACCCAAGAGGGCGATGGTCCGCGCGCCGGAACCCGACGACGGCAACCGCATCGGAGCCGATTGCAACAAGGCAGCAGGGGTCGTGCCCAAGCTCGTTGACAGGTCATAGATGCGCCCTAGGGAAGGATTTCCGCGACCGTTCTCGATGTCGGCGAGGAACCTCTCCGACACCCCGCTGTGTCGTGCAAGTTCCCGACGTGACCACGAACGGGCCTTGCGCAGGCTGTAGACCTGTCGACCGAGGGACCGCAAGAACTCTGACTTGGAATCCATATATATGCATTATTATGCCTATTTTTGGCAGATGTCAAGCAATAATAGGCTCTATACTGCTTGTCATGGCCCAGTCTCCTGGCTAGAACATCCAGGCATCTCGGCGTTCCAACCCGCGCGCGACCATGATCCAGTTCCACACCTCCCCCGATCACTACAAGCACTGGCAGCTCACGTTCGATGGCGACATCGCCCGGCTCGACATGAACGTGCAGGACGAGTTTCCCTTCAAGGAGGGCTATGAACTCAAACTGAACTCCTACGACCTCGGTGTCGACATCGAACTCGCGGACGCAGTCCAGCGCATCCGCTTCGAACACCCGGAAGTCAAGGTCGTGCAAATAGGCAGCGCGGTTGAGCGCGTGTTCTGCGCCGGCGCCAACATCCCGATGCTCGGTGCCTCCACCCACTCCTTCAAAGTCAACTTCTGCAAGTTCACCAACGAGACACGCCTCTCGATCGAGGACACCAGTCGACACTCTGGCGTGAAGTTCGTGGCGGCACTCAACGGCCCCTGCGCTGGTGGAGGCTACGAACTCGCACTGGCGTGCGACGAGATCTACCTGATCAACGATGGCAACAGCGCCGTCTCTCTCCCCGAGGTTCCGCTGCTCGGCGTGCTGCCTGGTACCGGTGGACTAACCCGCGTTGTCGACAAGCGCATGGTGCGTCGCGACCGCGCAGACATTTTCTCAAGCCTCGAAGAGGGCTTCAAAGGCAAGAAGGCCAAGGCGTGGAATCTAGTCGACGACACCTTCCCGACCAGTAAGTTCGAGGAGAAGGTCACGGAACGATGCAAGGAACTAGCGGCCAGTCTGCCGACCAAGGCTGAGCAAGGAATCGCCCTGGGGCCTGTCACTGCAGAGGTCGAAGGCAACACCTGGAAGTACAAGCACGTCACGGTCGAGTGCGACCCCACGAAACGCGTCGCGACCCTGACACTAGAGGCCCCCACCACCGCGCAACCAGCCTCTGCCGAAGACTATCTCGCCGCCGGCGATGGCAGCTGGGCGATGACGTGTTTCCGTGAGTTGGACGATGCTCTGCTCCACCTGCGCTTCGAGCAGGAGGAGGTCGGCTTGATCGTCCTGAACACCCGCGGCGACATGGATGCCATCCTCGAGGTCGAGAAGACCCTGGCAGCCAACAAGGACCACTGGTTCGTCAATGAAGTCATCGCGCAGATCGCACGGGTGATGCGCCGCTACGAACTGTCCGCTCGCAGCCTGTTCGCACTGGCCGATGCTGGTAGCTGCTTCGGCGGCCTGTTTCTCGAACTCGCCCTGGCCAGCGACCGGGTCTACATGCTCGATGATCCCGACAATCCGGTCGAGATGGCGATCGGAGCGCTCTCGGACGGCTACCTGACGATGTCCAACGGTTTGACCCGGCTGCAAAGCCGCTTCCTGGCCAATCCCGAACACGCCGCAAAGTTGGCCAAGGAAATGCCGCGAGTCGAGGCGCCAGACGCTGAGGAACTCGGGCTGGTGACGGTACTCGGCGATGAGTTTGACTTCGAGGACGACACCCGCATCGCAATCGAGGAACGGGCATCGCTATCCCCAGATGCGTTGACGGGCATGGAGGCCTCGCTGCGTTTCGCCGGTCCCGAGACCTGCGACTCCAAGATCTTCGGCCGACTGAGCGCCTGGCAGAACTGGATCTTCATCCGGCCCAATGCCACAGGTCCAGAGGGCGCCCTCACCCGCTACGGCCAACCCGAACAAGCCAATTTCGACTGGAGACGAACATGAGTTCCGTAGACCTCGACGCCAAGATCCCCAACAACGTCAATCTCAAGGATGACAAACGCCTCCAGCGCGCCCTGGAGAAGTGGTTGCCGCAGTATCGCGAGTGGTGGGATGATATGGGTCCCAGCGACTTCAACACCAAGGATGTCTACCTGCGAACTGCCATCGGTGTCGGCAAAGGTGGCTGGGCTCACTTTGACTACGTGAGGATGCCCGAGTATCGCTGGGGCATCTTTCTCGCGGAGCCCAGCGGGCAGCAGAAGATTTCGTTCGGCGATAATCTCGGACAGGATCTTTGGAGTGATGTCCCTGGCGAGTTGCGCGGACGCCTACGTCGCTTGATCGTCACCCAGGCAGACACCGAACCAGCGTCGGTCGAACAACAACGAATGTTGGGACACTCCGCACCGTCGTTGTATGACATGCGTTCGCTATTCCAGGTCAACTGCGAAGAAGGCCGCCACTTGTGGGCCATGGTCTACCTCCTGCACCGACACTTCGGATCGGACGGACGAGAAGAAGCCGAAGCACTACTGGAACGCCGCAGCGGAGACCCTGACAGCCCCCGCATCCTGGAGGCCTTCAACAACCCGATCGACAACTGGTTGGATTTCTTTTGCTTCACGGCATTCACTGATCGGGACGGCAAGTACCAACTGTCAGCTTTAGCCGAGAGTGGCTTCGATCCGCTGGCGCGCACCACCCAGTTCATGCTCACGGAAGAGGCCTATCATCTTCAAACCGGCGAGAACGGTGTTGGCCGCACAATCCACCGGACCGCCACTCTGATGAAGGAGGGCAAGGACGTCAAAGCTGAGGGCGCGATCCCGCTCGATACGATCCAGAGGTACATCAACTTCTGGGCTTCCTCGAGCTATGACCTGTTTGGCGGCGAAAACAGCTCCAACGCAGCTGAGGCGTTTGCGACCGGCCTGAAGGGACGCTACCGCGAAGGCGACGGTATCTACAAAGACCCCCAAGCCCTCGACCAACACTACAACCTGCCAATACCCGAAGACGGGAAGCTCACCGACACTGAGGTCCCGCTTCGCCGAGCCATGAATGCACTCCTCCTCGACGCCTACGTCGCCGATTGCAAACGCATCGTCGGCCGTTGGCAGCGTGACCTCGACAAATTGGACATGGGCCTCAAGATCACTCT
>JAYZDB010000125.1:0-7096 GCA_036338025.1 Planctomycetota bacterium
TCGAACAGCATCTTCTTCAGCGGCTGGATCGTACGACGATCTCCGATGAAGCTCAGCGCAGAAGCGATGGCACTCAGCTTGGCCAGGTTGGTTTCCTTCTCCTGCAGCATTCCGGTCAGGGTCTGGGTGACGGTCTTATCACCGAGTTTGCCCAGAGCGATCGCGGCTTGCTTGAGGAGGTCGGGACGACGAACCGACTTGCGGACGACATCGTGGATGTCTTCCTTGGCCTTCTGCTCGTTCATCAGTGCCAGACCGACGCAGAGGTAGCCGGCGAACTCGTCCTGCGAACGATACTTCATCAGCAGGTCCATCAGTTCGCTGGAGCCTTCCGAGTAACGGCACAGTCCGAGAGCGACAGCAAACGCTGCGCGGGCTTCTGGGGTCTTGACTTCCTTGATCTGCTTCACGAGTCGGTCACCAACGAGGTTGTCGATGGTGGCATGGCTGTCGTTTGCGAAGCGATAGAAGTTCATCACACCGAGGGCGAGTGCTGCCCACGGCCGATCGAGAGCCTTGCGACCCTTGCGGAGCTCGGTCAGCAGTACGTTCTTGTTGCCATCACCACCGATCTGGCCCAAGGCGAGCAAGCAGAAGAACTTGGCCTGCAGGTCCTTGCCGTTCTGGTAGTACTTGAACAGAGTCTTCGAATACTTCTCGTCGAGCTTGTTGGCTTCCTTGGACTGGGCCAGTTGACCCAATGCCAGGGCGGCGGCGCGGTAGATGTCGTTGCCCTTCTTCTTCCGCGAGGACAGTTCCTTGGAGAACTTCTCCTTGTAGGTGTTGTGCCGATCCGAGTTGCCGCGGCCGATCAGTTTGGCGATTGCCGGGGGAACGTGGGACTTGATCAGATCTGTGCCACGGCCGGCCGACTTGTCGTAGTAGGTGTCGAGGGACTTCAGTGTCGCGTCCAAGAGCAGGGTCTCCTTGTCGCTCAAGTTGTCCTTCTTGAGGTTGAGGAGGGCCATGCCGTTGATCGCTGCAACCTTCAGGTTGCGGTCACGGATGTTCTTGTCGGCCAGGATCTTGTCGAGGGCTTCGAAGCACTCACGCTTGAGATCGACCTTGTCGTTGAGGTGCGCGATGAGGCCGAGGCCATAGCACGCAAACGAGCGGGTCCGACCATCCACCTGGCTACGACCACAAGCCTTGCGGCCTACCGGGCTGTCGCTTGCGAGGTCGATCAGCATGGCCTTGCTGTTTGCCATGCCCGAGATGCCCATGGACAGGGCCGCGGTCTCGCGGATTTCCTGGTCCGGCTTCTTCAGTAGTGCCTTGAAGATCGGAAGGATCTCAAACTCGCTGTGGTCGCGGCCGATCTTGGCCAGTGCGATCATGCAGGACGAGTTGATGTCGCGGTCATCCGTGGTGTCCAGTGCTCGCTTGAGCGCCGGCAGGATGGTCTCCTGGATGTCGGATTCGGATGGCTTGGCGGTGTCCTTGGAAGCGACGCGGCGGGTCGAGCCCATGAAGAACTCATCGGAGCCGGTGGTCGTCGACGGAGCGTGGATGGCGTCCTTCAGGTTGATGAACGGATCCTTGTTGAACTCCCACCAGAACTGCCACTTGCTGAGGTCAGCGCCGATCTGGATCCCGCGCGGTCCGGTCTTGGGGCCAACTGCCGGGCCGGCCGCCGGGCCGCCGGTGGCTGGGCCGCCAGGTGCCGAACCAGGGGTGGTCGGGCCAGCGGGAGGCGGTGCGCCAGGGGCGTTCGGGCCAGGAGTTACCGGCCCGGGGGCGCCAGGACCGCCGGTGGTGGGGCCGCCGCCGGCGTTCGGGGGAACGACGTCGCCCGGGCCACGGTATTTACCGCCGTGTGCGAGGGTCGTCGCCGGTAGGGCCAGCATCGCAGCGCAGGCAAAACCAGAGAGGGTCAACTTGTTCATGGGTGCTCCTAAGAGATTCGGATGTTCACTTTGGAAGTCGCAGAAGGCTTTGTGCCGCAGCGCCTGTTGGCTCGATCTACGGCTAGACTGCCGAGTCTAGTGCAAGAGAGGTGCCATACTCCCGGGAAGTCCATCGGATGTTGGTCTCCGGGGCAAAAAACACGCAGCTGCGTGCCGAGTCGAGCGCTGAGGCGCAAAACCCCTTGGGATTGGGCGGTTCGGGCTCCGGCAGCCGGGTCCGGGGTGTTACGCCCGGGGAACAAGAGTGCGTCTGCGGGCTGCAATCAGGGCTGAAGTTGCCGTTTGGTGTCTACCGACCCGCGGAACGCGGCCCTTGCCGGTCCGTGAATTTCCGTAGTATTCCCCGTTAGTCCCCGTTTGGATTGATCTTATGAAACATTACCTGATCTGGATGGGGGGTGCGGCTGCGCTTGGTGCGCTGGTTGCCCTGGTGGTCGGCCAGTTGTGGGCTGCGGAGGGCAGCGGAGCGGTCCTCGGAGGCGTGATCGGCGGGGCCTTCGGTGGGGCCGCCGGCGCATCCTACGGTGCCAGGGTCAGGGCCAGGACAGCGGTCGGCGAATAGAGCCGACTGGTGGCGGCATGCAACCCGGACCGCGACCAGCGGGTGCGGGGTGGTTGATGGCGGCGCTGATCAGCGCCGTGCGGCCATCGCCGCCGTCTGCCAGGGTCCGAGCAGTTTGCACAGGCGGCCGTGGATTCCCGGCGGTGCTGCGATACTGGGGTGGTGTCGATCGGGCTCGAAGCCGGTCGGGAAGATCGGGCGCCCGCGCCAATCGGTGAATCGGCCGCCGGCTTCGGTGACGATCAAGGCGGCGGCGGCGATGTCCCATATCTTGCCCTGTTCCTGGATATTGCCGTCCAGGCGCCCGGCCGCCAGGTGGCAGAGTTGGGTGACGGTGCAGCCGAGGTTACGGACTCGTGAGCCGGTCGCGGTCAGGCCCTCGAGGTAGCGCAGAGGGTTCTTGCCGCGGTGCCACTGCACTCCCAGGATCGAGGCGTCGGTCAGCCGTGAGCGCTTGAGTCCCAGGCGGCGGCGACCGCGGAATGACCCCAGGCCGCGGCCCGCTGAGTAGATTTCAGCCTCCGGCAGGCAGTACACCGCTGCCGCCAGGGGGGCGCCGCCGTGCATACATGCCACCGATACCGCATAGGTCGGCAAGCCCCGTCCGTAGTTGCTGGTGCCGTCGATTGGGTCGAGAATCCAGGTGAACTCCGCGCCGGGCTGGTGGGGTGGGAGTTCTTCACCGAGGATTGCGTGGTGCGGGTGGGCGTCCGATAGCGATCTTCGCAATTTGCGCTCGGCCTCCAGATCGACGGCTGTGACGAAGTCACCCCGCCCCTTCGATTGCATCCGCTGCCCCGAACCCCGATGCTTGCCCTCGACGAATGTCCCGACTTCGCTCGCCAGACGGCGGGCGGTCCTCAGGATTGCGCGGATTCTCGTTGGCGTAGGCGAGCTGAGGTTGGAGGGATTTCTTTCGGGCATGGGAGCGATGTTGACCTGGGCGACGTCAGGTCGGAACGTAGTAATCACCTATCGAGTTGAGGTCCAGGTTGAGAATTCGAATCCCAGTTCTTCTCGTTGCGCTGAGTGCTTCGTGTAGCCAGCCGTGGACCGATCAACGGTTGGCGCCGCGCGCCCTGCCGATGGTCGATCGGGGGCATACGAGGCTGGTCAAGACAGCTCCGGGCAAGGCCGAGCCAGGGTCCACGGTGCAAGCAGCAAAACCGGCGGTGGAACTCGCTGAATTCTCAGCTGTGCCAGCGGCTCGCGTTCTCGAAACCGAGGTCTTCCAGTTCTTGGAAAAGACACTGGCGGTAGAGGGCGGTCGTGTGGCCCTCGCCGCAGTGAAACCCGGCACGACCTTGTCCGAGCGCTTGGAGTATTGTCTGTGCCGGATTCAGATGGGCCTGCCGGGTCAGGTCATTCCCGAACTCGAACGCCTGACCCGCGATCACCCGAAGAACCCGACGGTCTGGCGGATTTTGGGGATCGGCTACCGGCAAGTCGCCAAGACCGACGAGGAGATCAAGGCGTACCGGCGGTGTTACGACCTGGATTCCCCGGACCACGCGATTTGCCCAAATGTGATCCGTGTGCTTGGCACAACGATGCTCGAGAGTCCCGCGCATGCTGACGCTGCTGTCTCGTACCTGCGTGAAGAATTGGCCAAGGGGTCCGAGTTCGAGTGGGCAGCGCGACGGCTGTCGGTTCTGCTCAGTGAGCAAGAGCGGCACGAAGAGGGTCTCTTCTGTGTCGAAGCTGGCTTGTTGAGAAGTCCCCGCTCGGCCTTGCTGAGGTACAGCAAGGGAGTCATCCTGTTCGATCTGCATCGTCTGGCAGCGGCGCAGTCGGTCCTTGAGCCCTTGGTAGACAACCAAGTCATCGGCAAGTACGCCAAGGAACATTTGTTTCGGACGTTCCTTCTCCGTGGCGAAATCCAGCGGGCGAGATCGATCTGCAATGAGTTGCTCGCGATCAAAGACCTCGATGACCAGCATCGGGAGCTCTACCAGAACCTCCTGACCCAGGTCAACCGTGGGGATCTGGGAGTCGTGGACTGTTACGCGATCCTGCGCGGCCACAAGAGCATCAAGGTACGGATCGGAGTTCTCGGTCGGTTGGCGCGCAACGAGAAATCTCCGACCGTCGCCAGCCGGGCCCTGCAGATCGCCGCCAACAGTGGCCACGCGCTGATGCGGATCGAGGCGCTACGCCTGCTGGTCAGTCGTTCGAGTCAGCCTCTCCTCGACCTGAAGGGGGGGTTCAGCGATCCCGATGGCAAGGTGCGGGCGATGGCTGCGACGGTGGCTGCGGAACTCGCCAAGCAGAACAGCAAGTACAAATCGGCCCTGGTGGTGCTGGTGCTTGAGGCCTTGGCAGCCGAACAGGATCCGTACGCATTCCGGTCCCTGCACCAGGCCATGCAGGGGCTCACCGGCGCCGTGATCGAGATTCCATTTGGTGCTGCCAAGGATCCTGAACAACGTCGGCGCCTGGTACAGGCCTGGAGGGATCGCAAGTGATCCTGGTCACCGGGGGGGCTGGCTACATCGGTTCGCACACCGTGTTGATGTTGCAGCAGCGCGGCCATCGGGTGGTGGTGCTGGATGACCTCAGCGAGGGACATCGAGAGGCACTTTTCGATGTCGAGATGATCGAAGGCAGTACTCTTGATGCGGCTTGCCTGGCGCGGGTGTTCGAGCAGTACCCGATCCGCGCGGTATGTCACTTTGCGGCTCGCTGCTATGTCGGCGAATCGGTCGAGGATCCGGGCCTCTACTACCACAACAACGTGGTGGGTACATTGAATCTCCTGCGCGCCATGGTCGCTGCTGAGGTTCGAAACGTCGTGTTCAGTTCGACATGTGCGACGTTTGGGGTGCCCGACCAGATGCCGATCGTTGAGGACATGCCGCAAGTTCCCATCAATCCCTACGGCGAGACCAAGTTGGTGTGCGAGCGAATGCTGCGCGACTTTGCAGTGGGGTATGGACTGTCATCCGTCGCGCTGCGGTATTTCAATGCCGCAGGTGCTGATCCGGAGGGCCGGATTGGGGAGGATCACGATCCCGAGACCCATCTTATTCCGTTGGTGTTGGAGGTAGCGGCTGGCAAACGTGACAAGTTGACGGTGTTTGGTGGCGACTATGAGACTATCGACGGCACTTGTGTGCGTGATTACGTGCACGTGACCGACCTGGCGGAGGCCCACTTGCTGGCCTTGGCTGCCCTCGACGGTGGTATGCAAGGCGCCACTTCATTCAACCTCGGCAATGAACGTGGCACTTCGGTACTCGAGGTTATCGAAAGCGTACGGTCGGTAACCGGCAAGGACGTGCCGTACGAGATTGGTGCGCGACGGCCCGGAGACCCTCCTGTCCTGGTCGGGAGCTTGCAACGCATCCAGACTGAACTTGGTTGGGAACCTGCCTTGGGAGATATCAATTCCATCGTTGAGACGGCCTGGAATTGGCACCGACTACATCCGGGCGGTTATTCCTCATGAGGCGTTTCCAAGTACTCGCGATCGGAGCGGTTGTCGTATTCGGCAGTGCTGCTTGTTCGACCTACTCGACCGCGATCGACGAGTTCGACTCGATCGCCGGTTGGGATGATCCGCAAACCGAGCCGGCGACAGCGGACTATCCGGATGTTGCACTTCAATATCCGTGGTTCGCCTGGTTTGTGCCTTCCCGGCCCGTCGACGCACCGGTGGAGAATCCTTCGGGGTTTGCTCGCGAACGAATCACCTTGCTCGCGGACTACGTGAGTTCGGACCTTACATCGATGGCGCAGGTGGCCCGTCGCTTGTTGTGGGTGACCGAAGCCGACCCGAGTGCTCTCAATCGACTTCAGGCCCTGTCGGTGATCGAGTCGATCCTGGAAATTCTCGATGTCGATCCCCTCGATGAGACCTTGTATTTGCGGGACGTGGACTCCCAGGAACAGGCGCGCAAGGAGAAGGTCTTCCTGGCGGCTGATGAGACGCTACGCCGGTTGTTCGGACGAGCTGAACGTCCAGCGATCACCGATGCGGACCGGATCGCCTTCTGTGACGCGTTGAAGGCATACACGTCAGAACCTCTGCCGCGTTTGCGTTGGCAGCGCGACTTGATCCGCACGATCTGGTCAACGTATGTGACCGAGACTGACCAAGAGGTTGTGGAAGTGGCGGCGATGTCTTTGCGTCGGGCCATGCGTTTTGCGGCCTGCAATGGTCTGCGGGCCGCATTGGTGCCTGAGGAAATCCAGGCCAAGAATCAACCATCCGTTCGTGTCGAAGTCCTGTCGATCTATCGCCGTCTCGGTGGAATCCCGGCCGTGTCGTTTCTACTCAACATGCTGCGGCGGCCACAAGCAGACTCCTTGATGCACAGATACGACCAAGACGAACAGGTGCGGATGTCGTTGGTCCGGATGTGTGGGCAACTCAAGTTTGAGCACGCGGATGTGGGTCCGTCCGGAGGGCAGCGGCCGATCGAGTTCCTCTACAATACCGCGACTGACGAGTCGGAAGGGGACGGTCTTCGCCGGATTGCCCTGGAGGGTCTTGCCCGTTGTCTGAGTAGCAAACTCGGGTTCAAGACGGTGCCAGAAGGCGACGAGTGGGCCAGGACCTGGTGGAAGCGCGACGTCGTAGAGAGGAGGCGATAAGCGTGCAGTCACGTTGGCTTGATCGCACGCT
>JAYZDB010000126.1:0-12698 GCA_036338025.1 Planctomycetota bacterium
CTCAACGATGACGACGCCCAGGTGCGTCTCGCCGCGCTCCTGGCCCTCTCCGACATGCCGTCCTCGCAAGCCGTCGGCGCGATGGTCTACGCGATCTCCGTCGAGCCACGCAACGCCGAGGATCCATGGATGACGGACGCCGCGAAGATCGCCGGCTCGGTTCACTACGCCGGATTCCTGGCCGCCGCCAGGCCACGAGAAGAGGCCGGCGAGAGCAAGCCGGTGGCCAGGCCCAACCTGCTGATGAACGCGTCGTTCGAGAAAGTGAACGACGGCCGACCGGCCGGATGGGCAGTGCGAACCTACGGCGGACCGGCCAGCCATGCACTCGCCAAGGGCGGCCGGACTGGCGACTACTGCGTCAAGATCTCATCCGACCAGGGTTCCGACACCAGTTGGTTCACCGAGGTGAGCGTAAAGCCCCGCACCCGTTACCAGTTGTCGGGTTGGATCAAGACCGACCGCCTGAACACCAAGGGCAACGCCCACGGCGCCTTGTTCAACGCCCACGAGCCCCAGACCGCGACGACAAGCGTCAAGGGTACCGACGATTGGCGGCGCGTCACCGGCACGATCCAGTCCGGCAACCGCGACAAGATCTCCATCAATTGCCTGTTCGGTGGCTGGGGACGATCGACGGGCACGGCGTACTTCGATGACGTCGAACTCATCGAGTTGGGCCCCGAGCGGGGCGCTGGTCCGGGCGCAGCAGGAATCCTCGCGGTCGTCCTCAACCACGCCGAGGCCGGCGGCGGCAAGAAGCTGCTTGCCAAGACAGACCTCGACACGGCTAGATTGCTGACCGGCGGCGATGCGGCGCGTGGGAAGAAGTTGTTCTTCACGCACCAGGTCGCGGGCTGCTTCCGTTGTCACAAGGTCGGCGGCCAGGGCGGCATCATCGCGCCGGCTCTCGACGGAATCGGCGGCAAGAAGGACGCAAAGTACCTCCTGGAGTCTCTGATCGATCCGAATGCGACGATCGCCGAGGGCTATGTGGGCAAGATCTCCCCGATGCCGCCGATGAATCTGCTGCTCAAGGACGATGAGATCCGCGACGTCCTGCAGTACTTGATGACCCTGCGCTAGCGGCTAGCGACCATCCCCGGTGTAGATGATCTTGCCGCCGATTGGCGCCTGCGGCCACGGCGTCTTGCCGGGCGCCCAGACCTTGGGTTGCGTCGCCCGGACTTTCGCGACCGCCTGCTTCAGCCATTGCGGTGCGTTCTTGTGTTCGTCCCTGCCATAGACGTACGGCAGCGGCGGGTCCATCAGCAGAGGCTGTTCGCCGAGAGTCGCTGACAGTGGCGGCCGCTGCTTGCTGAACAACGCGAGGCGAGCCTTTAGTCTCCTGACCAGAGCCGGGTGCTTCGACGCGATGTCCGTCGACTCCGTCGGGTCCGTCCTGAGGTTGAACAACTTGTCACCCATCAACTTGGTGTCGCCGGAGAGGATCGTCGGGAACCGCACGCTGCCAGTAACCTCGAAGATGATCTCCGTCCGCGGGCTGGGCTCGCCGTCTTCAAGGACTCCAACCATGTCCAGGCCATCCAAGGGGCGTTCCTGTTGATGGTTGCCGCCAGCCAGGGTCACGAAAGTCGGCATCAGGTCGACAACGTGCATCATCGCGTCATTGCTTGATCCCGGTGCGAGCTTGCTGGGCCACCGCATCACGCACGGCACCCGCACACCGCCCTCGTAGGTCGTGTTCTTGGTGCCGCGCAGGGGCTTGTTGAACTCGTCGCGCAAACCACCGTTGTCATTGGTGAAGATCACCAGGGTGTTGCCGGTGAAACCATTCTGGTCTACGGCGCCCACGATTCGTCCGACGGCGTCATCCAGGCACTTCAAGGCCGCCTGGCGCTTGTCGTACTTGTCGCGATGGCGAGGGATCTCCTCGAGCGGGCCATGAATGGCATTGAAAGGCACGTAGATGAAGAACGGCTTGTCGGCGGACTGCTCCGAAATGAGTCGAGCCGCTTCGTTGGCGATGAGATCGGTGGAGTATCCCTGCTCATAGATCGGTTGCTGATTGCGGTGCCAGTCGTAGACCGCGAAGCGTGCCGGTGAATTGTGTGGGATCGTGTAGTTGTTGTAGTCGATGCCCCACCCGTAGTGCCCGTACTGGTGCATGAAGCCCTGCCCCATCGGCAGATGCTCCGGGAGCCACTCCCCCAGGTGCCACTTGCCGGTAATCGCCGTGAAGTACCCGGCATCGCGTAGGGCTTCGGCAACGGTTCGCTCCCGCGTGTCCATACCCTGGACCATGCGCGTCGGCTCGCCACGTTCGTTGTGCGCCAGCTTGAGCCCGAGCTTCTTCAGGTAGGTGGGTTTGCCAAAGTCCTCGGAGCGCCAGTCCATCCAGGTCCGGAACGCGTAACGCCCGGTGAGCAGGGCCGCCCGGGTCGGTGCGCATACCGAGTGGGTGTAGAAGCGGGTCATGCGCATGCCTTGGCCGGCCAGGCGGTCGATGTTGGGAGTCAGCGCCGGGTTGCCGCCGTGGAACCCAGGATCGGCCCAGCCCATGTCATCAGCGAGCATCACCACGATGTTCGGCCGGGGGGCGGTAACCTCGGAGCCCGCGTAGCCGACACACCCGTAGTGAGCGCCGGTCAGCAGGAACCCGAGCAGAAACGGCGTCCAGCCGGCTCGCGGCGGTGACGGATCCAACATCTTCGTAGGCCTCTGGAAATGGTGCATGTGAGTTCAGCACTATAGCGGGCGGGTATTGGACAATTGAAAGGTCCTTCCAGCCCCAGCGGTGACCGAGTTAGATGTGCGGCGTGCAATCAGCACAGTGTTTCTGAGCATCCGAGAATTCCCGCCTGCCGCCAAGGAATGTCACCCCCTAAGATTCTTCGTGGCAACAACACACAACGGGCGCCCCTGATAGACCGATGATCCAAGTCCTCCAACCTGCTCCGCAATCCCCTCTCGACAACAAGGACTTCCTGGACTACCTCAAGGATGCGGTCATCGACGTGCCGATCCCGGCCTTCGTCCTCGACATCCTGCTCGCTGCACTCTTTGGCTACCTGCTCGGCCGACTCTATATCCGCTGCGGGCGTGCCTTGTCGAACCGGCGTGAGTTTGCCCACAACTTCCCGCTGTTGGTGGTGACAACGATGTTGGTGATCAGCATCGTCAAATCCTCATTGGCGCTCTCGCTCGGCCTGGTCGGCGCCCTGTCCATCGTGCGATTCCGGTCGGCGGTGAAGGAGCCGGAAGAACTCATCTACCTGTTCCTGGCCATCGCCATCGGCTTGGGACTCGGCGGCAACCAACGGGTCATTACGGTCTGCGCCTTCTTCCTGATCGCCGCACTCATCCTGATCGGTAGTCGCTCCAAAGACAGCGCGACTCCGACCCTGCACCTGACCATCACCGGTCCACGAGATGCAGACCTGGATCTGATCATGACCTCTCTGCGACCGCACTGCACAGACCTTCACCTGCTGCGACTGGACGAGACCGACACCGCACTGGAGGCGGCCCTGCACATCTCGTTTTCGTCCGCCGATCAACTCAACGCCGCGAGAAGATCCCTGCACGAACTCGACACGCCGCTCAACATCTCCTTCCTGGACACCCAGGGCCTGGCATGAGGATCTATTCCGACGAGACTCTGAAGCGCCGGCGCCTCTTCAGTCTCCCGGGGCTCACAACTGCCTTCCTGCTGGTCGCAACCATGTGTTGCGTTCTCCTGGTCGGAGCCATTATCGGGTTGCGCGTCGCCGACAGTCCCTCGCTGTACGGATTCAATCGCTGGCTTCTGGACACCTACATTGCCAAGCGGATCGTGACGCCAGCGATCTGGAACGTCTCGGCCATGATGGGCGGTGGCGTGCAGATTCCGCTCAACATGCTCGAAGGCGTCGTGATGGCCGATGCCGAGCCGATGCTCCTGGATATCAAGTGGAAGAGCTTTCAAGCGCTCAAGTACCAACGGGACAAGGCGCTCGAAGAGGGGCTCCTGTTCGCCGGTCCAGATGATTACGTGCCAATCGGTGTTCGCTTTCGAGGCTCGTCGCACAACGGCAAGGCTCGGCTCAAGGGCCGGCTGCCGGATCACTGGTCAACCGACAAGTGGTCGCTACGAATCAAGCTCAGTGGAAACGAGACCTTGTTGGGAATGCGGCGCTTCTCGCTACAGGCACCTGAGACCCGCAACTTCCTGTCCGAGTGGATCGCCCTGGAGATGATGCGTCGAGAGGGCTTGCTGGCGGTCCAATACCATTTTGTCGACCTCAGCATCAACGGGGTGGCGAAGGGTCTGTTCGCTCTGGAAGAGAGTTTTGACAAGCACGTGCTCGAGCGCGGACGTCGGCGCGAAGGACCGATCCTCCGCTTCGACAACGATGCATCACTCCGCGCCTACGGTGCTCGTGGCGACTTCGAGGCCGGACCTGGTGAGTACACTGCCAGCCCGATCGTGGGGCGGGATACCGAGACCGGTCATGGGTCCGCGCTCGAACGCGCCATCGGCATGTTGGAGGCGTTTCGCTCGGGCCAACAGCCGGCGCACCGTGTGTTCCACCTCGAACGCATGGCTACCTTTCTCGCAATTCGCGAGATCGTGGGGTCCCAGGAGATCGATTGGCGCGACATGCGCTTCTATTTCGACCCGATTCGGTCACTGCTCGAGCCGATCGGCTACGACAACCACGCTGGCGGCAAGATCAATCGTCTGTTCTGTCACGACGGCGGCATCTACTCGAAGTCCTCCAAAAAGACGCCGGAATCACAACGCCTGCCGAACTTTGTCCGCAGTCTGTTCCAAGACCGGTCCTTGGTAGCTGCCTACGTCGCAGAACTTGAGCGCCTCTCACCCAAGGGCCGGGTTGTCGGGTTCTTCAAGCAGCTCAATCAGGATCTGCAGCAATCCCTGGTCAACCTCTACGGCGAGTATCCGTACGCCAGTTCCACCGTCGGGAATATGCGCCACAACGCTGCCTTCATCCAAGAGCTGCTACAGCAATCCAACTCCCTCAATGCCTACAGTTACTCGCTCGAAGACGCCAATCTCCGGGTTCTGGTCGGCAACACCCAGAGTCTACCCATCGAGATTCTCGGTCTCTCCATCGCAGGCGCTGAGCCTGTTCCTCCCACCGACGCGGTGTATCTCGGCTCCAAACGGCGCGCCGAAGCGATCCAACTGAAAGAACTCAGCTTCAAGGCTCCGGACGGCACGAACTTCAGCGCCTTGGATCCAGCCAGCTTGAAGGTCTCGTATCGTTTCGCTGGGTCAAAGCGGTCACAGCTTGTCCCGATTCATCCCTGGAGTATCCGACCACCGGGAGTGTCCAAAACGGACTGGAGTTGGGACCGGGACGGCTACCGCAAGATCGACTGGCTGAGCGTGGATGAGGAGCAGAAGATCATCACAATCCGCCCCGGTTCCTGGGTCCTTGCGCAAACCCTGGTCATTCCCGCCGGCTACTCCCTGGTCGCTTCGCACGGCGTCTCCCTGGACCTGAAGAAAGCCGCCAACCTGATCAGCTATTCCCCCCTTCTATTCGGCGGCTCAAAGAGCGATCCCGTGGTCGTGAAATCGAGCGACGGCACTGGGCAGGGTGTTGTGGTGCTGGATGCGCCGACCCCGTCCAAACTGCGCAACGTTCGCTTCGAGGGCCTTGGCACTCCGGAGCAGAGCGGCTGGTCGGTTCCAGGTTCGGTGACTTTCTACGAGTCGGACGTAGTTCTCGACTACGTGCAGTTTCACACCAACCGCAGCGAAGATGCCCTGAACGTCGTGCGGTGCCAGGTCGAGATGCGCAACATCAGCTTTGTGGATATCCAGGCCGACGCCTTCGACGGCGATTTTGTCACCGGCACTCTGAGTGACTGTACCTTTCTACGCTGCGGTAACGACGGCATCGACGTCTCTGGATCTACGCTCTCGATCCACGACAGCCGGTTCGCCGAAGTCCAGGACAAGGCGATCAGCGCCGGAGAACGCAGCCGGGTCGAAGCGGAGATGGTGGAGATCCGCGATTCCCAACTAGCCTGTACCAGCAAGGATGCCTCCGTCCTGATCATCAAGAACAGCTTGATCAAGGACACCGCAGTCGGCTTCATCGCCTTTCAAAAGAAGTCCGAATTCTCCGGAGCCTCCATTCGAACTTCCAAGTGCCGTCTCGAGGGCGTGAAGGAGCCGTACCTGATCGAGAAGAACTCCCACTTGACCCGTGACGGCAAGTGGACAACGCCCAATCACAAGAAAGTAGAGCCGCTGCTCTACGGCAACAAGTACGGCCGGAGCAGCAAATGAGCGCTGTCGTCAGCCAATTCCGCTACGAGCGCAAGTTCCTCATCAGGGCTCGTTCGGAACGGTTCGTCGAGGCCGTTGTGCGTCAGCACCCCCGGTTGTTTCGGGTCGCATACCCCGAGCGCGCCGTCAACAACGTGTATCTCGACACGTCCAGGCTCAAGAGCCTGCACGACAACATCCAGGGAGTCCGCAATCGGACCAAAACTCGCATCCGCTGGTATGGAGACATGCAGGGTCTCGCGTCAAGCCCCAAGCTGGAGTTCAAGATCAAGCGCGGGCTGGTCGGCACCAAGGAGATCTACGCCTTGCCGCCACTCGACACTACGACAGGTGAAATTGAGGCCGCCGTCAAAGAACAGGTTCGCGCTGCTGACCTGCCAGGAAACGTCTCGCTACAGATGGCAATGATCCGGCCAACGCTACTCAACAGCTACGTGCGAAAGTACTTCGTCTCTGCCGACGGCCGTTTCCGGATCACCATCGACCGCGATCTGTGCTTCTTTGCGGCACGTAATCCTTGGATCCGTCAACGGGCCCAGCAGAACGCAACTGTGTTGGAACTCAAGTACGCCGAGGGCGACAACAGCGAGGCCTGCGAGCTATCCCAGGACCTGGGGTTCAGACTGTCTCGCAACTCCAAGTACGTCACCGGCATGGATCTGCTTTTCGGCGTCGCAGACTCGTACTAGCCATGCTCAAACTGCACCGCACGCTGGCAACTCTTGTGCTCAGCCTGCCGCTACCGGCCCAGGTCCTGCAGCCGCCACCGGTCGCCGATCTCTCCAAGATACGGTTCCTGGTTGCGGGTCACGCCTACGGTGCCCACAACGGCTCCAATCGGGGTCTGCATCCTCCGCTGGTCGACAAGCTTTCGGCCGGCGCTTTTGGCCACCTGGACTTTGTTGCCTTTACCGGCGACGTGCTTCGGCGCTGCGACGAAGACTCGTGGGGCGTTTTAGAGGCCGACCTGAAACCCTTGGGCATTCCGTTCTATCTGGCGATGGGCAACCACGACGCCTCGGATTTCGGGCTCGCTCAAATCCAAAAACAGTTCGGGTCGCTCCACTACTCCTTCGACATTGCCGAAGCGCGCTTCATCTTCCTGAACACCCAGGAGGTAGCGCGTAGCATCTCGCCAAACCAACTCGCATTTCTTCAAGCCGCGCTGCGAGACAGCAAGGGCATCGCGACATTCTTCATCTTCATGCACGAGTTGTTGTGGCTGAGCCACAAACCCGAGTATCGCAAGATCCGCGCGAACAGCCGGTCGCGGCAAAAGAAGCTGAGCAAGTCCAACTACTGGTCAGCGGTTCACCCACTGCTGGTACAGCAAGCCCCGAGGAAGGCGTTCGTGATCGCTGGCGACGTAGCCGGGAACGAGGATGCCATCCCGGCTTTCAAGGACGTGATGGACAACGTCACCCTGATCGCCAGCGGGATGGGAGAGGTAAAAGAAGAGAACGCCATGCTGGTCACGATACGAGCCAACAGGCCCGTGTTTCGGCTGTTCGCCCTCGACGATTCCCCGCCGCGCAATCTCGATGACTATTCGCCGCAGAAACTCAACGGATTGCCCTGGGATGCCTTCCGTCGGGAGCCTCCCTCCCACTGGCTGTGGCGATACGCGTGGACCATCCTCGCCACCTCAGGGCTGGTGCTGGCGTTTGGGTTCGCGCTACGTCGCAAGCGCTCGGCTCCACAGATCTAGGTCCGGGATATCCGGTCTGCAGCACAGGGCCATCCACGAAGGTCCTTACAAATTCGGACCACATGATCCGTGGCCACTGGGCACTTGTCTGTCGCACGTTATTCTTCGGACATGCGGGATCGCCTCACCTTCGGCTTCGCCCTGTCCGGCGCGATTGCATGCGCTAACGCCGGACACGCCCAACACACATCGGTTCACGTCGCAGTGTACCGAGATGTCGGTGTATGGGAGAACGAGGGCAGTCGTGCATTGCCTGCCGTACTCGAATGGCTGGGGACTTCCTACCGGTTCATATCTGCTGCCGAAATCAACGGCGGCGTACTCAACAAGTCCGGGAAGCCGGCGTTCGACCTGCTGATCGTCCCCGGAGGCTACGCGGCCGACTATGTGAGCCGCGTCGGCGGATGGTCCGGACGCGGTCCGGGTGATGACGAAATCCGCGCGTTTGTCACCGGCGGCGGCAACTACCTGGGGTTCTGCGCCGGGGCCTTTGCGGCCGCCAAGACCACGCGCTGGCTCGGACGCGATTACGCCTATCCATGGCAACTGTTCGACGGCGTCGCCGAGGGCCCCTTGCCGTGGAACCCGTTGCTCCGGCGCGCATACCGCGCCCAGCACGGGACAGCGGTCCTCGATCTCAACGCGCCCGAGCTCAAGGGTCGGGGCTTGCCGCAGACCGTTCGACCCATGCTCTACGCAGGCCCTCGGTTTATCCCTAGGGACCCGACCAGGCTACCCGCTCAGTACCGGGTTCTCGCCAAGCATGGCGAAGACGGCTCCGCGGCGATCCTGTCCTATCGTTATCCGAACGCCAGCGGTGGCCGTGTTGTGCTGTGCTCATTCCATCCTTCTGTTCTGTCCGGTGACCGAGCCCTGTTCGACCGGGACATGGACAACTTCGCGGCATTTGGTGCCGGTACCGATCCCGATGGACACCAGCCAGATTGGCAACTGGCGGCAGCGCTGGTCGACGTCGCCCTTGGCCACCCAGCGCGCAAACCGCCGCCCCTCCCTCGGGTCGCTGGCTCCGTCACACTCCCTGCAACACTCCGGATCGGTCAGGCAAATTCGATTCAACTGACCCAACGGGGTGCCGCTGGCGCCGATTACGCGCTCGCTGCTTCTTTGTCGATGGTTCCTGGGCTTCGCATCACGCCACAAGTAATCCTACCGCTGACCGCTGACTTCCTCTTGCTGGCGAGCATCCAAACACCGGGTGTGTTCACTGGGTTTTTGGGTCGGTTAGACGCTCAGGGCAAGGCGACAGCCACGCTCCACGTCCCATCGATCGCCAGCCTTCGAGGGACGCGCCTGTATTTCGCGTTCGTCACGCTCAACGCAAACGGTTGGTTCGCGACATCGGCGCCCGCCAGCGCAGAAATATTCTAGCCCGGGGACGGTGAACCAGAGGGTTTCCCCGGGCCGCCCCAACCCGTATCAGTATGCCCATGACGGATCTCTGCAACATGAATGGCACCATCGTGCCCCAAGCAGAAGCCAAGGTCTCGGTCCTGGACCGAGGGTTCTTGTTCGGTGATTCGATCTATGAGGTCACCCGAACGCGCAACGGGACCTTGTTTGCCTGGCCTGAACATCTGGAGCGTCTCCACCACTCCGCCGCTGGAATCGAACTCGATCTCCGAACCGAAATCTCTGACTCTGAGCTTACGGGCCGCATCATCGAGACATTGCGGGCCGCCAACAACAAGGAGAGCTACGTCCGGGTCATCGTCACCCGCGGCCCTGGTTCTGCGCCGAACATCGATGTCCAGTACGCTACCGGCCCCGTCACTTGCGTTGTCATGGTACGTGACCTCCCGCCCGCCGCAGTCACCAGGGCTCGGGTTGTGGTTGTCCAGCGCCTGCGAAACGACCGTCGCGCCCTGGACCCCGCGATCAAGAGCGGCAACTACCTCAACAACGTATTGGGTCTGAAAGAAGCCACCTCTCGCGGCGCTACCGACTGCCTGTTCATGAACAATGATGGCAGGCTGACGGAGGCCTCGACCTCCAACGCATGGATTATCAAGGGCGATCAGATCATCACGCCGGCTCTCAGCGCCGGCTTGCTGGCCGGAGTCACCCGCCGCCTCTTGTTCGCAATGTGCGAGGAACAAGGGATCCCTTGCCTCGAATGCGATCTTTACGACAACGACCTGCGGGAGGCGGACGGCATCTTTCTAACCTCGACACTCCGTGACATTTCCCCGGTCGACTCACTGGACGAGCAGCCCACCACACCGTGTGCACTCCTCGAGGACCTCGTGGGTAGATTCCGCAGCTACTGTGACCACCTGGCTGACAAAGTCTACAAGCCTGGTATCGCGGGCATGCTGTAGGCTGAGGCCATGAGATTCGTCATCACACTCGGCATCCTCACAGGCCTCGTCGCCACCCCTGGCTCCGCACAGTCTCAACCTAACATCATCGTCATCTTGGCGGATGACATGGGGTTCTCGGACATCGGTTGCTACGGCAGCGAGATCCAAACCCCCAACCTCGACCGACTCGCGGCCGGCGGCGTGCGGATGACGCAGTTCTACAACACCGCCCGGTGTTGCCCCACGCGGGCTTCACTGCTGTCTGGTCTGTATCCGCACCAGGCGGGGATCGGTCACATGATGAGCGACCTCAAGCTGCCCGGTTATCGCGGCGATCTGAACCGGCAGTGCGTCACCATGGCCGAAGTCATGCAGAACGCTGGCTACGGAACCTACATGTCTGGCAAGTGGCATGTCACACCAAAGATCAGGCCTGATGGATCCAAGCACAATTGGCCGGTGCAACGCGGGTTCGACCGTTTTTACGGAACGATCCACGGTGCCGGGAGCTTCTTTGATCCCAATAGCCTGACCCGCGACAACACGCAGATCTCCCCGTTCGCCGATCCCGAATACCAACCCAAGGTCTTCTACTACACCGACGCCATCAGCGACCACGCGGTACGCTTCATCGACGATCACTGCAAGGCACCCAACACCAAGGCTCGGCCGTTCTTCCTCTACGTCGCCTACACCGCGGCACACTGGCCGATGCACGCACTGCCTCGTGATATCGCCAAGTACAAGGGCAAGTACGACGCTGGATATAAAGAGATCCGCACCAGGCGGCACCAGCGACTCAAGCAGCTCGGACTCATCGACCCCGAGTGGGATCTGAGCCCGCAGGCAAACCGTTGGGCCCAGAACAAGCACCAGGAATGGGATGCTGTGAACATGGAGGTCTACGCCGCCATGGTGGACAACATGGACCAGGGCATCGGGCGTATTGTCGCGGCGCTCAAGCGCAACGCACGGCTTGACAACACGCTGGTCATGTACATGCAGGACAACGGCGGTTGTGCTGAAGGCATGGGGCGCCGAGGCACCAAGACCAGGGCCAGCAAACCAACGTTGGCCCCGATGGCGGCGAACGCGCTACAGACCAACATGATTCCCAGGCAAACCCGCGATGGCTACCCGGTCTTGCAAGGCACCGGTGTGCTGCCTGGACCAGCTGACACTTACATCGGTTACGGGCGTGGCTGGGCCAATGTTTCGAACACGCCATTCCGCGAGTACAAGCACTGGGTCCATGAGGGCGGCATCGCGACACCCATGATTGTCCACTGGCCCAAGGGCATCCCCGCGGACATGAACGGCAAGCTGGTCACCGAGCCCGGTCACTTGATTGATGTGATGGCGACCTGCGTCGACATATCAGGTGCGCAGTACCCAGAAACCTTTCACTCAGAGGGCAATGCGATCACGCCGATGGAAGGGCTCAGCCTGGCGCCAGCCTTCCGCGGCAAGAAACTCGACCGAGACGCGATCTATTGGGAGCACGAGGGCAATGTCGCGATCCGGGTCGGCAACCTGAAAGCGGTCGCCAAGTACGGGGGCTACAAGAACGACAAGTGGGAACTATACGACCTGGCCTCCGACCGTACAGAAATGCATGACCTCGCCGACAAGGACCCCAAGAAGCTCGCGGCGTTGAAAGCCAGGTGGCGGGTTTTTGCAGAGAAGGCCAATTTCCTGCCGGCCAACGGCGGGCGTGGACGCAAGAAACCCGCCGCCAACAAGCGCAACAAGAAACGTAAGGGCAACATCAAGTAGCGAGTGGCACCCCGGATGCGCTCATCGGGCGGGACCATTATGATCCCCTGGTGACCAATACCTCGGCAAAGACCCTGCTGATCGCGCTGCTGTGCCCGGCAGCCATTCCCGCACAGGTCCCTTGCGGATCTCCGGTTCCACCGGGTAACTGCGCGGCGCTGGTACCCGGCACGCCGCTGCCGTTCTTGAACAACGCAGCAACAAACCGCCTCGACCTCTCCAAGAGTTCGTCCTTCGAGCTCGTGATCTTGGGTCACAGCGAGTCCAAGGGCTACCACACCGCGCTGACCCAACTGATTCGAAACAACCCGCTGGTGCCAGGCAAGTCGTTCAGGGTCTTCAACGACTACCTCGGCGGCAACGAAGCATGGCGCTGGGTGACTCGTGGGCAGCCCGGCTACAACAAGATCACCAGGGTCCTCGGCCGCCAGAAAAATCCGATGATCGTGCTCGGCCTGTTCTCGAACAACATCACGTACCCGATCCGGTCCCCCAGCACCGCCGACACCAACTACCTGCGCTTTGCCTCGGAGCTTGAGGTGATCTCGGATCGACTCTACAGCGGTGGCACGGGCGCGATGATGGTCTACCTCAGCAGCCATCGATACAAGCCTGGCAACCTACT
>JAYZDB010000127.1:0-18777 GCA_036338025.1 Planctomycetota bacterium
GGAAGCCGGCAGTCCGCGGACCTTCTGGCGCCGCCAGGTTCTTGACTCGGACCTCCGACAAGGCCACGCCGTTGCGAGCGGCGACCTGCTCGGGTCGGGTGCGGATCAGATCGTAGTCGGTTGGCGCAACAAGAACGCAGCCGGCAAGTTCGGGATCCGGTACTACATCGCGCTGCACAGTGATGGGCGTAGCTGGCAACGGGTCACGGTCGATGACTCGGAGATGGCCTGCGAGGATCTGCGTCTGGCGGATGTCGACGGTGACGGTCGGCTGGACATCGTGGCGGCTGGGCGGGCGACCCGGAACCTGCGGGTCTACTTCAATCGACCACCGTCTGGGAACTGAGGGCCGTGAACCCCGGCCGCCGCCGCCGCGCCGACCGGGATGCTATCCGCTTTGGGATGATTCGAGGCGGGGTCTAGAAGCCGATACTGAGTTCAAGACCATTGGATAGATCGGCGACCCCCAGGGCTGGCCCGTTGTTGAGGATGGCTGCCTGGGCCGTCGCATGCAGGCCGATCATGTCCTTGGTGGCGGGGATCGGTTGGGAGTAGTTCCACTGGCCGGCGGCGCCGGTGCTGGTGCCGGCGATCAACGCCAGGTAGGCACCACCGAATACATGCAGGGTGCAGCCGTTGCCGATGTTCACTGAGTTGGTGGTGGGTGAGAACATCAGCAGCACTGGCTTGTTGGGTGCGCTGCTCGACAGCGAATAGGTCTGAGTCGTGCCGGCTTTGGGGAGGGATGCGCTGAGGACCGGGGCAGTCGCAATGCCGCAGCCGCCGCCGATGTTCTTGACCGATGCGACATCGCCGACCTCGACCGTGTAGATGCCACGGCCATGGGTGGTGACGATCAGGATCCTGTCAGTCTTCCACTGCAGTTCGGCGACTGGCGACATGTGAGAGCCCTCGTTGCTGGTCGACCAGCTGGCCCCGTCATCCCTCGAGTAGAACAGGCCGATGTCCGTGCCCGCGAACAGGAATCCAGGTATGCGCGGGTTGACTGTAATCCAGTTGACCGGCGACTCGGGCATGGCGGTGGGGCCAGTCCCGGTGATCTGCTGCCAGGAAGTGCCGGCGTTGCGGGTCACCCAAATGTTGTTTCTGTGGTAGCCGAGGAAGCAGGCGTAGACAGTGCCGTGGTTGTTCGGGTCGATTGCGAGGCTGCCGACCCAACGGTTGGGCATGGCGGCTACGTCGACCTTCTTCCATGTTGGCGTCGCTGTCAGGGCGTTCGTGGACATGTAGATGTCCCCGTGATTGTGGCCAGCCCAGACGATGTTGCCGGTGCCCCTTGCGATCTGCACGTTGGAGATGTTGCACTTGGGGTCGGCGGCGAAGTGGGCCGGTGGGCTATCGGTGCACGACAGCGCGGTCTTGACCTCTTTCCACACGGGGGTGCCGGTGCGGACCGCGTCGGTGCGCCACAGACTGTGGCCACAGAAGTACATCCGGTTGGCGTTGTTCGGGTCGAGGGTGATGTACGGGATGAAATTGCTGCCGCGGTCCCGGATGTTGTTCGAGTTTGCGATCTGGGAGAAGGACGAACCGTTGTTGCTGCTCCGATAGATCCGGATGTAGTAGATCTGGCCGTAGACGTAGTTCGAATTGGTCGGATCTGCCGCACAGAAGCAGCCGTCGCCGCCGATCGGGCGTGTCCAGCCCTCCTTGTTGCCGGTGTAGCGGAGGGTCCCGAGGTCCTGGGTGCCGCCGATGACCGTACCGTTCGGCGCCATGGCGGCGCCGTAGAACTGGGTGATTCCGAGGTTGTTGTTGAGTTCCTGCCAGCGGATGGTGGATGCCTTGACGTCCGTCGTCCGGTAGACGCCGCCGTCATTGCCGTGCACAACGGTCTTGATGCCGCCGCCGTTGTACTGCGGGTGGCTGACGATGGTGTGGTAGTCGTAGTAGGACCCGCTGTAGGCGTTCACGAAGGAGCTGCCGCCGTTGGTGCTCTTGTGCAGACGCACTGCGCCCACCAGGATGTGGTTGGAGTCCGTGGGATCGACCCACAGGGTGTTGTTGTAGCGCGAGTAGGTGCGGATCCCACTGCCGCTGGTGCGCAGGCTGTAGCTCTGACCACCGTTGGTCGAACGATACACCGTGATCCGACTGCTCTGGGATACAGAGGTGTAGACGGTGTTTGGGGTGCCAGGCGCGTAGCAGATCTCGACCCGTTGGCGGGTCGGGATGCCGGTGGCGTTGGTCCATGTCACGCCGGCGTTAGTCGAGTACATCGGCAAGCCGTCCTTGGCGCCAGCGATGGCCAGGTTGCCGTTGCTTGGATGGAAGGCGATGTCGAAGGTGAACTTGCTCGACTGCCTGGTGAAGGAGGCACCCCTGTCGGAGCTACGCCAGATGCCGGTGCTGGTGCCGAGCAACAGGATCTTGGGGTCGGCGGGCGAGATCGCGATGCGGTTGATGAAGTAGAAGTTTGCCCCGACCGTCGATGCCAGTTGGGTCCATTTGGTGCCGCCGTCGGTGGTGACGAATACACCTGCGCCGCGCGAGGCCGCCAGGATGCCGGAGCCTGCCGCTGTATCGAAGAAGCCCTCGCCGGTGCCGGCGTAGAGCCGGTTGGGATCGGTGTTGTCGATGGCCATGCAGCCGACCGACATCATCGGGGCGAAGTCGTTCTGGGGAGCCCAGGTAGTCCCGCTGTTGGTGGTCTTCCAGATTCCGCCACCGACCGAACCGCACCACATGGTGCTCGGGGTGTTGGGGTGGAACACGACGGAACGGACGCGGCCACCCTGGTTGCCCGGGCCGAGCCACTTCCAGTTGTGCAGGAACTCGCCGTGGTTCTCGGGCTGATTGCTCAGCATCCAGTCGCGCTGGTGCTTCATGCGGACGATCGCGTTGGGCGGCATGGTGCCGTCCTCACTCAGACGTTGGGCGTACCGTACGGCTGCGCCGTGGGGGTGGCCTTCGTCCCGCGGTTCTTCACGTTCGCGATCGCCCTCGAGGAGCAGCGAGCTGCCCGCTTGCGGTGTGTCAGGTCCGGTGGTGCCGCAACCGGCAAGGGTCAGAGAGCAGGCGAGAAGGAGCGTGATGGGGGGGTGCTGCATGGGGATTCGACAGTGAGAGTTCTGAAGGCAGGCGACGGCGGGCGGCCGCATCCTACACCTTATGGATCGATCGCGCCGCTCCAACCGGTGCCTGGGGACCCGCGCCACGCCGATGCGATCGGCCGAATAATCTACGTAGAGTCGGCAAATTTGTCACAGGGGAGGAGTGCCCATGCTGGGGCGTCGGAGCGTGGCAGTCGTGGCTTGTCGTCGGACTTCCCGGTTGATCCGCCGTCCGGCGCGGCGTAGCGGGCGGGACCCGCACTGCCGGTGGTTCCGACGGTGTGGGTAATCTGGCCTTCCGTACGTATGCCGACGCCGTGATATTGAGTTGCCGTTGTCGCAGTCAGCCAGTGTCGCCCAAGCGGGCTTTGGGGTACGCTTCACACACTACCCAAACCCATGCCATTCCCTTCGGCGGGGTCAGCCATCCCGCCCCGAGCACAACCATGAATCAAGTTATTCGAAGCAGTACGTGGCTCACATCCTGTTGCCTGTTTGCACTGGCCTTACCGGGTCAGGATGACGGCAAGTCCGGGACGGGTCTGAAGGTCAATACGGATGCCCCTGGCCCGAGGACTGCGAACGCGGCCACCAATATCACCTTGGTGCGTAACTGGCGCCGAACTTCCGGTGGCTACAACGACATCTGGGGTTGGACTGCACCGGACGGGCGTGAGTTTGCCTACGTCGGTGAGCGCTCGGGAATCTGGTTCGTCGAGACGACCACGCCCTCCAACATCAAGCAGATCGGCTGGTGGAGTGCACCTCGCAGCACCTGGCGGGACTTCACCAACTACGGTTCCTATGTCTACGCCGTCAGTGAAGGGCATAGCGGGATCCGCATCTTCGACATGTCGAATCCAAGCAGTCCGAGGGATCTGGGCACGGTTGCAACGAGCCAGATCCGCAACACGCACAACATCAGTGTCGATCCGGCGACTGGTCACCTGTACCTGAGTGGGACCAACCAGGGTCTGGCGATCTTCAACGCCAAGGCCAACCCGACGAATCCCACGTTCGTCGGTAGCTGGAGGACCAGCTACACCCACGACTGTTGCATCCGGCGCGGCAAGGCTTACCTCTCCAATGGTCGGTCCTACGTCTGTCGGATCATGGACACCACCAACCCGGCGAGTTTGCGGGAAATTGGTCGCGCCAACACTCCGGGTGGCTACGACCACAACGTGTGGGTGAGCGAAGACGATCAGGTCATGGCGGTCACCGACGAGATTTCACGCGGCAGCAGTACGCCTCACCTGACACTCTGGGATATCAGCAACCCGGCTCGCCCGGTCAAGCGTGGCGACTACGACTTGCGCGGCATCGTCCACAACGTGTTCATCGTCGGCCGGGCGGCTTACATGTCGCACTACTATCACGGCTTCCACATGGTCGATATCGGCAACCTGAGCAGTCCGAAGATGGTTGCCGAGTACGATACCTCGAGTTCAACCAGTGGCTACAACGGCGCCTGGGGTTGCTACCCGTTCTCGGATTCCGGTCTCGTCTACGTCAGTGACATCTCGAACGGCCTCTATGTGTTCCGTATTACTGCCGGCCACATGAACCGCTACGACGCTGGCACCCAAGGTAGTAACGGTACGGTTCCGAAGATGAAGTTCGACGGCGCGACTCCGCGGGTCGGTGCAAGCGGCCTCAAGGTCCGGATTTCGCGGATGAAGCCCAATGCGCAGGGCGCTTTGCTGGTCGCGGCCGGTAAGGGCAACTTCAAGTTGCTCGGTGTGCAGATCAACGTTGACCTCGCGACTTTGCAGATGGTCCGTTTCAAGGCGGATGCCAGTGGCCGTGCCGTGTTGTCGACACCAGTCTCGAACAACGCCGGCCTCGGCGGCGCCCGCATCTACATGCAAATCGTTGCCGAGGATACTGGCAACTCCAACGGCTTCTCCTCCAGCCGCGGAATGTGGGCTGGCATCGCCAAGTAGCCAGAGGGATCACGAAAGCTGCGGCGGACTCGGCATCTCGGTGTCGGGTCCGTGCGCTTTAACGGCCTAGTGAATCCACAGCCGATGGATGCGGACCTTGTCGCTGCGTCGATGATCGAGGAACTCCTGCAGTTGCGATTCGGCCCGGTTGCCATCCAAGGTGAGGTGCTGTTCGCCGAACTTGCTGCCGACGGTTGGCCCCTCGGGCCATTGGGTGACCAACTCGCGGACCCGGGTGCGGAAGATCTTGGCGTGGCGCTCGCTGGCCTCGCAGGTTTGAAATCGCTCGGCATCCGTCAGTGGAATGTCGTAGCTCAAGAGCTCACTCACGAAGTAGTGCATGAGACCGTCCGGGTGAAACCAGCTCCCGGTCAGGAAACCGTGGCAGGTAACGGCGACCGGCGCCGCTGGTTTCTTCCGCCACTTCGAGAACCGTTCAATCTTGTCCGAGGTGTCCGGGTCGGCGGCCTTTGGGCCAGAGCTCGACTCGGTTTCGCGGGGTGGCGTGTCTGTGCCGCACCCAGCGAGCAGAACGAGGGCCAGCAGGTAGCTCGCGCCTTGCAGAGCTTCGAGGGGGCGGGGCCGAACGGTAGTCATGGCATTGCGCGACCGGCCGGGCCTGGTCGCTTTGCGCGAATGTGCCCATCGTGCGGCTTTACGACAAGACCCTCGTGGGCGAGACTCGCTGAAACTCGCCTGTTCCCAACCACTCCCGACCGGCACGAATCATGATACGACGCGACGCTGAGACGATGACACCGATGCATGCAGCTGGGTGGCTCGTGGTCCAGATGGCATGGCTGCTTGGTAGCGTGACGTCCTACTGTCCGGCCCAGGGCTGGGAGGTTCCAAGGGCCAGGGACCGCAATCCTGACCCGGCGGTCTTTGAGACCGTCATCACCGTCAGCGAGCAGGAGTTACAGCTCGTAGGTGGAAAGAAGACCAGGATGATGACCTACAACGGCAGCATCCCAGGCCCCACGATCGAGGCCGAGATCGGCACCAGGTTGATCGTACACGTGATCAACCTGATGTCAGAACCGACCCTCGTCCATTGGCACGGCGTGGAGGTTCCTGCACAGATGGATGGAACACCCTTGTCGCAGGCGCCGATCCCGAAGTCGGGTTACCACCGCTACGAGTTCACCCTCAACAATGCCGCGACCTACTGGTACCACTCCCATGAAAAGACCAACGAGCAGGTCGAACGTGGTCTGTACGGTGCCCTGATCGTTCGGGACCCGAAGCATGATGCTGCGGTTGGGGTGCCGCGCGAGCGGGAGCGATTGATCTTTCTCGATGATATCTCGCTCGACAAGAACAACCAACTGACGCCGTTCTCCACCGATCCACGGGCGGACTTCATGCCGTGGAAGCGTGCGGAAGATCTTGTGAACTCTCGGGTCGGAAACCACCTGCTGATCAACGGGCGGGTGGTGAGTGGGGACAAGTTGCCGACTTTCGAGGTCGAGGATGGTGTGGGGTATCGGCTCCGCTTCATCAGTGTGGCAAACGGCCGGGTGTTTCGCCTAGGGATTCCCGAGGGTGCGTCCCGTTGGTATGGCATCGGTAGTGATCAGGGTCTATGGAACTCCGCGGAGTTGATCAAGCCGATCGGCAAGGTCAAGAATGTCCTGGGGCATCACGACGAACTGATCTCGAATCCCGACCCGCGGGTCGGCACGACCTTCACGCCGAGCGATCGATTGGAGGTCGTTGTTGTGCCTCGGGGCAAGGTCGGCGAGGAGGTGTTCCTCGAATCACACGACATGGTGAAGGGCAAGCATATTGCCTACCGAGACCCCAAGGGCGAGTTGTGGTTCGGTCATGACCACTTCGATGGAGCCGGTAAGCCGATGAACCTGTTCCGGTTCAAGATCGTCAAGGGCGCCGGTGGATCCCCAACTACCTGGACACCGCCGAAGCAGTTGCGCTGGGATCCAATCCAGCCCCTGGTTGCCGACAAGAACACGCGGGCCAGGCCCTTGCCGGTGTTCTTCGGCCACGGACTTCCCAATCGCGATACCGGCAGCGCGATGTTCTTCATCAGCGTGGCGGACCCCGAGGGCATCCTGAAGAAGGTGCGCGCCCGGCAGATGGTGGTGCCGGCTGACTACGACCCGCAACCGTTCATGAAGTTACGACCCGAGGACGGTTTTCACGTCCGGGCGGGCGACACCCGCGTGTGGGAGGTGATCAACTTCACGGGTACCGACCACAACTTCCACACCCACGGCTTCCGGTTCCAACACCTGGAGACCGAGTTCATCGACCTTGACGAAGCCGACAACTGCCGGACCGAGAAACCGCTTCGCCTGGCCTACGAGGACACGATCCGTACGCCGCGCCGCCCAGGTTTGACCTCGGGACGCAGCTACACGATTGTCCGCCTCGCGACGCGCTTCGACGATGCTGCACGGCCGGCGGCCCTGCGACGTACTCACGGCGAACTGGTGGCCGGTGGTCTGGCGCCTTCGGCCAACATGTCTGGGGGATGGCTGGTACACTGCCACTTCCTGGAGCACACCATCCAGGGGATGAGGTCTTTTATCACTGTGACGCGATGAAACTGCTGCCCAGCCTGTTCCTGTGGTTCCCGGTCATCCTGCCTGGTGGGGTGATGACCACGGTTGTTCACGCGCAGGATGCAGTGGAGATCATTGGGCAGAAGCCGTTCCAACGCGGTACCCCGAGTGAAGGCTGGGGCGAGGTGGAATTTTCGGTCACCTGTGTCAGGGAAGAGACGCAGCAGTTCTTCAACCAGGGGCTGGCCCAGCTGCATACCCACTCGTATTTCGAGGCGGAGCGCAGTTTTCGCGGGGTGGTGTTCACCGAGCCTGACTGCGCGATGGGGTACTGGGGCATGGCCATGGCCAACATCCACAACCCGGACCGTGCCTCGATGTTCCTGGATCGCGCGGTGCTGCATCGCGAGCGGACCAGTGCGACGGAGCGCTTGTTCCTCGATGCGCTGTTGCGCTACTACGAGACTACGGTGGCGGGTGCCAAGGTCCGAAACAAGGCCCTGGCTGAGCAGAAGGGCTGGCCGACTGTACCAAAGCGCAAGTTCTCGAAGCCGCTTCGCTCCAGGTCCGTGCGTCTTGCCCGGGACTACGCCGCGATTGTCGAGAAGCATCCTCGCAATCTTGATGGCCTCGCTCTGCTGGCGAATCGACGCCTCATGGATCTCCCGCGTACCGCCCCCGCGTCTCAAGCGGAGAAGATCGATGCCATCCTCGACACTCTACTGCAGCTCAACCGTCGTCACCCCGCGCACTTCTATCGCTTGAAGCTCTGGGAAGTACGCGATCCAGCTCGAGCTGCAAAGTCGATGACTTTCGCCATGGTCGCATCGCCAGCCAGTCGGAACATCTGGCATCTTACAGGTCGAATCCAGGCACGCTTGGGCCAGTACCGGGCGTCTGCGACCTACTTTGAATCTGCGGCGCGCGTCGATCATGCTCGGATGGTTACGTATCGAGCGCTGCCGTTCGAGGTGCATGGCTACGGGCGCAACCTCGGCCAACTCTGTGAGAGCCTCATCCACCTCGGACATGGCAAGGACGCCCTGGCATTCGCCCGCTACATGCTGTCTCTGCCTCGACATCCGAGCAGCAACCGACTCACCGATCCCGACAGCATTGCGCATCGCGGAGCCGTGCAACTGGCCAGGGTGTGTCAGGCATGGGGTTTTGACCTGGAGCAGGTCTTGCGGGATGTTGATTCGAGCGCCCATTCGATCGCGAAAAGTGCCGAGGCATTCGATTCGACCGATCCGGGTCCGGCTGGAGGGCGCAGTGCGCCGGCGCTGGTCCGCCGTGTTCACCGTCTGTACGACAGCGGAGATCGGGACGCTGCCCGCCGTGAGTTCGAACGTCTGCGGGGCGTTGCTGGCACCGCTGACCTCGACCTGCCGCTGTTGAAGGTCTTGGCGCCGATTGCCAAGGAGTTTGGATTTCCTGCTGACTGGCGGCAGCCGCCAAAGCAGCGTCCTGCCCTTTGGCCGGTGCAAGAACTGGCGCAACTCGGCCCGCGGTTCTGGCGCCCCTGGATTCCACGGAATTTTGAACTCACTTCACGCGAGGGGCCGAAGGTGCGTCACTCGGAGCTTCGTGGTCGTGCCCACGTCTTGGTGTTCTTCATTGGCAATGGCTGTTGTTTGACCTGTGTCGCTCAGCTGCATCTCTTCAACGCGGCAGCTGATGACTACAAAGCTGAGAATATTGATGTCGCTGCGATCAGTTTCCACAGTGCTGCTGATATCCGCGCCAGCATGAACAAGATGGGGGACCAGGGCTTTCCATTCCGTCTGCTTGCCGATCCGCAGATGCGGACCTGGTATGAGTGGTCGACGGTCGACGGCCACGACCACGCTCCATTGCATGGGACCTTCCTGTTGGATGAACTGGGTCGCGTCCGCTGGAAGCAGATCGCTGATCATCCATTTGAAGATGCCGAGTGGCTCCTCGGAGAAGCCAGGCGGCTGTTGGGCCGAAAGGGTGGCCGGTCAGTCCGCTAGTCCTTCAACTCGCGGATGCGGATGCTCCGATACCACACCTCGCCGCCGTGGTCTTGGAACGCGATGTGCCCATTCGGGTGCGTTCCAAACTCCGGCCAACGCTTGAACTTGCTGCCGGCGATCTTCGCCTTCCAGTCAGCGTCCCCATAGCTGCAGTCCACGACCTTCATGCCGTTGACCCAGTGCTTGACGCGGCCCTTGCTGATCATGATACGTCCCGTGTTGAACGCGCCGTGCGGGAGGACCTGCTTGCCCTTCGGGGTCGGTACCAGGTCGTACAAGGCGCCTGCCTTGTGCTTGTTCCCGGCCCGGTTGGATGCGTCGTCGAGGATCTGGTACTCGGGTCCGGTCGTATAGCTGGCGCCCTTGGTCTCCTGGATCCGGTAGATGACCCCGCTGTTGGTGCCCTTGGCGACCCGCCATTCGAAGCGCAGGTCGAAGTTGCCGTACTGCTCGGTCGTCATGATGTCCCCGCCGCGGGTACGATTTGGCAGTACCAGGCTGCCCTGCTTGACGGTCCAGCCGGTGGTCTGCTCGGCGGTCTTCTTGTAGGCGCGCCAACCGGTGAGGTCGCGCCCGTTGAAGATCATCTTGAAGCCCTGGCCCTTCTCCTTGGTGGAGAGGAAGTTGGGTGGTTGTGCCGGCAAGGTGACCTGACCGGTCGCAGCCCACTCTGTGCCGCGGGCGATCAACTGCCGGAACTGCGGATCGGCATGCGATGCCCGGGTGTTGAGTGCCCGGCGCCAGACGTGGCCGAGTGGGGTGTGAAACACCCGGCCCTTGCCGTACTTCTTGACCAGGATCATCGGCTCGTCCTTGCCGGTACCACCTGACTTCTTGCTTGAGTGAGCCGTTGCAAGGACCCGGTAGTCGGTGTTTTGGGCGTTGACGAGCCGGTGATACAACTCGTCCGGGTGGTTGCGCATGTCGGGCATGCCTTTGGTGAGCGGGTGCTTGCGGTCCTTGACCGTCACGTCGAAGGCGTGGAATCGGCCGTGTCCGGTTCCCTTGCGCCACAGCAGGGCGACCATCTCCTCGTACTCCTTCCAACCATTGAAGGCGTTGTTGGCGGCGTGCACGATGGCTACGCCGGTGCCTCCGCGTACTGCGGCCAGGAAGTTGGCTTCGGCGTCAGCTCCCCATCGTGGGCCGTTGTAGTCCAGGACGAAGGCCTGGTACTGCTTCAGTTTGTCGGCGTCGGCCAGAGCTTCTTGGGGCTTGTTGGTGACTGTGACTTCGAAGCGTCCGCTCTCCTTGAGGATCCTTTGCAAGGAAGGGGTGGTCCACGCCCAGTCGTGGTTGTTGGCACCACCGATCAGTAGGACACCGATTCGCCGGTCGCTTGACCTGGTCCCGGCGGTTGGATCGGCGTCCTGGGCGCAGCTTGAAGAGGTAAGCACCGCGATTGCGGTGAAGACGGCGAAGGAGGATCTGATCATCGCAGTTGGGAGGTGGGGGGGAGGTCTCGGGAGTCGGAAGGCTACTGGTCAGTCTGCGCCAGGCCAAGTTCGGTCCGAACTGCCGACGCCGGGAGGCGTGCGATACCTACCTCATGAGTTTTCGGGACGGACGCAGGCCGAGGGTGTGGGATCGGAAATCGGCCGGACGTGAGGCTCTGGCCGTGGTGCGGGCGGCCATTGGGATGTCCAGGAAGCTACCGCCGCGCACGACACGCCGCTCGCTCTTGCTGCGGCGTTCACCGGTGCCCGGTGTAGTCGGGAGACGGTAGTCTCCGAAGCGGTCCAGGCACCACTCGGCGAGATTGCCGTGCATGTCGAAAAAGCCGAAGTCATTCGTGGTCAAGGCGCCGACGCGGCTGCGCCCGGGGCTGCCGTCGGACCAGAGACTGGGATGGAAACCGCTCGGCGGCGGATACTGCTCCTGCGCTTTGGCATCGAAGAGGTTGGCATGCCCGCGCAAGTCTGCGAGCCGGTCACCTGTGCTCCAATGTCGGCGGTGTCCGGCCCGGCAGGCGTGTTCCCACTGAGCTTCTGTTGGAAGTACGAGTCCGTGTACGTCGAGTAGTCGAGTGGTCTCCAGGAAGGTCAGCCCGTGGATCGGCAGTCGCGGGTGCTGCGTATCCGATTCTCGGCTCGATTTCCGTACTGGGTTTGTGGACCCGACGATCCTCCTGTACTGACCGGTCGTCAACTCGTGACGAGCCAGGAAGAACGGTTCAAGCCCGATCTCGTGCACGCCGACTTCGTTCTTGTACCAACGTGTCAGGTGCTTGAGTTCGGTGACCGTCGGCTGTTTGCCAGCAAGGTCGCTGATTTCGAGGGAATCCTCGGCGTTGCGTCCCATGGCGAATCGACCGCCTGGCACCAGCACGAACAGGATTCCGGGGTGATCCGTTACTTCAGAGGAGGATCCGGCGCCGTGGCTGGGGACCGGAAGGTGCTTCGGCAGCATCTCGGAGTTTGGATCCCATGCGGATCGTAAGTGGTAGAACTCCCACAACCTGGTTTTGGGATTCATGCCGATCGGCACCAGACCCAGTTGTGGTTGCAAGTCATCGATGGGGTAGCGAGCGTATAGCTGGCTGGCGCGACGGCCATCGGCAGCCTTGATGGCGGTTCTTGCCTCTGCCCAGCTGGCCTGTGCGTTGGGATGCGCCTCCGTCAGCTTCCCGATTACCCGTGCCCACTGCAGACGACTGCGCATTTCAGTGAGCAGGCCTCCGGGTTCCGTCCAGGACGAGAGGTCGTGGGCTGTGGCGAGCAGGCTGCGTTACAGGTCCGGGTCTGCGGGTTCCACGAGGATCTCGGCGGGGCGGGTGGGACCGGTGCGCTCCAACCGGTCGAGGTCGGCGTGTGCTGCCGCCAGTGTTTCGTGGACGGTCCCGATTGCGTTGCGCAGTGCCTGAAGGTCGTTGCGGTAGTCGACTTTTTCGTCGAAGGGCGCTGCTTGCAGTGCTGTCTGGCTGGTGGAGAGGGCGTCGGTGTGACGGCCGTTGGCAAACAGAGCCCAGGCCAGGGTTCGCTGTGAGCGATGGATCCGCCTTTCGGGGGCCAACTCGACTGCTCGCCGGGCGAGCGCCAGGCCGAGACCTTCCTTGCCGTAGGCCGAGGCGGTTCGTTGTGGATCGACCAAGGGCCAGGCCTCAGCGTCGCAGCGTGCAGCGCTTCCGGCGACGTCGTAGAGGATTGCGCTCTCGGCTACCTGCAGCGTTCCGCTGGCGATGTTGGCGGCGCGCTGTAGAGCAACGGCGCGGCGAATACCGTCGAGATACTCCTTGTCACTACCGGTTCGGACCTTGGCTTCCAGGGTGCGGCGCAGCAGGTGCACCCGCGCAAGAGACGCGACCAGCGAGTTGCCGTCCTCCTGCCATTGCTCGAGGGTCGGCGCCATTGCGGGCTGGGCTGGGTGGAGCGATGCAGCTAGTTGACGCATGCTGCGCCGCTTCGCATCGAGAACGAAGAACGCGCTTCGCATGGCAGCTTCGTTGAATGCTCTCGATACCCGGTCGTAGTGGGCGAACAGTGCTTGTACCTCCGCGGTTTTGGAATCGACATGACCTTGGAGCCTGTCCGTGGTGGATTCCAGGCGAGCATCTGCCTGGTCGACCCTTGTCTGCAGCTTGGTGGCGAGAGCCTGCTGCTTGAGTGCCTCGGCTTTCCAACCCTCAGCGTTGGTGAATTCCTCGTCTGCGCGGGTGGATTCCTGGTACGCCTCGTATGCGTAGATCCACACCAGCACCGCACAGGCTAGACCGACCGCGAACAAGATCGCGCCGGCGGCGAAGTGGATCCGGTACTTGCGGATCAGTCGGCTCAGCCGGTAGGTGCTACTACCAGGCCCAGCGATGACCGGCTCCCCGTGCATGTAGTGATTCAGGTCGACGGCCATCGCCATCGCGGACTCGTAGCGATCCTCGGGGTCCTTTTCGAGCGCCCGCATCACGATCCAGTCGAGTTCACCCTGCAGGTTCTTTCGAAGTGCGCCGGCCGATAGCCGACGTTTCTTGGCCCTGCCGGCGGCAACGTCGGTGCTGGACGAGATGCGAGAGCTCGGGCGTTCTGGTTCCTCTTCACGAATGATGCGGTACATCTCGAGGAGGCCCACCCGCTTGGGGTCGAGGTTGTGGAACGGCACTTCGCCGGTCAGCAACTGGTACAGCAGGACACCGAGTGAGTAGACGTCGGTGCGGGTATCGATGTCCTCGGCGCGACCTTCGGCCTGCTCCGGTGACATGTATGCCGGCGTGCCGATGATCCGACCTTGCTGGGTATAGAGGCTCTGTTCGATGGCCTTGCGATCGGTTGCCCGTGCTAGACCAAAGTCGATGATCTTGACGACGATCTGCCCGTCGCTCAGGGACACCAAGATGTTGGCGGGCTTCAGGTCGCGGTGCAGGACGGACTTCTGGTGGGCGTGCTGGACCCCGAGGCAGAGTTTTTGGAAGACCTGGATGCGAGCCTTCAGCGAGAGATTGTACAGATCGCAAAAGTCGGTGATGGGAATGCCATCGACCAGTTCCATCACGAAGTACGGTTGGCCCTGCTCGTTGACGCCAGCGTCGTAGACTTTGGCGATCGAGGGGTGGTTCATCAGCGCCAAGGCCTGACGTTCGGTCTCGAAGCGGGCCAGCACGTCTTCCGTATCCATGCCGAGCTTGATGACCTTGATAGCGACCTCGCGCTCGACGGGCTCACGCTGCTCGGCGAGGTACACGATGCCCATCCCACCTTCGCCCAGGGTGCCGATGACCCGGTAGTGGTCGATCCACTCGGGGTGCTTCGTCAGGCTTTTCTGACGGCCGCCTTCGGGTGTCGGAAGAGACACCGTCTCCGACATGATGTTCTCGAGAACATCACGCAGGTCTTCGTTCTCTGCCAGGAACTTGTCGATGTCCTCAGCCTCACCGGTGGCCTGTCGCGAACGAAATTTCTGCAACTGGGAGACGGCGCGGTCTCGGGGGTCTCGGGGTGAGTCAGGGGAGGAGGGCATGACGGATGCGTGCAGGAATCATTGTTCCATGCTCCGTATTCCTGTCCAGGTCCGGAGGGCGACTAGTGCCCGGCAATTCGTGAAATCTGTCGGGTAGCCCAGTGACTTGACCTGCCCAGGTGAGCGTTTATCTGCCGGAGTCGAGCCCTTGTCGTGGGCTCTACTTGCGCAACTTTGCGATGAGCTCGGCGAGGTCCTGGCCGTGCGCCATCACGTTCACTTTCTTGGCCACGTGCCGTAGTACGCCTTTGTCGTCGATCACGAAGCTATGGCGGCGAGGGTAGCGGCGGCCACCGACACCGTACTTGGTCGCGACGCTGCCGTCCGGATCACTGAGGAGTTGGAAGTTGAGCTTTTGCATCTTGGCGAACTTCGCCTGGCTGGCGACGTCATCCATGCTGATGCCGTAGACCTTCACGCTGAGCTTCCCGAACTTGGTCGCTGCGTCCCGCAGCGAGCAGACCTCTCTTGTTCAACCGGGCGTCATCGCCTTGGGGTAGAACGCGATGACCGTCCAGTTCTTCGATTCACCGCCTACTTTCACCATCTTCCCGAGGTGATCGTTGAGGCGAAAGGCGGGCGCGGGCTTGCCGACCACTGCCGCGACAGTTGATGGCTTGGTCTGTTTGCCCTTGGTTCGTACCTGGGCTGGAGATTGAGCGGCGAGGGGCAACAGCAGCAGTGTGGCTGCGAGGAATCGGGTCGGCACGTGAGCCTCCTTTGTGGGGGGGGCGGTGGACTGTAGCATCGTCAACACCAATACCTGCGCAACTTGCCGGCTACGGCGGGGCTTTCGGCATGTTTCTCGATCACTCTTTTCAAAGGTCACCTGGCCGACTACTGGGGACGTCGGCATGAACCTCGGCTGTTCCCAGCTTGTGACATGAGCCAAGAAACGGCATCTGAGCGATCCGAATCGTGGATCGAACCACCCGAGGGCTTCCTTGGTCGTCTGCGCCACATCGGTCCAGGGATCATCATTTCGGGCTCGATCGTCGGGTCGGGTGAGTTGGTGGTGACGACGAAGCTCGGGGCCGAGGTTGGCTTCGTGTTGCTGTGGTTGATTCTCTTCAGCTGCTTTTTGAAGGTGTTCTTGCAGGTGGAACTCGGACGCCACGTCATCTCCTCGGGCAGGACAGTGCTCGAGAGCATGGATTCGGTGCCGGGTCCGCGGATGCAGTTCGGGCGCCTGCGCGTCAATTGGCTGAACGCCTTGTGGGCGGTGATGGCGTTTTGCTCGATCATGCAGTTGGGAGGTATTCTCACTGGGCTGGCCGGTGTCTTCCGCCTGCCGGACCTCGGCCTCACCGATGTGAGTGCGTGGATCTGGCCGGTCGCGATCGCGGCGCTGACCGCGGCCCTGTTGGCGTCCGGCCGGTACAAGTTCGTGGAGCTGACGACTACCGGTCTGGTCTGCGTGTTCACGCTTTTGACGGTAGTGGCGGTGTTCTGTGTTCAGTCGACAAGCTCCGCGATCAGCTCGGAAGAACTCGGATCTGGACTGCTACCCAGCCTGCCTTCGGCGGGCCTCGTCACCGCCTTCGCGGTCCTCGGGATTACCGGGGTCGGAGCTTCGGAGTTGGTGTTCTACCCCTACTGGTGCTTGGAGAAGGGCTACGCGAAGTTCGTCGGTCCGTCCGACGGTTCGCAGGCCTGGGTCCATCGGGCTCGTGGATGGATCCGGGTCATGCACCTCGACGCCTGGATCTCGTGTGGTGTCTATACGCTTGGCACCGCGGCTTTCTATCTCCTCGGTGCGGGAGTGTTGAACCGCGAGAACCTGGTGCCGGGAGACGACAACCTGCACGAGACCCTGTCGCAGATCTATGTCGTCAGCTTCTCGGATGCCTCCGGTACCTGGCTCTACGCATTGGGTGCGATTGCTGTGTTGTTTTCGACCTTCTTCGTCGCGACTGCCTCGAATGCCAGGGTTGTCGTGGATGGGATCCACGTGTTCGGCATCAAGCGTCTGAGTGACGATGCTGCACGCCGCAAAATGGTGGGACTCCTGTGCATCGTCCTGCCGGCGTTTTGCTGGGCGATGGTGGTCGTGGTGGGCAAGCCGGTCTGGTTGATCATGGTCGGTGGTGTCGCGCAGGCGGCATTTTTGCCGTTCCTCGCCGCAGGCATCGCCTTCCTTCGCTACCGCAAGACCGATCCGGCGCTGGTGCAGCGATCCGCGGGCGAATTGTGCCTGTGGCTGGCGATCGTCGCGACGGCGCTGGTCGGGATGCACCAGCTGTATTCGCTGTTGGCATAGCGAACATATTGGTGGTCGGGATCCCGGGCGGCGCTGGTTTTTTGCCGGGGTGGCCGTCGATCCTGGCTACATTGGACCTGTACCAGATTCCGTGGATCGCGCGTGTCGCGCGAATTCCGTTTCCGAGCGATCACACGTGCCCAACACGAGCCTTCGACGAGAACACTCGCTTGCCTGCGCCCGTACCGGCGCGCTGCTATTGGCGCTGCTGGTGCCGGTAGCCTGTGTGGTCACCCGAGCTGAAGGCCCGGCAGACGCAGCCCTCGGCGGCTGGCCGCAGTGGCGCGGTCCGACCTGGAACGGTGTGGCCTCGCCGCAGGCCGATCCGCCGCTGCGCTGGAGCGAGACAGAGAACCTGCGGTGGAAGACCAGGATCGCAGGCAACGGGCACGGCACGCCGATCGTCTGGGGCGACCGGATCTTCCTGCTGTCTGCGATCGCCCTCGACAAGACGATGCCGGTTCCTGACGTTATCCCCAAGGGCACGCCGAACATCAACGCGCACCCGCAGGTGATCGGGTCCTGGAAGCCGCAGCGCCTGGTGGTTTTGTGCATCGACCGGGTCACCGGTAGGCAGCTGTGGAGTAGGACCGCTGAGGAGGGGATGCCGCACCAGGGGCATCACAAGAAGGGCGGGTTTGCCGCCGCCTCGCCGGTGACCGACGGCCAGCACGTCTACGCCTACTTCGGTTCCTTCGGGCTGCACTGCTACGACTTCGACGGGCGGTTCGTCTGGAAGAAGAAGTTCGCGCCGCAGGCGATGGAGGATTCCCTGGGCGAAGGCAGCTCACCAGCGCTGTTTGCAGACACCTTGGTGATCGTGGTTGATCAGGAAACGCAGTCCTTCGTGTCGGCCATCGACAAGCGGACCGGTGAGGAGATCTGGCGGCAGAACCGGGACGAGACTTCGAACTGGAGCACGCCGCGCATCCTGACCCATGCCGGCCGGACGCAGGTCGTCGTCAATGGAGTGACGGTCCGCTCCTACGACCTGGCGACCGGCGAGCTGCTCTGGCAGTGTGGCGGGCACACCGCCGGTGCCATCCCGATGCCGGCGGTCGGCCATGGCATGGTGTTCACTGCCAGCGGTTGGCGCAAAGACGTCCTGCAGGCGATCCGCCTGGGGCAGCGCGGCGACTTGACCGGCAGCGAGAGCGTGGTGTGGTCGCTCCAGCGCGGCACGCCGTACGTGCCCTGCCCGATGCTGTGGGGTGACGAGATCTACCTGCTAGAAGACCAGAGCTTCTTCTCCTGCTTCCGCCCAACCGACGGCGCGCGCCACTACCTCAAGTTCCGTTTGCCCGGCAGGCTCAGCTTCAGCGCCTCGCCGGTCGGCGCCGCCGACCGCATCTACCTGCTGAGTGAAGAAGGTCGGATGGTCGTGTTGCAGCGCGGCCCGAAGGCGAAGGTGCTGGCGGTCAACGACCTGGAGGAGACCTTCTATGCCTCGCCGGCGATCGTCGGCGACGCCATCTACCTGCGCGGCGAATCGCATCTGTTCTGCTTCGCGAGACCCGACACCAGGTGAGGCCAGCCGGACGGGATTCGCAGGTCGAGAGAGAACGCTACGGAGTGCTTGGCGCCGCGAGGATCGATCCGGCAGAATGTCCTGCTGTTGTGCGTTGGGAATCCATTCGATCGCTGGCTGCAGTTCTTGGGGTCGCGCTGACTTTCGGCACCGCGTCCGATGCGTTTTCCCAGGCAGGTACCGTCAGACCGGCGCAGGGTGTGGAATCGAAGACCGCCAGTGAGCGCCAGGAGTCGGTGCGGCAGCGCTCGTGGGGACAGTGGCGCGGCCCCCTGAGCAACGGGGTGGCGCCGTTCGGAGATCCGCCGATCACCTGGAGCGAGCAGCAGAACCTGCGTTGGAAGACGCCGATCCCTGGGCTGGGTCACGCGTCGCCGGTGGTCTGGGGGGACCGGGTCTTCGTTACGACGGCGATTCCATTTGGCGACAAGGTCGAGCCTGTGCCCGACGATGCTCCCGGCGCGCACGACAACGCTCCTGTCGATCGTCATCAGGACTTC
>JAYZDB010000128.1:0-10112 GCA_036338025.1 Planctomycetota bacterium
ACTGCTTCGCTCTCAGGGAAATGGATTTGTTCTTGTCGGTCTGCACGCGTAGTACGTCTCGATACCCAGCAACCAACTCAACCCCACCGCCGGCACTCTTACGGGCCGCCCCTCGGTCCATCACCAGCAACCAAGGGCGTACCGGCGAGTGGCGTCGCTGACTGTCCGCATACACTTCGAGAGGCGAACCCATCGACTCTCGTGCGTGCAACAGGACCGAGGTGTTGACGGGACCGTAGCTGCCAGCCACCGCCACGCCGCGCCGTTGAAGTTCGCGACCGAGCACTGCTGCGGAATGCGGAGCGAAGTCTGCGGCACAACGGTGGTATTCGATCCGGTCAGGGAACGCTGCCCAACCGACGATCAGCGGCAGCGCCAGGGCGAACTGCACGAGCCGCCGCTGGCTGTGCACGAACCAGCCTACGCTGACCAAGGCCAACAACGCAATCCCGGTAGTCCCCGGGTATGGGTACTTGACCCAGGGCAGAGCCACCGCAGCTATCGCCATCAGCGTTCCGAAACCCAGCAACGCCCTACGTGTGTTGCGGGTCGGAGCGCCGCCGGACTGCAGACTGTTGGCAACCAAGGGTGCAAGTCCACAGATCACCATCGGCACGGCCGGCAACAAGTAGCGACTTGCCCGGCCGGTAGAAAACGTAAGCACGAGAAACGCCCCGAACGCACCCCACAACAAGAACCGGGACCGTTCGGTAGCATCGTCACGGCTCTTGCGAGCTCCGCGGAACCAGGGCACCAACCAGAAACTCAGCGGCAGGCCGATCACAACCAGACAGTTGAGGAAATGTGTAGGGATCCCAGCGAGAGCCTCGGTGTTCCAGAACGCCAGGCGGCCGACTGTCTCGTCGACCGCAACGGCACCGGCTGCTACCGACGGCCCCGCCTGATCGAGAACCAGTTTGTAAACCAGGTAGAACCCGAACACGAAAGGCAAGTACCAGAGGATGCCACGCATCCGGCTGTGCCTAAACCAGAGGTAAATCGGACCCACGAAGAACATCAGGTACGGCGGTCCCTTCGTCATCACCGCCAACCCGCCGAGCACCCCGGCGATGACCAGCGCACCTCGACGCTGCTGGAAAACCCCGTCCGAAAGGCAGAACAACGAGAGTGCCGTCAGCACTGCAAACACCGGATCGATCTCAGCGAACGGCGCGTCGTACATGACCAAGGGGGACACCAGGATCCCTACCGCTCCCACCCAGCCAGTAGTGGCATCATGCCACTCTCGGAGATATCGCAGCGCCATGAAGGCCAGCAACCAAAAACCAAGCAGCGAGGGCAAGCGCATCAGCCATGGCTCCTGACCCCCAAGCCGAATCAGCGTGCTCAGGATCCAGTAGTAGAACGGCGGCTTGGCGAAGGTCTCCTCGTTCCACAGACGAGGCACCAGGTAGTCTCCGCTCTGGGCCATGGAATTGGCAACCTCAACCCGGCGAGCCTCCGTGCCACGCCACTCCGGGTAGGCGTAGAAAGGCGCGAAGCTGGCAAGAGCGAGAACCAGGAGCAGCAGGGCATCGCGCATGGGCAACAAGTCTATGCCTTGGGTAGGCTAGGCGGCTCCGTTCCCCACGCCACCCGGCCGAGTGCCAGACTCACGACGTAGAAACATGATGTTGCGGATATAGACCAGCGTGCCGAAAGCCTGCCCAAGGATGATCACCGGGTCCCCGCGCAGCCAACCATAGGTCAGGAGGATCGAACCACCGATCAGGCTCAGGTACCAAAACGCCATCGGGAAAACGCTCTTCTTGCGCTTCTCGCTGGCGACCCACTGCACTGCAAACCGGCTGAAGAACGCCATCTGGCCCAGGAATCCCACGCAGGCCATCCAGACCTCCACCTGTCCGAGCCTGCCAGTCCAGAACCAGTCGCGAAGACCTTCCCAGGTCAAGTCGCTTGGAAACTCAGAAACGACACTCTGCAGTACTTCCGCCAGCATCAACGTTCTTCCTTCACGCGGTAGCGCAACAAACGGCTGCGGTACCAGCGCACCGCCAAGCAGTCCTTGAGACCTCGAAACGCCCGGTTGCCGATGCCGTACTTGGCAGTACCAGCAGTCCGCGCCCGATGGTTGACTTCAATTTCCTTCACCTGACCACCTGCGTAACGCACCAGTGTCGGCATGAACCGGTGCATGCCGTTGAAGCGCGGCACCATCAACCAGTACGACCGGCGGAACATCTTGATGCCACAAGCCGAGTCCATGACTGAATCGCCGGTGATAGAATTACGGACACCATTGCCGATTTTCGAAGACAGACGGCGAACAAAGGTGTCCTTACGGGCCACCCGTATCCCAGACACGCCCGCCAACTGTTCGTCTTCAAGCATCTCGAGCATGGTCACCAAATCGCGGGGGTCGTTCTGGAGATCACCATCCATGGTACTGATCAGCGGCGCCGTGGTCTTCTCAATACCGGCCATCAGCGCAGCGCTCTGACCGGACTGCGAATCGAGGGTCAAGATGCGGAGCCAGTCTGCTGAGTTGCGCTCCTTCCACGCCTCCATCAAGGACAGGCTGTCATCAGAGCTGGCGTCATTCATCAACAGCACCTCGAACGCACCTGATGACGACAGTACATCCCGAATCTCATCGAGGAGATTGTCGATGTTCTCGGCTTCGTTGTGGACCGGGATGACCAACGAAAACCGCAGCTCCCTGCCTGTCGCCTGCCCGTTGTTGCCAGTCATCTAGCCAGATGTACGTACCGGTTTGGGATTCGGATGCGTGCCGCGCATCAACAGCGACGTTCGGCACGACATGAGCAAGGACCATACATCGCGCCGCCACCCATCCCCAAGCATCTTCAGTCCGCGATGTAGCAGAAGATCGGCCGTAGCATGCAAGAACTCATTTGGAAGCTGGCGTAACCGGAAGCATCAGGCAAGTTCGAGCAGCACCTGCAATCTAAGGAAGTCGACGTCCTTGATGCGGATATCTACCCCATAGCCTTCCGTGAAGGAGAACAGCTTGCGGCCAGCCCGGAGTTGCAGAGTGGGGCCTTTGACCTCGGCCTGCTCCCCGATGGATCGCGATGGCAGGAATCCCGTGATGTTGAAGGCTGCGATGTGCACCTCGATGCCAAACCTCGAAACCCGCGTGACCTTGGCAGTATGTCGCTCGCCGGCATGTGGCGAGATGTACTGGCAGACCTTCAGATCCCCGATCGCCTGCTCGCCCATTTCAGCCGTGCCAGCTTGGATGGAGGAGTGATTCGCCATGTCATTCATGTCTTGCAGGAAATCCGCGGACTTGAGTTCCCGCTCAGCCTCGTCGCCGCGAGTCTCGATCGCATGCAGCCATCGGTGCACGAACAGGTCCGGATAGCGCCGGATCGGTGAGGTGAAGTGCAGATAGGCCTGGCGGGCCAGACCCCAGTGCCGCGCCACGTCCTCGTGATCCTTGACGGCGTAGCTGGCTCGTTCGACCAGGCCCATGATCCGCTGAATCAGAGCCTCGGCATTGGGTCGACGCCGGGCGATGCGGATCAAGCTCCCGACGTCCCGACCGGTAAGCCGCTCCTTGTTGGGGACCCGGATGCCGTGTTCGGAGAGCATCTTCACAATGGACTCGATCTCCTCGAGATCCTTGGGTGGATGAACCCGGTAGATAGTCGGTAGACCACGCTTGCGGAACAAATCGCCGACCGCCTGATTGGCGGCCAGGGCGGTTTCTTCGATCAGCGTCATCGAGAAGTACTTCTCGGCATTGATGATCTCCGAAACCTCGTGGTCCGCGTCGAACACGAACTTGCGTTCGGTCGACTGGGTGCGCAACGAGCCCTTCTTGTCCCTGATCTTCTGCTGCTGCAAGGTCCACTCGCGAAACAGCTGCAGTGGTTCACGAAGATCCTCGATCTCATCGACCTCCGGACTCGAGACCTTGTCGAACAGGTCCTGGACGACCCGATAGGTGTTCCGTTGCACGCTGCGAATCACGCTCTTGTGCACGCGCTCTGCAACGCGCGAGCCCGCTTCGTCGAACTCCATGACCACCGAGTAAGCCAGGCGATCTCGGTGCGGCACTAGCGAGCACAGTCCGTTGGAGAGCTTCTCGGGCAGCATGGGGACCACCTGATCCGGCAAATAGACACTGGTGGCCCGCGCCAAGGCCTCGGCGTCCAACGCCGTGCCGGGGCAGACGTAGTTGCCGACATCCGCGATGTGCACGCCGAGTTCCAGATTGCCGTTCGGCAGGCGCCGAATCCCAACCGCATCGTCGTAGTCCTTGGCATCCGCTCCGTCGATGGTGAAGATCGCCTCTCCTCGCAAGTCGACCCGACCTTCGAAGTCTGTCGGGTCCGGTTCTTCTGGCAGGGCATCGACCTCCGCGAGCACATCGTCGGGGAACACGGTACGGACCCGAAACGAACCGAGAATCCGCATTTCCTCGGACTCCACGTCCTTGTAGACCTCGGGTCCATGAGTCATCGGCCCAAAAGCCGCCGGCCGGCGGATGATGCGCTCACTCGAGGACTCGACTCCTCGCTCCCCTGCATCTTCATCGGTGAAGCCAGCCGGAGTCTCCAGCGACCAGCCGGGCTGTTCATCCTCGTCCGGTTCGGGCTCCGACCCACTAGCCCGCAGAAGGTCCTTGAAGCTCTTCATGGTGCCCTCGGTGTCCGGCGACTGTTCAGCAGCGCCTTTGGACTTTCGCTTCTTCTTGCCCATACCGCCCCAGGATACCGAGAGTTGTTCCAACGCCCGGCTGTCTCCACGGTCTTTTTGTGGCCGGTGCTTCGAATCAGACACAGGGTCTGGGATCCGGTGGCGAAATCTGACCCAACCCGCGCCCACAAACACCCGTCCCGTCGCCGACGTGTGCCGCGAACGGGAGAAGCCGGAATCGGGTCAGCTCCGGCCCCAACCGTGCCGAAAAACAATCGTATCGCACTTTCGAGGCACCGGTCTAGCATGCTCACATCTCGGATCGTATCCGTAGCCCGATTGACTCCATGAACGACAAGACACTCATCATCGGTGCTGGGCCAGCTGGGCTCGCCTGCGCGATGGAGCTGTGCCGGTCGGGCGAGACGGCCACGATCATCGAGAAGGACACGCAGATCGGGGGGCTGGCGAAGACCCTCACCTTCACCGAAGGCGAAGACGTCTTCCACACCGATGTCGGCCCCCACCGATTCTTCTCAAAGAACGAGTACCTCTACGCATTCATCGAAGACCTGCTGCACGATGAGTGGCGCAAGGTCCCCCGGACTACGCGGCAGTACATCGACGGGAAGTTCTATGACTACCCGGTCGCGCCAATCCAGGTACTGAAGAACATCGGGCCCCTGAAGGCCGCGCAGATGGCTGTCGGCTATCTCTGCGCACTGATCCAATTCGGCTTGCTGAGAAAGAAGGTCGAGACCTTCGAGGACTACGTCGTGTCGAACTTCGGCCGCACCCTGGCCGAATTCAGCATGATCAATTACACGGAGAAGATCTGGGGTATCCCCGCCAGCACCATCCATCCAGACTGGGCACGCCAACGAATCCAGGGCCTGAGCCTGGTATCAGTCGTGAGCAACGCCCTGCGCCCGGGCAAGGGAGGACCAAAGTCGCTAGTCGACGAGTTCTTCTACCCGCGGATGGGCACCGGGCAAATCTACGAACAGATCGGGACACGGCTGCAAGAAGCCGGATCGGAGATTCACTGCAACAGCCACCCGACGTCGATCCGCCACGACGGCGAGCGCATCGTCGAGGTCGACTTGTCCATCGACGGCCAGGCGCAGACAGTGCGTCCCGAGTGGGTCGTCGAATCGGTGCCGATCACCCACTTCTTGACCATGCTCGATCCCGCCCCTCCGGCCGAGGTGATGCGAGCATGCCAGGCCCTGAAATGGCGTAGTCAGGTCTACCTGTTCTTGACCATCAACAAACCACAGGTCACCAAGGACAACTGGATCTACTTCCCCAACAAGGACATCCCGTTTGGTCGCGTAAGCGAAATGAAGAACTTCAGTGACTACATGTCGCCACCGGACAAGACCTCGCTGTTTATCGAGTTCTTTGCTTTCGAAACCGACAAGGTCTGGACCATGAGCAAGGAAGAGCTTGTCGATACGGTGATGCCCTACTTCGAAGACTTCGGGTTCTTCACCCGCTCCGAGCTCCGCGAGAGCTATGTCTTCAAGAGGAGCTACGTGTATCCCGTCTACGACATGGAATACCCAGGCAACCTCGAGACCATCAAGACCTATCTCAACAAGCTGCAAAACCTCTACTACGTCGGTCGTCCCGGACGCTTCAAGTACACCAACCAGGATCACAGCCTGGAAATGGGCATTATCGCCGGCCAAAGCCTGATGGAAGGCAAGCAGTCCGACCTGGACTCGATCGGGGCAGAGAGTGAGTATTTCGAATCCGGGCGGATCTACGAGAAGCGCATCTAAGCGCCAAGGACCAGCCGCGGCCAGGGCACACGCGGCGCCCTCCGGGCCCCACCAGGACGGCAGGACCTGATGACCGTGGTTTCCCGTTTGCACCCGCTTCGCGCAGCCGTTCAGATGTAGCCCATGAGCCTGCGCCGATCTACGCGGTCCCGCCTGTACGCGGCCTTCAAGCACCGCGCTTCCTGTGCCCGGCTGTGGCGTGAACTCGCCGCCAGCGAGACCTCAGGTGCTGCCGACCTCCGGATTCTGGCACGTAGGCAAGGCGAAACCAGCTTGCGCAAGTTGCTCGAAGGTCTCGCCAAAGACGCTGAACGACACGCGACGGCCCTGCGCGATCACGCCGCAACGATCGAGACAAGCGACCAGGAAGACACTGTGTTGCCGTTCGACTTCACCGCTGGCCGCCGAGATGAAACCCGAGACTGCCACGGTTTCCCGCGAACGGATGGCTTCGAAGACCTCGACGCAATCTCGTATCTGGCGACCCTGAAAGTCGCTGTGCAAGGCTCACAGGATCTCTACGCCTTGTGCAGCGAGCTGTCCCCCACCAAGGACCCAGACGCGGTAGCGATCTGCCAGTCGATCCTCGGTGACTTGCAGGATCGCGCTGACAGCATCGACCGGGCCTTGGAAAAACACGGCAGTGACCGTCCACTCGAAGTAAGGCACGCCTTGCGTGCCGCGCGACGCTCACCATTCATGGCGGCCTGGAAACGCACCGGTCTGCGTTCGGGTGCAGGGTTTTCGCGGGGTGTCCTGTACATCTTCTACTGGACCCTGATGCTGCCTTTCGGACTCCTGTCTCGACGATCCACAGCCAATCCGCGCGTGCGCGGCGACGCAGATCAAGCAGCGTCCAACTCCGACCTGCGCTCGCAACTCCGGTCCCAGTACTGATGTACATCCTCGGAATTTCTGCCCACCACCGGGACGCCGCTGCCGCACTACTCATCGATGGTGAAGCGGTAGCAGCCGCGCGAGAAGAGCATTTCACCGGTCTACTACGCGACGCGGAAGTGCCAGTCCGGGCTACGCGTTTTTGCTTGGAGCAGGCGGGAATCAAACCCTCCGAACTCGACCATGTCGTGTTCTACGAGAAGCCGCTGCGAAAATTCGAACGAGTCCTGTTGCACCAGTTGAAGGCCTATCCGAGATCTGCACGCAGTTTCGTGCACGGCGCCTTTGCGTGGCTTGGCGATCAACTGTGGACCAAGAACCGTCTCGTCAAGGATCTGGGCGTCGGGTTCGAGACGGTGTTGTTCGCGCGGCACCAACTCGCTCTGGCGGCGAATGCATATTACACCTCACCGTTTGAGGAAGCTGCGGTCCTGACGGTCGACGATGCCGGCGAGTGGGCCACCTCACTGTCGTGCAAGGCCTCGGGTCACCAACTCGAAACTACCAGTGAGGTACAGTTCCCCCACTCCCTGGGCCTCGTCGTGTCAGCGATCACGCAATTCCTGGGCTTTGAGCCGGGCCGCGATGAGCACGTGGTAGAGACGCTGGCACCATTCGGCACCCCACGCTACCTCGACGCCTTTCGTGCACTCATCCCTGAGGCCAGCAACGGATTCACCGTCGATCAGGCGGCGTTTCGATACGCCTTCGATTCCGACCAACTGTACGACAACTCCCTGGCCGGGCATCTGGGATCGCCACGCTACTCAGGGGACCCGCTACTCATCGAGGGCGATGACACCCGCCACGCCGATATCGCTTGCAGCCTGCAAGCAATCCTGGTGGAACGCGTTCTGACGCTGGTTCAGGATCTGCACACAAAGACCGCCTCGCGCAACCTCTGTCTGGCCGGAGAACTCGCCAACAACCGGCGCCTGATCGCCCAGATCGCCGACTCCGGCCCGTTCGACCGATTGTTCGTACCAGACGCTCCGGGCAAGAGCGGCGGCGCCTTGGGGGCGGCCCTCTACGCTCATCATGCGCTGGTCCCTGACGCTGCCCGCGCCGGATCGAGACACTGCGCTGCACTTGGCGAGAGCGTCGACAAGCGTGCCGAGCCGGGCGCCCGCACCCTGAGCGGCGACCCAGGCGACGAAATCCTGCGGCGCCTGCTCGAAGGCCAACGCGTCGCCTGGGTGCGCGGACGCGTGGAGTTCGGAGCCTGTAGCCTCGGCAACCGCCTGGTCTTGGCACTACCAGCCCGGAACGGCTCGCCGACCGGTCTGCGGGCCAGCCTGCAGGACACGGAGAGTTTTCTCCCGTGCCGACTGGCGATGTCCGATGACTTTGCGAATACCCGCCTGACGTCGGACCCGGAACAGGATCTCGGCGAGCTGTTGGCGCGGGCACAGATCCGGATCACCCCACAGGACTCCGCCCTGCAGTGCACGTCCGAATCCCCGGACGGGACCATCTGTCCGCAGGTGGTGAGCGCAGAGTCCGACCCCGAGCTGCACGGATTGCTGCAGCGGATCGGCAAGCACACCGACCTTCCGGTCCTGCAGGTCGATGACTTCGCGCTGCGAGGCTCTCCCCTGGTCCGCACCGAAGCAGCAGCCGTGGCCGCCCTGCAGCGTAGTCGCCTGGACTGCCTGATCGTCCAAGACCGGCTCTACGAACGGCGCGCGATATAGAAGACCAGGCCGGCATCCGAGTCGCCGATGCCCCGCAGCATCCAGCCAGCTCGCCGCCACCACAGCAGACCCGGCCGCTCGGTTGCGCCAAAGAGCACCGAACGTTCCTCTAGCAGCGGCACCGTCCGAACCCATGAAAAGCCGAGTTCGTCCAGCGTCCGCACGACTCGCGGTAGCGGCAGAACGTGTTCCAGCGGATGGTGGTACTGGTCCTCGATCCAGACCCGCTTGCGCTCCGGGTCCAGATTCCGGCTCCGCAACACCGGATCGAGCAGCGCCAGGGGCTGGCCAGCGAGTCGCCCCAGTCCCCGGCGCAGGCGGTGCACGACCCGCGCCATGCTCTCGTAGAAGCCGAGCACCAGGTAGCCGCCGGGCGCCACCGCGTCGGCGACCGCTGTGACCGCTTGGTACGGATCGGCGGTGTGATGCACCACTCCTCGGCTCACCACCACGTCGAAACTCCGCGAGCGGATCGGAAGATCGAAGAGATCCGCCCGGACCAACTGCAAGTTCGAGGTCTCGGTCCTGGCACGGAACTCCTCGGCGAGTTGCAGCGAGCGCCAGCACCCATCCATCGCAAACACCTCGCGATTCGGACCGGCCAGCGCCAAAAAAGCCGCCAGCTGGCCGGTCCCGCAACCGCAGTCCAGCACCCGCGTGGTTGCTGGGATGGCGGCATCGAGACGGCGCAGAAAGGGCGAGCGGCGCAACCGGTCCAGCAGCGAGCCGACGTCATCGGCGGGGGCGTAGCCAGGAAACGGATTCGCGGTGTAGAACCCCTCCACCTCCGCAGCCCTGGATTCTCTTGGTTTCCCGCCGAGGACGTCCAACAGGCCACCACGCCGATGAAACACCAGACCACAGCCGTCACAGCCGGTGTCGGATGACACGGCCGCAAAGCAACGCGGGCAAGTCGAGGCCTGGGTGACGTCAGATGCTGGCACGGTCTACTCGGGAGTCGCAGGATTCATCACAGACCGTATCCTCTGATCGGGCACAACGTCTACAAAGGGACCACATGTCGTCGACTCCACAACCCGGCACCGGAGCCACAAGACAACCAGCAGCCCCATCTGAGCCGCCGGCTGGCACCGGCCGGCGCCGA
>JAYZDB010000129.1:0-16814 GCA_036338025.1 Planctomycetota bacterium
TCGACATCTCTGCGATGAAGCAGGCAGACGCCGTGAAGGCTGTTGAGCAAATGGTCCTCAGCGCCGAGCGCATGATCGACATGATGGCGCAGCGCGGCCAGGCCGACGAGGCCGATGCCGTTGAGGCGAAGTTGGATAAGCTCCAAGACCTCGTCGATGACGGCAAGATGAAGGAAGGCCAGAAGCTCATCGAAGAGCTGAAGACCAGCCTCGGTGGCGCCAGCCGGCGCGGCCGTGGTGGCGATCAGGGTAGCCAACGGCGCCGTCGTGGTGGCGATGCTGGCGGCGACGCTGGCGGTGAGAGACGCCGTCGTGGTGGTGACACCGGGACTGGCGAAAAGAAGAAGGACGGGAAGATCAAGTAGCTTCGCGTTCCTCGCTCCGTCCTGAGCGGAGTCCCCAGACGGCCCCGGTTCGCATGGCGTACCGGGGCCGTTTGGTTTTGAGGCGGCTGGCCGTAGACTGCAAACGATGGCCCTGGATCCGATCCGTCTGGAAGTGTTCCAAAACCTCCTCGCCGCCGTGTGCGAGGAGAGTGGTGGGTTGCTGGGTCGCACTGCCATCAGCCCGAACATCCGCGAGCGGCGTGACTACTCCTGTGCCCTGTTCGATGCCGACGCCCGACTGGTGGCGCAGGCCGCGCACATCCCTGTGCATCTCGGCAGTGCAGCAGATTCGGTTCGAGCCACGCTGCGACAGGTCGACCTGGCTCGCGGAGACGTTGTCATCCTGAACGATCCATACGCGGGTGGTACCCACCTGCCTGACGTGACGATGGTCCGTCCGATCTTCCTGGCCAGGTCGGGGCCGCCAACCTTCTTTGTTGTCAACCGCGCGCACCACGCCGACATCGGTGGCGCGGTGCCTGGCTCCATGGGGATCGCGGCGGACCTGATCGCCGAGGGTCTGGTGATTCCACCGATCAAGTTCCGCACTGCGGAGGGTTACAACGACGACCTGCTGACCCTGTTATCTGCCAATGTGCGGAATCCGAACGAACGGATCGTCGACTTTCAGGCGCAGGACGCAGCCTTGCTGTTGGCCGAGCAACGCTTGCGCCAACTGGTCGAAGAGCAGGGCCGAGCCACCACCATGGCCTACTGCTCGCACCTGATGGATTACAGCGAGAAGATCGTCAAGGGTGTTCTCCGCTCGATCCCCGACGGCGAGTACCGGTCCGAAGACGCGATGGAAGATGATGGTATGGGCAATGGCCCGTTTGTCATTCGTCTGGCCTTGCGCAAGCAGCGGGGCCTCCTTCACTTCGACTTCCGGGCCACCGATGGTCAGGCCGCCGGTGGCATCAACGCCAATCGGAGCATCGTCTTGGCCGCCTGTGTGTACACGGTGCGCTGCTTGTGTCCGGATCGCTTGCCGACCAACGAAGGCCTGTTTCGGCGCATCCGGGTCGAGACCACCCCGGGCACGCTGGTCGAGCCGCAGGCTCCCGCGCCGGTTGCCGGAGGAAATGTCGAGACCAGCCAGCGACTCGTGGATGTCTGCCTGCGCGCCGTGGCGCAGGTACTTCCGGAGATCGTGCCGGCGGGTTCTGCCGGCACGATGAGCAATGTGTCGATGGGCAATCGTGAGTTTGCGTTCTACGAGACCTTGCCCGGTGGCGCTGGAGCGCTCGCCGGCCATGCGGGCACGTCTGCTGTGCAGACCCACATGACCAACACCCGGAACACACCGATCGAAGAGTTGGAGCGACAGTCGCCGGTTCGTATACGACGCCTGACGGTGCGTCGGGGTTCGGGTGGCAAGGCGAGGTGGTCCGGCGGTGATGGGATCGTCAAGGAATACGAGGTGACTGCTCCGCTGATTCTCTCGCTGTTTGCCGATCGACACGGTGCCGGACCGTCCGGTTTGCGTGGCGGTGGGGACGGCAAGCCAGGCCGGGTTTCGATCGAACGCCAGGGTCGGCGCCGGACGGTTCCGGCCAAGGGCAGTCATCATCTGCATCCGGGCGATGTGGTTCGTATCGAGACGCCGGGTGGTGGAGGCCTCGGCGAATGAAACGCTGCCAGGTGATGGCCTGGTTGGTGCTTGGGTGTGGGTTCGGTGCTTGTGCGGTGGGCTATGAGCCAGCGCGGGTTTCGCACTCGAGACCGTTGACCAGCGGCGATTTCGAGCAGGTAGCTGTTGTCCTGCGTGACCGCTACGGCGGTCTGTTGGTGTCGGATCAAGAGTCGTTCCGGCTGCAGACCGAATGGTCGTTGTTTCAACGCGGTGGCACCCCGGGCCGCCGGCGCGCGACCGTCTACCGTGGCGAGGACGAACAACTGCGGGTCCTGGTGGAGGTTTGCTACACCCGCCTGGGCTATGGCGGTCTTCCTGAGGTCACGCCCGTTGCCGGGGACCTTCGGGCCGAGGAGGAACTGGCCGGCGTTCTTGAACGCGCGCTCGCCAACTAGCCACTGGTGCGTTGCTCATTCAGCCAGCCAGCGCCTGCCGGGCGGCGAGCAGGCGGGGATCGCGGTGGGGATGCCGGTCGAGGAGCCATCGGGCGGCGGCGCTTCGTCCACGGAACTGCAAGAGACGGGCACGCGCCAACAGGATCCGCACGGGTTCCGCGTCGGTGTGCCGGGCCGCGCGTAGGGCGTGGCTGGCGGCGGTCAGATTGCCTTCGGACAGCGCGGCTTCGAATAGCCACAGTTGGACCGCCGCGGAATCGGGTCGTAGAGACGCAGCGTCGCCCAGGATCAGGAGCGGCGAGCGGCGGAGGTGGCCTCGGCGGTAGTGGGACAGCACGGACTTGATATCAGCGGGCAACGGTCGGCTGCCAATCGCGTCGCGCAGTTTGCGGATGCGTCGAATGCGACCGGCGGGGTCGGGACGCCGACGCCGTGGCTCACCGTGCACGTGTACGAGCTGGGCATCCCGCAGCAGGTCTGCGGCCAGCCCGACCAGGGCCTCGACCAGGCGTTGGCGCCAGAATTCGAGGCACTCGTCGTCGAATCCCAGGTTGGCGGCGATCTCCCCCCAGGCGTGCTTGAAGGTGCCATCCCGAAGACCGAGGTTTAGAGCGGATTGGCGCGAGTTGATTCTCCCGTTCTTGAGATAGGCGGCGCTGCCCTGGAGCTGACGAAGGAAGTGTCGCTGGGTCGGTGGGAGATCCAGTCCACACGCGTCGACCGGATCCGTCTCGACCTGGCTGGGGCTCTCGCCTTCGGTACTGACGTATTCCACCGCGACGTCATGGTCGCGGCGCCGTTCGGATCGGATGTGCTGCCGATACACGCACCGTTCCAGCAGCCGTAGCCAGCGGGTGTGGCGTTCACGCTCCGGCAAGCCGACGATTTTCTCGCCGTGTTGGATGCAATCCAGGAACAGCTCCTGGGATAGATCTTCGATCAGGTCGGCGTGTCGGTTCGGATCGAGGCCCTTCCAAAGCAGGAGCTTGCGCAGCAATCCGGGCAGGACCCGGGCACGAAACGGTTCGAGCAGCTGGATCGCGCGTCGATGGGGCATGGAATCTGGCAGCTTAGCACGATATCGATAGGCCGAAATAAGAATTCGCTAAACCGAAAGATAAGACCGGCAGATCGGACTTCTTCCCTGGCACGGCCACGCTATGCTCCGACCTTTTCGGCATCTGCCAATCCATGACCACAGCTTGTGTTACCGGCCTCCTGTGGGGCGATGAGGGCAAGGGCAAGATCATCGATCTGCTCTCCGAGGACGCGGAATTCGTCGTCCGATACGGTGGTGGTCACAACGCCGGGCACACGCTTGTGCACGAGGGCGAACGGATGGTTCTGCACCTTGTGCCGTGTGGAATTCGACGGCCGTTGGTCACCAACGTCATTGCCAACGGGGTTGTGATCGATCCGTTCCACCTGGCCGAGGAGTTGGCGAGCTTGCGTGCGAGCGGCTTCGATCTCCGGCTCGGTGAGAACCTCATGATCTCCGAGCGCTGTCACGTCATCCTGCCGTCGCATCGCCAACTGGACTGCGCCGCCGAGTCGATGCGTGGAACCGGCAAGATCGGCACTACAGGTCGGGGGATCGGTCCTACCTATGGGGACCGTGCCAGCCGGCTGGGCCTGCGCATGGGAGACCTCATCCGCCCCGACAACCTGCGCCTCGGCATTGCGCGTTTGCTCGCCGAAAAGAACCCGGTGCTCGAGGCCTTCGGTCTCGGACCGATCAATGCCGACGAACTGCATCACGACCTGCTGATGCTCGGCGAGCAGTTCGCGGCTGGCATTGTGGATACCGGTCTGCTGCTTCGCCGTGCGGTTCGGGATGGGCGAAAGATCTTGATGGAGGGGGCCCAGGGCGTGCTTCTGGATGTGGATCACGGCACCTATCCCTTTGTCACCTCCTCCAATGCCTCCACCTGCGGGATCGCCTCGGGGACCGGCATGGCACCAGCGACCATCGGTACCACGCATGGTGTCGTGAAGGCGTATGCGACGCGTGTGGGCGAGGGGCCATTCCCCACGGAGCTCGAAGGCGACATGGCCAACCGCTTGCGCGAGGCAGGTAATGAGTTTGGATCCACGACTGGGCGGCCGCGACGCTGCGGCTGGTTCGACGCTGTGGCGGTGCGGTATGCAGTCGACGTTGCCGGTGCCGACAAGATGGTGATGACGAACCTCGATGTACTTTCCGGCTTCGATCCGCTGCCCGTCTGCACGGCCTACCGCCTGGCAGATGGCAGTACGACCGATTGTTTTCCGGCCTTCGACCTCGACAAGGTAGAACCTGTCTATCAGGAGTTGCCGGGCTTCTCCGAAGATGTCACCGGAGTCCGGAGGTTCGAGGATCTGCCGGCTGCCGCCCGTGATTATGTCGAGGAGATCGAGCGACTCATCGGTATCTCATCCGCCGTGGTCTCGGTAGGCCCCGGCCGCGACCAGGTCATTCGGAAGTGAGCCAAGCCAAGCCATCGCAACCACCCCCGGATCTGACGGTGCCCAGGTCGGTTGCCATCATCATGGACGGCAACGGGCGTTGGGCGCGGGAGCGAGGGTTCGAGCGGGTCATGGGGCACGAGCGCGGTGCCACTGCGGTTCGTGAGACAGTGGAACAGTGCGCGGAACTCGGGGTCGAGGCACTGACTCTGTACGCGTTCTCCGAAGAGAATTGGCAGCGGCCGCGGATCGAGATCAAGTTCCTGATGGGACTGCTCAAGCGCTTCCTGGTGAAGGAGCGCGACAACCTGATGCGGAACGACATTCGCCTGGTGCACGCCGGCCGGCGCGACCGCATACCGGATGCTGTCCTGGCAGAGTTGGACCGGACCATTGAGATGTCGAAAGATAACGGCGGGATGACCCTGTGCTTGGCGATTTCGTACGGCGGGCGGGCCGAACTCACCGATGCAGTCAGTGCGATTGCCGAGGCGGTGCGTAGTGGTAGCCTCGCTCCCGAGGACATCGACGAAGCCTTGATATCCCACTACCTTTACCAACCGCACCTTCCGGACCCTGACTTGTTGGTTCGTACCGCCAGCGAGATGCGGGTCAGCAACTTCCTGCTGTGGCAGATCAGCTATGCTGAGATCTACGTTACCGACGTCTGCTGGCCAGACTTTCGCAAGGAACACCTCTGGGAGGCGTTCCTTGAGTTTGGCAAGCGCACCCGCAAATTTGGCGCGGTGAAACCCTAACGGTCAGCGATATGGGCAAGAGCGAACTCGGCACCCGCTTCATCATCGGACCGATCTTGTTGCTCATTACCGCTGGGCTCTACTACTCGGACACCCACGGGACACAGGGCTACGCGTCAGCTGCCGTGCTCGCCTTGTTGTCGGTGGCGGCGGTAGCAGAATTCACCGGGATGTTTCGACAGGCGGGGTTCCCGGTGGCGGCGGGCTTGTTGATGCTCGTCACCCTCGCGCTGCACGCATCGGCCTTCTTCTTTGGATGGACAGCCATCGACAGGGAACTCTACCCGCCGGTGATCGGGACGATGGCGTTGCTATTTCCGCTGGCGCTCCGAGGGCTGGCGCCCCGGAGAATGGGCAAGGGATTGGAGGAAATGGGCGGCACCCTGCTGGGTTTCATCTTGCTGGCCTGGCCGATGTACTTGGCGCAGGGCATCGCGCTGCGTCATGTCGAGTCGTTGTTTTTTGTGGTCCTGGTCTGCAAATTCGGGGACATCGGTGGCTATCTGTTCGGGATGGCTTTTGGGCGTCACAAACTCATTCCCCACATCAGTCCTGGCAAGACCATCCAGGGTTCCGTGGGCAGCCTCCTGGCGTCGTGTGGGATGGCTGTATGGTTGAGCCCGATCCTCCTGTTCCAGGAAGTCGAGAAGGTCACCGGCAATGCTGACCCAATCGTAGGGGGCCTCGATGTAACATTGTTGGGCGCGATCCTGATCGGGATCATGCTCAACTGCACGGCTCAGATCGGTGACCTGGTCGAGTCGCTTCTCAAGCGCCGTTGCAAGGTCAAGGATTCTTCCAGGATGCTCCCGGCACATGGAGGGGTTCTTGATCTGACCGACAGTCTGCTATTTTCCTTCCCGGCCTATCTCCTCATTCTGACGATCCAGACTTGAAAGACGAACCCCTACCCGGCGAAGACATCCCCCTTGAGAATATCGAGGAGGCGCGAGCCCTGCTGGGACCTTTGGATGGCAATGCCCGACTGATCCTGGATCTACATGGTGTGCATCTCCTGACCCGCGAGGGCGGCCTCAGACTGATGGGCGAACCCCGTGAGGTTGGCCTGGTCCGCAAGGTGCTCGAGGAGAATCTCGAGAAGCTGCGCGCCGGTGAGCAGGTCCCATCGGCGGAGATCGGGGAGCAACTGCGCGTTGCGGACATCACTGGAACGATGGTGGCAGGTGCTGCCGACGGACGGCTTGCGAACCACGTGACGACCAGGGTCCAGGCGCGGACCGAGGGACAGGCCAGGTATCTGCGTGACCTCGCCGACAACGACGTGGTGTTCGCTGTCGGTCCGGCGGGTACCGGCAAGACCTACCTGGCAGTGGCAGAGGCAGTGCGCGCTGCCAAGGCTGGCGAGGTGCGACGAATCGTGCTGGTGCGGCCGGCGGTGGAGGCTGGCGAAAAACTCGGGTTCTTGCCCGGCGACTTTCAGGCCAAGGTGGATCCTTACATGCGTCCGATCTACGACGCCTTGCAGGACCTGCTCGAACCTGGTCAGCGTGAGCGTTACCTTGAGACCGAGGTCATCGAGATCTGTCCGCTTGCGTACATGCGTGGCAGGACGCTGAATCAGGCCTACGTCATTCTCGACGAGGCGCAGAACACCACCATTCCACAGATGATGATGTTCCTCACCCGGCTCGGTGAGCATTCGAAAATGGTGGTGACTGGCGACCCGAGCCAGATCGATCTGCCACAGGGTGTGCAGTCCGGATTGATCGATGCGATACGCCGGCTGAAGTCCGTTGCCGGAATACGGGTCAGCAAGCTGAGCCGCGAAGATATCGTGCGCCACCAGATCGTACAACGGATCCTCGCTGCCTACAGCGAGAAAGGCTGACCCGGTGCCGTCGGACCCGCTACCCGACGATTCGTTTCAACTAGAGATACGCGATCAGTTTGTCCCGGCCACCGATCCAGACTTCCTGGGTCGCGTGGTGAGTGTTGTGCTCGCCCATGTAGAGCGTCCGCACATGCCGGTGTCGTTGTTGCTGACTGATGACGCAGAGATCGGTCGGATCCATGGGGAGTTTCTCGGTGATCCATCTGCCACCGACGTGCTCTCATTCGAACTCGATGGGGGAGTTGATGTGGTTGTGAGTGTTGAGCGGGCACGGCAGCAAGCGCTCGAGCGAGGGCACGCTGTCGAGGCCGAATTGGCGCTCTATGTTACTCACGGCATTCTACATGCGTGTGGATACGATGACGTCGAACCCGGGGATCGTGCGGCCATGCGCGTTGCGGAACGCGCGGTGCTCGGTGATCTCGGACTGGGAATCGATGACGTCGATGCTTGATTTGGTGAAGTGAATCGACTGGTGAGAGTCGGTACTCTCGTGCTGCGATGTGCAATGCTTTTAAAAAAACTATTGCGGTTCACGGGAGATCTCATGAAGCACATGATTGCATGTGTCGCAAACGGGAGTAGACTCCGGCTCAGTTGAGAACTGCTAACAGTCTGTGGGCAGTTCGAGTGACGAGGTTTTCTTCGTCTTCTGGAATGGTAGCGATACACGTGATCACTCGGGCACCTGAGCCGGAAACCTGCGGACTGGTCGTAGGTGAGTGGTCGAGTTGGACAGGTCAACACGTCGGGCACAGACCGGACGAGGTAGATGGGTGGATGTCGTGAGAATTGCAGGACAAAACTCCAGGAACCGCTCTGACGGCAGCGCCAGACCTTCTGAGGCGGTAGACCCCAAGCCCGGCAACGACGATCGGACCGATGAACTGTTGCTCGCAAAGTATCGACGCAACCATTCCGTCAAGATCAGGAACTCGCTGATCGAACGGAAGCGCAAGACCGTCGAGGAGATGGCGCGTGGCTTGAGCATGCGCTTGCCGCGTTCCGTCGACGTGCAGGATCTCGTCCACGCCGGCATGTGGGGCATGATCCAGGCAATCGAGAACTACCGCGAGGAGCGTGGGGATCATTTCGTGCCATTCATGAAAATCCGGGTCCGCGGCGCCATGTTGGATGAACTTCGCAACATGGACTACCTGCCCCGCCTGTATCGTACCCGTCTGCGCAAGCGTGAGGAGGCCGTAAGTCGGCTGCGGACGACGCTGGATCGTGACCCATCGGATGCTGAGCTGGCCGAGCACCTGGGGGTCTCGGAGTCCAGACTGCGTCGGTTCTTCAGCTGTGAATCGCCGGCCTACAACATGCCCAAGCGGGTTGGGGATCCAGATTGGGAAGAGGGCCGGGAGGTCGATATCCTCGGCCTTCTTGCGGACACCGACCAGGAACCGCCGATCGAGGCGATCAACCGACGAGAGTTGATGGAGAAGATCGAGTCTGCCCTGCAGCCGATTGAATGGAAGGTTTTGCGACTGCACTACCTAGAGGGGCTGACGGGCCGTGAGGTTGCCAGCAAGCTCCACCTCTCCGCTTCCCGGATCTGCCAGATTCACGGGCGTGTGTTGTCGCGGTTGAAGAGTCGCTTGTCGTCGGCCAACAACTGAACCGAATCGCCAGGACTTTCGGGTTGCGGCACGTGCCCTCGTCCCTGAGGCTTCCGACATGGATCCGAAGTTCGATTCCGAGCACTTCGTGTATGTCGACGGTGCACTGCACTGCGAAGGAGTCGATGTAGGTCGCCTCGCGGACGAATTCGGTACGCCTCTGTATGTCTACAGTCGGGCTGCCATGGCGCAGCGCATTGAAGTGCTCCGCGCAGCTTTCGGGCCGGATGCTCATGTTTGCTTCGCAGTCAAGAGCAACAGCAACCTGTCGGTCCTGCGCTTGTTCGCCGAACTCGGCACCGGATTCGATCTGGTCAGTGGCGGAGAATTGCGCCGTCTGCGGGCGGCAGGCGTACCGGTCGATCGGGCGGTGTTCGCCGGCGTGGCCAAGGCAGATTGGGAGATTCGAGAGGGTCTGCAGGCTGGCATCATGCTCTTCAACCTCGAGTCTGCGCACGAACTTCCGATCCTCGAGCGGATGGGCGCTGAGGTGGGTCGCGAGGTGCCGGTCGCCGTCCGCCTGAACGTGGATGTTGAGACCGACACCCACGAGTACATCAGCACGGGTCGGTATCACAACAAATTTGGGCTCAGCCTGGATGTCGCTGCTGGTGTCGTGGAGGCGATTGCGCAGTCTCCCCACGTACGATTGGAGGGTTATCACGTACACCTTGGCTCCCTGCTGCGCAGTGCAGATCCGTACCTGCAAGCGCTTGACCGTGTCTTCGAGTTCATGGACGGCGCGGTGGTACGACGTGAACAGGTGAAGTATTACGACTGCGGCGGCGGCTTTGGTATCAGCTATGGGGATGGTCAGGGCATGCTCGATGTGGCGGAGCTCGGCCAGGCCATGGTGCCGCGATTGAAAGAGCGCGGGTTGGTACCGATCCTCGAACCTGGCCGGTTCCTGGTGGCTGACGCTGGCATCCTGGTAACCGAGGTGCTCGGCAACAAGAATTCAGGAGGCAACCGTTTCGTGCTGGTAGATGCGGCGATGAACGATCTGCTGAGGCCGGCACTGTACGGGGCTGAGCACCCCATCGCTCCCCTGGTCGAGCCGGGCTCCGGCGATGATCCTGTTCCGTGTGACATCGTCGGGCCAGTCTGTGAGAGTGCCGACTTTCTCGCCAAGCGTCGTGAACTTTGTCCGGTGGCCGGTGGGGATCGGCTGGCGGTGTTTGCGGCTGGCGCTTACGGTTTCAGCATGTCCTCCAACTACAACTCACGACGCCGACCAGCGGAGGTGTTGGTGAGTGGGGATCACGCTGGGTTGATCCGGCGCCGTGAAGATTTTGCCGATATGTGGGCCCAGGAGGTCTTTGACGAATGAAGCCAACTGACACCGGTAGACGGCTCAGGGTTGTGGTCGGTCTGGTTCTGATGGCGGTCTTCTGCCAGGCCTGCCAGTTCATCCAAAACGAGTTCTGGTCCTACTAGCCAGGGCTGGTGGTGCCATCATGATGACGGATGCGCTGCGGCAGGTGATGTTGGCGGCAGATGGTGCTGGCGTACTCAGTGGCGTGGATGTGGTGACGGTGTGCTCCGAGCATCCAGTGTGCGGAGACCTGATCGAGGTGGATCTGCGGGTCTGCGATGGCCTGATTGCCGAGCTCGCCTGGCGCGCGCAGGGTTGTCCAGCGACCATGGCCGTGGCGGCGGCGGCCCGTCGGGCTCTGCTGGGGCACCCCCTGCGTGGTTCGGGTCCAAGGCTACGTCGGAAGATCCTGGATCTCGGCGGTTTGGGGCAGACGGATCAGCACGCGGTCGCCCTGTTTGAGAGAGTCCTGGCGCAGGCCGCGGACGTCTGAGTCCGGGAGCCCCGGGCCCCAGGCCGAGAGAACCGGCGATTTGCGCGATCAAGCTGTCCCCTCTGGACCGCTGCCAGGGCAAGTGGGTCCAGAGGACGATCTGACCGCAGCATCCCCGGGACCCACCCCGCGACCAGCTGCGCTCGGAATTCCCGTTCTCGCGCGGGTTACGGCAGCCTTGGGAGGTCGTGGCCCGGTGTGCCGCCAGACGATTTCGGTTTCGGGAGTCGCCTCATTCCGGGGCAGGCAGGGGCGGCTCCTGGGACCACCTTTCTTCGTCGTGGGTGGATCCCAGGAGCTTGTCGCTGTGCCGCTGATCAAGCCCTTTTTGGGAGCTCGAAGCGCTGCCGTGGTCTGGTAAATGCCTGACCTGAGCGGGTCGGAGCGCCGCCACAAATTGGGTATTCCCAGCCCAGTTTGGTCGTATATCCTCGTCCCAGTCCCCACGGGGGAGTCCGCCATTGATGAACCAAGAAGACCACGAAGCGCTTCCCTTCGCCAGCATTACGATCGAAGGTGCTGAGCCATCTGCTGGCCTGGCGGTTACCCAGGAATTGCCGGACACCATGATGGTGTTCCCGCTGCGGCAGACCGTCCCATTTCCCAACCTGATGATGCCGGTCCTTTTGGACACGGACCGCGCACGTGACGTGGTTTCGCAGGCTGAGGCCCAGCATGGCTACGTTCTCTTGCTGGCTCAGAAGGATCCAGGGCAGGACGACCCAGGGCCCAAGGACTTCTATGACACCGGCGTGATCGCCCGCATCGTGAAGACCCTGAAGCTGCCGGATGGCAACTCCACCGCCATGGCACAGGGTATGGCACGTGCACGAGTGGTGCGCTTCTTGCGTCGTAAGCGGCCGCTGCTGGTGGCGCGCACCAAGGTACTGGTCGACATCCCGATCGCCGGAAAGCGGGGGGAGGCGATGTTCCGAGCCTTGTCCGACAACTTGCGTCGGATGGTCGAGGTCTCTGATCAATACGGCGCAGACTTCACCACGGCGGTGCTCAATATCGAGCAGGCCGACCAGTTGGCGGACTTCACCGGCAGCTACTTCATCAAGGACTTTGACTCCCGTCAGCGCTTGCTAGCGGCGATTGATGTCGAGCAAAGGGTCAAAATCGCCCTCGAACTCGTCATGAGCGAGTTGGAACTCGCGGAACTTGGCAACAGCATCCAGGAGGAGATCAGGGAGAAGACCGAGCGGGCGCAGAAAGAGTACTTCTTGCGGGAACAGATCAAGATCATCCAGCGGGAACTCGGTGAAGAGAAGGATGTTCGGCAGGCCGAGATCCAACGCTTTGAGCAGGCCATCGAGTCGGCGGACATGCCGGAATACGCACGATTGCGTGCCGAGGAGGAGCTCAACCGATTGCGCACAACGCCGGTAGAGTCCGGTGAATACAGCGTAGTTCGTAACTACCTCGACTGGCTCGTCACCTTGCCGTGGTCGGTAAGCACGGAGGATAGCCGTGATCTCAAGCAGGCCCGTGAGATCCTCGACGAGGATCACTACGGGCTGGATGACGTCAAGAACCGGATCCTGGAGTTTCTGGCGGTGCGCAAGATCAAGCCTGGACACCAAGGCTCGATCCTCTGTTTTTCGGGCCCCCCCGGAGTCGGCAAGACCAGCCTGGGTCGCAGCATCGCCCGCGCGATGGGGCGCGAATTTTGGCGGTTTTCACTCGGCGGAATGCGGGACGAGGCCGAGATCAAGGGGCATCGCAGGACCTACATCGGCGCCATGCCGGGTCGCATCCTGCAAGGCTTGAAGGCCAGCGGTTCGAACAATCCGGTGGTGATGCTGGACGAGGTCGACAAGCTCGGCAGCGATTTCCGTGGCGATCCATCGTCTGCTTTGCTCGAGGTCTTGGATCCCGAGCAAAACCACCAGTTCCTCGATCACTACCTGGATATCCCGTTTGACCTCTCGAATGTGATGTTCCTGGCCACCGCCAACGTGCTCTCGGAGATTCCCGATGCACTGCAGGATCGGATGGAGGTGATCGAATTGCCGGGTTATCTGTTGGCCGAGAAGGTCGAGATCGGCCGGCGTCACCTCGTTCCGAAGCAAGTTGAACGGCACGGCTTGCTTGGCAAGCACATCTCGTTTAGCGCCGCCGTGCTCAAGAAGATGATCCTCGAGTACACCCGGGAGGCTGGGGTTCGAGGTCTCGAAAAATCTATCCAGGCGGCTTGTCGGAAGGCCGCAGTGGCAGTCGCTAGCCGGCGCAAGGTGCCGGGTCGCACCAAGCAGACGGACTTGAAGCGCTTGCTCGGGCCAGCCCGGTTCCCCGAGGACGCCAAGCGTCAGGTGCGGGGGCCAGGTGTGATCCAGGGACTCGCCTGGACTCCACATGGTGGCGATGTCCTGTTCATCGAGGTGGCCGTTACGCCCGGCCAGGGAAACCTCACCTTGACCGGTAGCCTGGGTGACGTGATGTCCGAGTCTTGTCGGATCGCCCTGGGGTTCCTGCGCAGCCACTGCGAACGATTCGAATTGGATATGGCCACCCTCGACAAGACAGACTTCCATGTCCACTTCCCGGCTGGCGCCATACCGAAGGACGGGCCGAGTGCCGGAATCGCCATCGCCAGCGCCATGGTATCGGCGTTACGCGGCGAGCAGGTAGCACCCGAGGTTGCGATGACTGGTGAGTTGACCCTGATGGGCGAGGTTCTGGCAATCGGTGGGGTTCGGGAGAAGGTGATCGCGGCGCAACGCCTGGGAATCAGGCAGGTGATCCTGCCCTCAGAAAACCGTCGCGACGTCGCGGAACTCAAGGGCGACGTCATCAAGGGTGTCCGGTTCTGCTACGTGGATGTGTTTGCCCAGGTGTTCGATCACCTGTTCCGGCCCAGACGCAAGTCCCGGAGCAGGTCCAGGGGCTGAGCACAGCCCCATGCCACCGGGCTGAGCGCCGGGCCAGCGGCCGGCCTAGGGGTCCCGTAGCGTCCCTGATCCGGATGCTCGCCGAATTGCCTCAACCCGGCCTGCGTCTTGCGCCGATGACTCCTCCACATCGAACGCAAGGAGCATTATGTCTGGATTGACCTGGTTTCGCCGTCTGAGTTTCGTCACCGCAGCAGTCTGTGCGGTGACTTTGAGTTCTTGTAATTCCCGTACTGACAACGCTGGCAAGGACCCCCGCGTTGCGACGATCCCGGACCAGAATTCGGAGGGCGGAGCAGCGTTCTCCTTGGACCTGGAGGAGTGGGTGACCGACCCGAATGGCGAGGACCTCACCTTTGATGTCAGCGAGGGTGGTGGCGTGGTCATCGGTGGTGTCTACCACCATGTCTTCGACACTGTTGGTTCCAAGACCGTCAACGTCAATGTGTCCAATGGTCAGGGTAGCACGGACCTCTCCTTCGTCGTCATGGTCGAGACGGGCCACCAGGCAGTAATCCAGGCGGGCACGAGCCTGGTGCTGCTCGACCGATCGACAGTGACCAGGGCAAGAGAGTGGGAGTCGGACCAACTCTACTCGCCACAGTTCCTCGTTGTTTCGAACTCTCCTGGGTACGTCGATACCTACAAGTCGGGACTCCGTCACGGTCAAGTCGTTTACGAGCGGACCCATGGTGTCCAGACTGACCTGTACGTATATGACGCGTTCAACCCAGGCACCGTCAGGCTCGGAGATGACCCGAACTTCCAAACGCATGAAATGTACGAAGGTGAGACTTCGGACCGCCGCATCATCTTCTCCTGCTGTTCTGCGACAGATACGAATCTCTACATCTACAACGTGGTCACGCAACTGACTCGCGTGATCAGTGCCGTCAAGGATGTGCACGAGCGCAATGTGAATGTCGACTCAAACGACGATGTCTACTTCGAGAGTGGACCTACCACGCAGCGTGATGTCTACGTCTACCATCCATCCACGGACCAGCTTGTCGCTGTCGCGACGGGTAGCCAGAACGAAGTGATCGTCGGTGTCGTTCCGGGTGGTGGTGTGGTGTTTTCCCGGGACGAGGGCGCGGATGATGTCGACCTCTGGTTCTACAAGCCAGGCGTTGGCTTTGCCCAGGTTGCGACGGATGTTCACACCGCCGGGTTCCAGGACCGCACCCTGACATTCAATGCATCGATGCCAGGTGGTCAGGTTGTCTTTACGGAAACAGTGAGCGCTACGGACTCCAATCTCTACTACTGGGATTCGGCGGCCATGACGACCACGACCGTGGCAGCAAACAGTGATGTCCCCGATGTCTTCCACGGCACCACCAGCAATGGGAAGATCGTCTACACCCACCAGGTTTCGAGCACGGATTGGGACATTCACTCCAAGACGGTTGGTGGCTCCGATGAAGATCTTTCCAAGACCGGCGAGAAGGACGTCTTCCAGGCGATCACCGCGGTTGATGACGTAGTCATGTTCCGTGACAACAACTACCTGTATATCTACGACGATGGCACCGCCACCTTGCTCGCTGCCGATACCGGTGGAGGAGCGGCGCTGACCTTCGTGACCTCGCTCAACGGGGGAAACGTGGTCTACCTGAGGGCTGGAAGTGGGCTGCAACGCTGGGATGTGAGCAACAACCACAAGCCCGTAGCGGCCAACGGCATCTTCGCTGGGACCATGCATAACGGCATGGACTTCGTCGTACAGACCACCGTTTCGGCTCAGGGAGACCTGCACGTTTGGCGTGAAGATGTCGACGCGCTCGAGCTTGTCACTGCGAATGCTTCCGATGAGAGGTTTGTTGTCAGTACAGCGGTAGGTGACGGACTGGTGTTTTCTCGCCGGGGTCCCTATTCGAATTACGATCTCTACGTTTGGGACAGCGGATTGGGTATCCGTCAGCTGTCTGGAACAGACGAATCGCACTTCTTGACCGGCACCTTCTTCTTGGACAATCGCTGATCGATTGTCTCTGCCCTGCCTGGGCGCGACGCCTCGGTGCCATGAAACCGCAGGCGTGAGTTGGCGATCAGGTTCCTGTCCGGTAGCCGGACAGGAACTCTTCCTTCCAGTGGTAGCCGTCCAACAGGGTTTCATCTTCGTAGCCGAGGACCGTCAAGGCGACATACAGCGCCTCGATTGAGGCGAGCCCGCCGTCGGGATCCTCGTAGTAGCGGCTGCTGCGAGGGTAGGCGGTCTTGACCTGGCTCGGGATCGACCGTCGGACGGTCTCACCAGTCACGCAGCTGCGTAGTTCATCGAGCAGCCGCCAGGTGCTGTCGAGCAGGAGCAGAGGCCGGTCCTGGTCCGCGATGGTGAGCGGTTCGGCGTCCACCGCGAGTTCCAGGTAGCCCGATGCGTCATACTCGAACTGCTTGATCGCCTTGTGGAAGGTGAAACCGGGCCGATCGTGAAGGTGCCGCAGGGAGCACTTGCTGATCCGCTCGCGGGCGTGCCTGATGACGACGACCTCGGGCGGTTGCGGCGCGGCAGACTCGCTCACCCTTGGGTCAACTCCCCGACGGCGTGTTCGACCTGCTGCACCTGGATCCCGAGCACGCACTGTGGGGATGGACAGGTGCGCAGTTTGCACGGCCGGCACGGCACGTCATGCTGTAGAACGAGGTGGCCTTCCCCACGCGGACCGTAGAGTTTGCTGTCCTTTGGTCCGAACAGTGCCACCACCCGGGTGCCGACGCCAGCTGCGATGTGCAGCGGACCGGTGTCGGCAGCGACCACTACGTCTGCCTGTCGCATGGCCTGGCCCAGACCCAGCAGACCGAGGCTCGGCCCATCGATTTCGATGAGGTCAGGAACAGCTGCCTTGGCGGTTCGAAACAGCTCTATCTCACCCGGCCCGTAGCTCATTGCGACGCTGATCTGCTGGGAGCGCAAGCGCCGAGCCAATTCAACGAAGTTCTGGATCGGCCAGCGCTTGAACGCTGCGAAGCGACTCGTACCTGGGTGCAGGATCACCTTGGGTTTCTGAGTGTCCGCGA
>JAYZDB010000130.1:0-11837 GCA_036338025.1 Planctomycetota bacterium
TCACGTAGCCCCCGTGTGTACCCAGGGCCTTTCCGCAGGTGTGTACCGAAGCAAACACCTGGTCTCGGGTGTTGCTGGCCTCGATCAGCCCAGCACCGGTCGGCCCGTAGCAGCCGGTTGCGTGGGCTTCGTCGACGATCAACAGTGCGCCATGTTCCTGACACACTGCCGCGATTTCTGGCAGGTCTGTCCGGTCACCGTCCATGCCGAACAGACTCTCGGTTACCACGAACCGTCGTCCGCTCGATGGCGCCTGGCTCAGACCTTGGCTCAATGCCGTGAGATCCTGGTGGGGGAAGACCTGTACATTGGCGCGCGACAGACGTAGTCCATCGATGATCGATCCGTGATTGAGGGCATCCGAGAACACATGATCTTGGCGGTTGATCAGGGTCGAAAGCAGGCCCTCGTTCGCGACGTAGCCGGATGGGAAGTACAGCGCACGCCGCGTTCCATCGGGTGAGTGCCAGGCAGCCAGGAGGTCTTCACACTGTTCCCAGCTATGGGAGTGACCGGATAGGAGTCGAGAACCGGTACTACCGGCGAAACTGGTCTGCTGCTCTTGCTGCGCCAAGCCCAGGTAGTCATTGGAGGAGAAGTCGATCCCCGGCAAGACGCGCAATTCCCGTCCGCGGCCGATATCTCGGAGCTCCGTCAGCCGTCCGCGCACCGACTCCAGGAATCGTTCCCGCGGATCGGCAGGCGGAGTCATTGGACCGGTTCCGGGTCCGATTCGCGCTGTGCTTCGCGAGCGTCTGTTTGTGCTTTCAGCCCGAGCTTCTCGATCAGGCTCAGGTCGCGATCCTCGGTGACGTTGCCGGTCGTCAGCAGGCGCTCGCCGTAGAAGATCGAATTGGCGCCGGCAAAGAAGCACAAGGTCTGGGCTTCTTCGCTGAGATCTTCCCGGCCTGCGGACAGGCGCACCCGCGCACCGGGTATCGAGATACGTGCGAGCGCGATGATCCGGCACATCTCGAAAGCATCGACGGGTTGGTTGCCTTCCAAGGGTGTCCCCTCGATCGGAACCAGCCGGTTGATCGGGACCGACTCGGGTTGGGGATCGAGTTCGCTGAGGACCTCGAGCATCCGTAGGCGGTCATCGATCGATTCGCCGAGACCGAGAATCCCACCGGAGCAGACCTTGAGATCGGCCTGGCTGACATTGCGCAGAGTCTCGATGCGGTCCTCAAAGGTCCGGGTAGTGATCACCGAGTCGTAGTACTCGGGGGACGTGTCGATGTTGTGGTTGTATGAGGTGAGTCCGGCGTCCTTCAGGCGCTGGGCTTGATCCTGATTCAGCATGCCGAGAGTTACGCAGGCTTCCATTCCGAGCTCCCGGACTTCGCGTACCATCGCCAACACTTGTTCGAACTCCGCATCGTCGCGCGGCTCACGCCAGCCAGCGCCCATGCAGAAGCGTCCCGATCCAGCGTCCTTGGCGATGCGCGCCTGCCGCCGAACCTCCTCGACGTCCATCAAGTCCGTGGACTCGATGCCGGTTTCATTGTGGACGGACTGCGAACAGTACTTGCAGTCCTCGGGGCAGGCGCCGGTCTTGATCGACAGCAGGGTGCAGAGTTGGATCTCGTCAGTTGGCCAGTGCCGCTCGTGTACTTGCCTGGCCTGGGAGACGAGGTCAAGGAACGGCTGATCGTAGAGTTCGCGCAGACGTTGGTAGAGCAAGCTGGTTCTCGTTCTGTCTTGGGGGATTCTGCTTGTTCTGGCCAGCCCAGGGCTGACCGCCAGCCAGGAGGTCTACAACAGGACGCCCATCAGTTCCATCTGCATCACCATCTTGCCGTCCAGGAAGCACTGGCTGGGGTATTTCGCGATGCGGTTGCCGCTGCGGGTGCCGACCACAGAGACGAAGTGGACCCGGCACGGTGGCTCGACCTGTCCGCGGAAACGGACGTCGTTGAGCCCCCCGAGGCCGATGAACCTGTCGTTGCCCCAGCCCTCGATCTTCTTCATCAGGATCGTGCTGATCTGGGCGCAGCCCTCGACCATCAGCACTCCCGGCATCAGCGGCCGGCCCGGAATGTGGCCGCGGGCCCACCAGGCGTCCTCTGCCCAGTCCTTGTAGCCGACGATCAGGCCGGCTTCGGTGTCGAGGTGGCAGACCCCGTCGATCAGCCGGAATTCGTGATCGTGGGGGATCATTGAGCGGATTTCCTGGTCCGCCATGACGTCCTGGGACAGGTCCAGGGTGCTGAGATCGACGAGTGCCCGTGCCATGAGAAGGAGGCTAGGGCGTCGGGCCGCGTGAAGCCACACCTGGCTTGCTAGTGGCGGAACTCACGGCAGGCGCTTGACCGGCAGTGGACAGGGTGTCGACGGATCCCTTAGCTTGCAGGCCCGTGCCCGCTCGTTCCCTCCCGTTTCAACTCCTCACCAACGCCGACCTCTATGGTCCCGAGTATATCGGTCGTCGTTCGATCCTGATCTGCGCCGGGAGCATTGTATGGATTGGTGAGGGACAGCCTGCACTGCCGTCGGAGTTTGAGTGCAGCATCCGGGACCTCGAAGGCAGGCGCGCAATCCCGGGCCTGGTCGATTGCCACACCCACATCACTGGGGGTGGCGGAGAATGTGGCTATGAGACACGGGTGCCGCCGGTGCCCCTGAGTCGGTTTACCACCGCTGGAATCACCTCAGTGGTTGGTCTGTTGGGCACTGACGATGTGACCCGGGATACCGGTTCGTTGGTCGCCGCTGCCCGTGCCCTGTGCGTCGAAGGCATCAATGCGTGGTGCTACACCGGTGGTTACCATGTTCCACCGACTACCCTGACCGGCTGTGTCCGTAGTGACATCGTGCATGTGGACCGCATCATCGGTGCAGGCGAAATTGCGATCAGTGATCATCGGTCCAGCCAGCCGACCCTCGAGGAAGTCCTTCGTATCGCAAGTGATGTACACGTCGCAGGGATCATGACTGGCAAGGCCGGTGTGCTGCACCTGCACCTTGGCGATGGCGAGCGCGGTCTTGCATTGATCCGTGAGGCCCTGTCGACGGCAGAGATCCCGGCGCGGACGTACCACCCAACCCACAGCAATCGGCGCCGTGAACTGTTCGAGGAATCTTGCGATCTTGTCAGACAAGGCTGCACCGTCGATATGACGGCGTTCCCGGCCGCAGTGCTCAGTACGGATGAATACTCGGCTGCAGAGGCCTGGCAGCGGTATCAGGCTGAGGACCTCCCACCGGATCGAATCACGATCAGCTCCGACGGGGGTGGTTGCATGCCGAGCTTTGATGCTGAGGGCCAGCCGGTCGGCATGGACGTCGGAGCACCTGCTGAGCTCTCTGCGACGCTGGCGAGGCTGCTCGCTGACGGTTGTGCCCTGGAGGAAGTGCTGCCGGCGTTTACCAGCAACGTCGCGGCTTTGTTGCGGCTTACGAACAAGGGTCGCCTGGATGTCGGATCTGATGCTGATCTCGTCGTTCTTGACCAGACGGCTCAGGTCGCGGATGTTATGTCTCGTGGGCGGTGGCTGGTCGTCGATCGCAAGCCCGTTGTTCTCGGTACTTTTGAAGATAGGTAGCAGCAGGTTTGGAGAGCGAGACTTCTAAGCGCGGTTACATCGTACCCATCGGAGGTGCCGAGGAACGGGTTCGGGACCCAGCGATCCTGCGGCGTTTCGTTGATTTCTGTGGCGGCCCCGCGGCACGCATCGTGATCATTCCGACCGCGTCGAAGTTGCGGGAAACCGGCCGCGAATACGAGAAGTTGTTCAAGGACCTGGGGGCGCGGGAAGCCCGGTCGCTGGCCTTTCAAGAGCGCTCGGATTGTCACCGGGAGAGTTGGCTGGAGGTACTCAAGTCGGCCGACGGCGTCTTCTTGACGGGTGGAAACCAATTGCGTCTCTCGACGACGCTCGGGGGCACCCCGGTGGCCGAGATGCTGCGCGACCGGAACCGTCAGGGTTTCCTACACATAGCCGGGACATCCGCCGGCGCGGCGATCATGTCCCAGCACATGATCGCCTTCGGTGACGAGGGAGCGACGCCGCATACGGACATGGTGACCCTGGCGCCCGGCCTGGGCATTGTTGAGGACCTGATCGTCGACCAGCACTTCCGTCAGCGCGACCGTCTGGGGCGGTTGTTGTCGGCGCTTGCCTACAACCCGTCATCGATCGGTGTGGGACTGGACGAAGACACCGCGGCCATCATCGCCCCAGATGACACCATTGAGATCGCTGGCAGCGGGGCGATCACGGTGGTAGATCCTGCGGATGTCGACTACTCGTCGATGGACTCTGCCAATCGAGCCGACCCGGTGAGTATAATCGGGGTTCGCTTGCACATTCTTGTGGATGGCGGGCGCTATAATCTGCGAACTCGCGAGGCGTTCCCGGGCGCCCGTAAGTAGTCAAGGAGATAGCAACCATGCGCATCACCGCTACGTCGGTTTATGTCGGACCGAACCGTTACGCCAATTTCCGCGTCATACGTCTCGTACTCGATTTGCAGGAACTTGAGGCCTGGCCCAGTGCACGGCTCGGCGAGAAGTTCACTGGTGGTCTGGTCGAGGCCCTCCCCGGCCTTGCCGAGCACGGCTGTTCTTACGGTGAGCCCGGCGGGTTTGTCCGCCGCCTGAATGAAGACGAGGGCACCTGGCTCGGGCATGTGTTGGAGCACGTGGCGATTGAACTGCAGAATGTCGCTGGCCTCAGCGTGACCTTTGGCAAGACGCGTTCCGCCGGAGAGACCGGCGTTTACGACGTCGTCTACGAATATGAGGATGAGGAGGTTGGCGTCGAAGCAGGACGTCTCGCGCTCACGCTGTTGCATTCCCTGCTGCCTGAAGAGTTGAAGCCGAGCGGTGAGGATGCTGTCCCCGAGGGATTCGATTTCGTTGTGGAGCGGGATGAATTCATCCGGTTTGCCCAGCGTCGCGCGTTGGGGCCGAGCACTGCCTCATTGGTCAAGGCTGCCGAGGAGCGTGACATTCCCTGGTTGCGCCTCAACAAGTACAGCCTTGTACAGTTTGGTCACGGTTGCCACCAACGCCGAATCCAGGCAACTGTCACCAGTGAGACCCGTCACATCGCGGTCGAGATTGCGTCCGACAAGGAGGAGACCAATCGTATCCTCGGTGACCTGGGGTTGCCGGTTCCGCGGCAGGAGATGGTCTACGACGTCGAGCGTGCGGTACGAGCAGCACGCCGCATCGGGTATCCCGTAGTGGTCAAGCCACTCGATGCGAACCACGGTCGGGGTGTGTCGATCAACCTGATGACGGAGGAGGAGGTTCGAGTTGCCTTCGACTACGCGCGCAAGCGCGGTCGTACGATCCTGGTTGAGAGCTTCATCCACGGTGAGGACCATCGGATGTTGGTGGTTGACGGTTGTCTCATCTCGGTTGCGAAGCGGGTCCCCGGGCACGTGGTTGGCGACGGCAAGCACACCATCGAGGAGTTGGTGGCTACCGTGAACGAAGATCCACGCCGAGGTATTGGGCACGAGAAGATCCTGACACGTCTCGAGTTTGATCACCAGGCCGAGCGTCTGCTCGAGCAGAAGGGCTTGAATCATGAGTCGGTGCCGGACAATGGGGTCGTCGTACCCCTCAGGTCGACGGGCAACCTCTCAACCGGTGGCACCGCGGAGGACGTCACCAACATCGTGCACCCGGACAATGTTGAAATGGCGGTGAGGTCGGTGAAGGCAATTGGTCTTGACGTCGGTGGTGTGGACTTCCTCACTTCTGATATTTCGCAGTCCTTCAAGGAGACCGGTGGCGCGATCTGTGAGGTAAACGCTGCGCCTGGTTTCCGTATGCACGTTGCACCGAGCAAAGGAGATGCCCGTGATGTCGCTGGCCCGGTGATGGACATGCTGTTCCCCCCTGGCAGTCCGAGTCGCATCCCGATCGCCTCCATCACGGGAACCAACGGCAAGACGACGACCACGCGGATGGTGGCCCAGATTTGCAAGATGGCTCAGCACAAGGTCGGCTTGGCTACCACCGATGGCGTCTACATCGACGGACGATTGACGGTCGAAGGCGACATGACCGGGCCAACGGCGGCGCGGATGATCTTGAGAGACTCTTCGGTAGACGTCGCGGTGCTGGAGACGGCGCGGGGCGGCATCCTGCGTCGGGGCGTCGGGTATCGTCGGTGCACCGTGGGTGCAGTCCTGAATGTACAGTCGGACCATCTCGGTCTGCGCGGCATCGACACCGTGGAACAACTCGCTGAGGTCAAGCGCACGGTTGTAGAGATCGCCAAAGACACCGCGGTACTCAACGCCGATGACCCCTTGTGTCTCGAGATGGCGGATCATTGCACCGCAGAGCACATCTGCTACGTCACCGTCGACAACGGCCATGCGATCGTCAAAGAACACATTCGAGCTGGCGGTCGGGCGGTCGGTATCGAACAGGGGATCGGCGGTAGCATGATCACGATCTATGATCGTGGCGCTCACATGCCGCTGTTGTGGGCGCACCTGGTTCCTGCCACCCTGGATGGTCGAGCGTTCCACAACGTCCTGAACTCGATGTTCGCGGCAGCGATCTCCTTCAGCATGGGGGTCGAGTTGGAAGACATTCGACAGGGCCTGTTGACCTTCGACACCACGTTCTTCCAGGTTCCGGGTCGGATGAACATCTTCGATGAGCATCCGTTCAAGGTGATTTTGGACTACGGCCACAACCCGGCAGCGGTCCAGGCGATGATCGATCTTTCGCGACAGTTGGATGTCAGTGGCCGACGGATCCTCGTCATCGCTGCGCCTGGCGACCGTCGAGACGTAGATGTCCGCGAGATCGGGCGTATTTGTGCGGGCAACTTCCAAGAGTACATCTGCCGCCGCGATGATGTTCTGCGCGGACGCGGTGATGATGAGATTCCCCGCATCCTGCAGGAGAGCCTGCTGGAGAATGGAGTTCCAGCCGACCAGATCCAGGTGGTTCCCCAGGAACAAGACGCAGTCCTCGCGGCGCTGTCGGCCGCCCAGGAAGGTGATCTTGTGTTGATCTTCGGGGATGCCATTGCGAGATCCTGGCAGCAGATCACGACTTTCGAGCCTTCGGCAGAGATTCCGCGGTCGAAGTCGGACGCGGACCGATCCGATTCGCCGTCCCAGAGGTCTACGGAGCAGACTCCGGCGATGGCGTTCGACCTTCGGGGCCGCGAGTTGATCCACGATGAGCGCGGCGTGCGTTTGCGCCGTGAACTGGAAGATTGATCAGCATGGAACTCCTGGACTCGCGTCGACTGACGGGCCCCAACCTGATCTGTCCGGTTCCGGGTGCTGTCATCGATGTCGAAGTGGAGGATGCTCTGCGGGAACAGGCTCTCGCCGTGTGGTCTGATCACGCGCGAGCTCTGCAACGTTCGGTCGGCTGGGTGGGCGAGGATGCTGGTGTCCATATCCGGCGTTTCGAGGGTGGTGCGAGCCTGGTGTTGGTAGCACCGATCGATGGGCTGTACGCCGCCTGCGAGATCAACGAGTGCGCATGGCAGCGGGCGGTCGCCGCTCTCGGTGGCGAAGGGCCTGCTACATCGGCGGCCGAGGATGTTGCCCGCCTGCGGGAGTTGGTTGCAGAAGAGAGCCGACCGCGGCTTCTGGATCTCGCCCGCCGGGCCGAATCGGTTGGTGTCACTTTTCTCTGGGATGATGACGCGGTGTCGGTCGGGACCGGCACGGGATCGATTACCTGGCCGGTAGATCAACTGCCGGTTTCGGATGCGGTGGCATGGTCTGAAGTGACGGATGTACCGACCGTGTTGGTCACAGGAACCAATGGCAAGTCGACGACCGTGCGAATGCTGGCGGCCATCGTCAAGGCGGGTGGGCGCACGCCAGGGTTTTCATCGACGGATGGTCTCTGGATCGGAAACGAGTGCATCGATAGCGGTGACTATTCCGGGCCCGGAGGCGCGCGCACTGTGCTTCGAGAGCGTCGCACCGATGTCGCGCTGTTGGAAACTGCCCGCGGCGGTTTGCTGCGGCGGGGTCTCGGGGTGAACAGCGCGAATGCCGTCGCCCTGCTTAACGTCGCTGAGGATCATATGGGCGAGTACGGCGTTCAGGTCATGGATGATCTCGTGGAAGCCAAGTTCATGGTTCGCAGGGCGGTGAATTCGGATCGACCCATCGTGTTGAATGCCGACGATCCCCTGGTAGTCGAAGGGGCGCGAAAGCACCTGCAAGCTCCGGTCATCTGGTTCAGTCTCGAAGCTGACAACCCGATCGTTGTGGGTCACTTGCGCGAGGGCGGTACCGCCTGTGTCGCTGAGGGGGGGTATATCCGGTATTGCTGTGGCGACAGCCGGGTCGACGTCGTCGAGATCTGCTCGGTGCCAGCGACCATGAACGGCCATGCGCTGTTCAATATTGCCAACGCGATGGCAGCGGTCTCACTGGCGATGGCAATCGATCTGCCGGTCAGTGTGTGTGCCGCGGGATTGCAGGCATTCCAGAGTGATCCCGAGACCAACCCCGGCCGCTGCAATGTGTTTGAGATCGGCGGGGTGACAGCCGTCGTTGACTTCGCTCACAACGCTCACGGCATGCGAGCGTTCCTGCAGATAGCGGATGCCATGCCTGGCGGGCGCCGACTGGTCGTGATCGGGATGGCTGGCGACCGGACCGACGAGGGCATTCGTGAGTTCGTGCAGGCGGTCTGGTCGGTGCAACCGGATTGCATCGTCCTGAAAGAGATGGGAGAGCACTTACGCGGGCGGGAGCCCGGCGCCGTCCTGGATTTGATGACCGAGGAGTTGGCGCTGCTGGGTGCACCGAGTGACCGGGTTGTGCGGGCCGGGTCCGAGATCGAAGCTACTCGTTATGCCCTTGGGTGGGCGCGTCGAGATGACCTGCTGCTGCTCTCCGTGCAGGCTGAGCGTGACGCCGTCATCGAATTGCTGCGCGATCTCGGCGACAGTGGTTGGCGACCGGGCGAGCCGGTTTCGGGTTAGCCTTCAGATCCAGGCGGAGCGCGGGATGGGTCTACCGCGACATCTTGACGGTGATCAACACCGGCGCCGCATCCGTCGCGACTTCAAACTTCTGGTCGCGACGCCCGTGCAAGGAAGTGTCTACACTGATCTGGTACTTGCCGTAGGGCACGTTTTCGAACACCAGGCGGCCGGCGCGGTCGGTCTTGCCCTTGAAGTCGTAGAATCGCTTGATCTCCAGTTGCCAGGCTCGCAGGTTGGCACCCTCAAGCGGCAGGCCGTGGCGAGACCACACCTCGATGGTGACGTTTTTGCCGTCGGGTACGATGACAGTCTTGCCCTGGACTCGGGGTCGCCCGTTCACGAACGATGCTGCCGCGGAGTAGACCGTGACCGTCTCCGGAGGAGCCGAGGGTGCCCCGACGTTGCCGACGCTGAGCACGTAGTCGCCCTGCTCGACACCTTCGAAGATGACGTTCCCGAAGTTGTTGGTCTTGCCGTCGTGACGCCTGCGCCTGGTGAGGCTCTCTCCCGTCGGGACCAAATGCACGTTCATGTCGGTGCGTGGGATCTGGCGTTGGTCGCGTAGGATTACGCTGTAGATAGTGCCAGGGGTCAGGGCGAGTTGCAGGGGTCCGTCTTTGCCGTTGGGGTGATGATGCGTCAGGTTGATGTAGGCCGACGATCCGTTCATGCCTTCGGCTGCCACGGTCACGCGATACGTGTGGTCCGAGAACGGAATCCCGGGCAGGTCGAAGAACGGTGTGCCCTTGGACCAGTTGGTCCTGAAGGTCTTGTACTTGTAGAACGGCGCTGGGAAGCCCGGCTTGCGGGCGTTTTCGTTGCGGGTCTCTTGGACGATGATCTTGTAGGCCTTCAGGTCCTTGATCAACTTGGTGCTGACCCGGATTCCCCCGGAAATCGTCCCAAAGCCCTTCTTTGTCGCGGTGAGATACACCTCCGCTGGCTTCGAGGTCGGGCTGCTCCTGGTCGGTTCCCGTGTGCTGTTGTCCCGGCTCTGTTCGGGTGCGAGGGTCCGGTTTTCTGCCTCGATGGCGTCCTCAGGTGTCTGCGTGGTCACCGAGACCTGGGCGCTGGCCGGGTCAGCACCGAAGTAGGCCAACCCAGCCGCTGAAGATGCGGCCAACAAGCCGATGATGATGAGAAGTCTGCCGGGATTCTGCACGGTAGGGGGCGGGCCGGCGACCCGTGTGGATCGCGCCGGGGAGTGGTTTCCTCTACATAGTACCTCGATCGTCCACGATAACAGGGGCCTGTGCCCGCCGGGTGGGCGAATCGCCGTTACGACGGTCTGTTCAAGCCAGACCGTCCGCCGAGATCCCACCGTATCTTGTGGCTCGGCTACTGGTCGGGGAGTCATCCTACCAGCCACGCCACAGACGCATTTGCCCGGTTGGACCGAATCCGAGGATTAGAGCTCGTGTTTCTGCTGCTGCGCTCGGCGCTGCTTGAGGATCGTGACGTAGCCTTGGGCCTGGTGGATTGCGACGCCGACCGCGAGCACCGCGCCCAGGAACGGGAGCTTGAGTCGCCCCATCGCGTCCCAGTCGATGCTGAACACCCAGCAGATCGAGGTCACCGCGATCCCCACGCAGATGCTCGGCATGATGGCGTATTGGTCGATCGTCATCTGGTGAGGTCGTGAGTCATCTTCGATCGAAAGTGATCGGATGGTACCAGGTCGTGTGGAGTTTCGTGACCTGGCTCTTCTCGTCGAGTTCAAAGCGGACGAAGGCTTTTTCCTTCATGTCCATGATGTTGTTGATCCACACGATCCGGAACGTGTCGTGCTGCCAGTGGCTCAGGTAGCCGTGGTGGCGCGCATTGTAGAAGAAGTACAGCTTGCCGTTCTTTTGCGTCACCTTGGCCTCGCCCGGCACTGGATTGTGGTAGGTGCCGGTGTAAGCCTTGAGTGGAAATGAGGGCGAGGTGTTTCCTTGACGCTTGGCTTGGAGGGCTTTTTCACTGGCCGTATCCCGTTGTTTGGAGTTCTTGCTGAAGCCGAGATAGAGCTGGTTCCAGTCCGGTCCCTTGACCTTCAGGTAGTGGTCGACGACGCGGCGCGTGATAACCGTAGTCAGAGAGTTCATCGCCATGTTGGTCAACACCACTACGCCCAGGTTCTCCTCTGGCACGAACAAGGTCTCAGAGATCATGCCGGTCAAGGCGCCGCCGTGGGACACCAGCTTGCGGCCCTTGTAGTCCTCAGTGAACCAGCCCAGGCCGTAGGAGCGATAGTGAGTGCCGAGGACGCGGGTCCTGCCGGCGGACACCCCGAGCGGAGTCTTGCACTGCTGCATCTCATGAACGCTCTTTTGCGACAGCACTTGCTTCCCGCCGGCTAGATGCATGCGGAGCCATTGCGCGACGTCTCGCACATTTGAGTTGATGCCCGCAGCAGCCTTGATCGAATCGACGTCGTCGTAGGCCATGGTGGTCATCTTTCCGCCACGTATCTCGTGCGGGACTGCAACGTTCTCGAGTCCCCTTAACTCGCGGACGCTGGTCAGGGTGTCGTTCATCTTGAGGGGTTTGAAGAGCCGCGTGGTCACGAACTCCGTCCAGCTCTTGCCGGTCTTGGCTGGAATGATCTCGCCAGCAGCGGTGTAGAGGATGTTCTGGTAGTGGAACTTGCTTCGGAATGGTGCGACCAGTTTTTGGTGTCGGATACGTTCGAGGACTTCTCGACGCGCCATCTTGGACCCGATCCACAGGTGGTCGCCGCCAAACGTAGGCAGTCCGACGCGGTGCACCACCAGATCTACGACCCGCAGATCACGCGTCGCCAGGGCGTCATGCAAGTGGAACCAGGGCAGGATCTCGCTGACCTTGTCGTTCCATGCGAGCTTGCCTTCTTCGACGAGGAGGCTGAGTGCAGCGCAGGTGAATGCCTTGCTGTTG
>JAYZDB010000131.1:0-10636 GCA_036338025.1 Planctomycetota bacterium
ATCGTCAGAGTGTTCAGCCGACCAGACTCCGGGACAATCGACCCCTCTCCGATCGCGAAAGTGCCGTGCCCGCCACTGGTATCGACTGTGTTGAAGAAAGAACGAACCGCGACCTGGATGTTCACTGGGGGTACGCGGAGGAGAAAATCGCTGCGGCCCTCTACCGAACGCCCAACACCACGGACATAGCGAAAGAAATTCTGGTCCTCGGGCTCTCCAGGGTGGGTCGCAAGCAACTCCAGACTACCAGCCGAGAATCCCGCCGCGGCGTTCTCGGGCCGCAATCGAATCCGGAGCAGGGCCAACGGCACCTCTACCGCAAGTCGCAAATCCTCATTCGTCCGAACCTCAACCAGCTCCTTGTGGCGGTAGAGAACAGTCGCATCAACTGCATCAACCAACCAGATCAGGTGCGTGCCCCTGCTGGCGTGGAAAGCAAATCTGCCATCCGCTCCGACCATGCACCGAAAAAACGACGAGTTGAAGTTCAACCGCCGCGGTGCCAGGCCAGAGCTACTAACTGATTGTGAGAGCACACAAATGCGACTCATCTCGATCTTCGCGGCCGGCATGGTGAGCCTGCCACGCACCACACCACCAAGGTCCTCCGAAATGTCGAAGTCGCGTTGCATCGATTCGGCACGAATCCGCAGAGGTTCGATCGCCGTCACCACAACGTTTCCCCGCCTACCAAGCGACGGGGCGATGAGGGAAAATCGATAACGCCCCGGGGCAAGCCCATGAAACTCAAACTCACCATTCTTCCCGAGCTCGGAGACACTCTCGGTGATCTGGTTGCTCGATGGCATTTCGTTCAAGAACGACCGTGAACTGAACGGACTGAAGCCACTGAACATCACGGATTCTAATCCAGCGTCACGAGGCGCTAAACGGACCCGGAAGTTCTTGTTCCCGAGTTCTGCGCTTCGCTTCTTGCCATCAGGATCGTGCCCCAGGAAAACCCTGCCCCGCAGAGTCGCGCCCTGCCTGATCAACAACCGCAGAGTCTGTCGACGCTTGCTCCTTGAGATCTTCACCCGTGCGGCCTTGGACCTGGGCCGCCCGCGCACAGAGGCAGCAACCTCGTGGTAACCATCGGGGAGATCCGCGGCCCGAAATCGTCCCTTCGAATCGGTGTGGGCGGCCGTCCCGGTGCCGCTCCGCTGGGCTTCTCCAGACCACCCATAATTCACCGTCTGACTCCCCGGACGCCGGAGCGTCACCTCCGCATCTGCCAAGACCTTCCCGGCCTCGTCTACAACTATGCCCTCGATCACGCCGCCCTCGACCATCTGCACCTCGATGGAGAGTGGCTCATCAGGGTCATACTCAATGCCCTTCACGACCTGTGGCGCAAAGCCCTTGGCTTTCACCAGCACTGCGCCCTTCGGCGCCTGACTGCCAACCGGCCCCGGCAATTCAACCTTGCCGCCGATGAGAGTCCTGGAACTGACAGAAAACGCCTGCTCCATCACCATCTCGTTCAGATACCGGGGATCCTGCCAGACGACGACAGCTCGTGCGCCGGCTACGGGTTTCTTGGCACCCTTCGTCACGACAGTGACAGTGATCGGCGCTGACGCGGCGTCGCCACCGCCCATCTCGATGACAATCTCGCTGCTGGGCGCCGAGTAAATCTCGGTCACCGCAGTACGATAGGTCTGACCAGGCTTGAGAACCAGGTGGGCGCGGATGTTGTATCGACCTCGCTCCAGGATGGTGAGCTTGAACGAACCATCCGCTCCGGTACGCGCTGGGTTCTGGTACGCATGGTTGCGATAGAAGGTGCCACACTCGAAAGATGGATAGATCTGGGCGTCCACCGGCTTGCCGTCACCGTCCACGACCTTACCGATCATGAAGCCGCTAGGCTCCATCGCCACGTCAATGGCTCGGTCCTTGGAGACGAACGGTAGAACCTTGCGGTAGTGCCCAGGCGCCAGCACCACCAACGCCATGCCATCAGCGAAAACACCATCGAGCTCAAAATGTCCCCTCACATCCGAGCACGCCGTGCTGACGTAGGTGTGCTGGTATTTCCCATAACCCATGAAACGCGTGATGCCACCACCGAACATCAACTCGGTCGCGACGATCCGAGCACCAGCGAGTGGTCGGCCATCCACACCTCGAACAATCCCCGACAACGAGCCTGCCGGGTACATCACAATGCGTCCGAGATCGCGGTTCGTTTCTGACGTAGACTGCGTCCCCCATGCTGTGTAGTAAGGAGATGTCAGCGTCGTGACTCGCGTGGTCGAATACCCCGTCTTGGCGAACAAGGCAAAACCCCGCGTGTTGATGTTCCCATCTGCCTCGAACGGGAACGAAACCCCGCAGTCAATCCTGCCTTGACCGTCACTCCTGGCTACAGGATTCTCCAGGGCATCCTGAGTGAGCAGGTCTCCGATCGAGCCAGCGACGATTCCCACCCCATCGATCGGTTTGCCAGCAGGATCCACAATCTCGGCGCGCACCCGCACAGAGCGTTTCGGATCAGACTGCGCAATGGTAGAGCTCCCAAGCGATACACAGGACACGAGAATCAGGACCGGGACGCGCATCATTTTGGCCGCCCTCCCGGAGTCTGACTTGGCTTCTCGGGTGCATCTTTCTTGATCTCGCCAGGCAGTTCACCCGCCTCGCCCTGGGCTTTGGCGGCCTTGTCCTTCTTGTCCGATTCTTCTGGGTCGAATCCACCCACCGGCACCTCGACCACGATCTTGACCTCGTTGACCTTGCCCGATTGGGGGATCAGTTCGGATTCACCGATGACGGCCAAGATCTTCTGTTTGTCACGCGCAAGGCGACTGGCATCCGATCTCACGCGAAGCTTGGTCTTGCGCAGGGGCAAGATCAGGTTCAATTCGCCCCGCTGTCCAACCAGCGACACACCAGTCGGTTTCTTGTTGGTTGATACACCACCAAACCACATCTGCAATGCAGCCGCACCCGTGCTATCGACATCGATGTCCAACCAGGACGCTGCGGTACTGCCGCCCTGTTCCTTGGGCTCGATCTTGACCCGTACGGCAACCAGATCGAGTCGGAAGTTTCGCACCACTGGCTCTCCGGGACCTACATCCACCGGCACCTCAGTCTCGGACATGCTTACACCAGTGAGCATGTCGATCAACACCAGGCGATGAGACCCCGTGATCAACTCAATATCGAACGTCCCGTCGGATTGCACCTGGCTCCGCGAACCAGATAAGTCGATGTTGCTGCGATAGCTGTAGGTCCAAAGATCCAGCGGATTGGGCGATCTTGCTACCACCAACAACCTCGTCGTATCGAACTCGACTCCGGTAACCGCAACCTTGCCACGAATCCTGCCCGGAGTATCACGGCTCGCATCGATCTCGAGATCAATGGACTTCTGCCGCACCCGAATCGGCTCGAGAGGAATCAGGAAGCCATTTCCCAGGCGCACGTTCTGTGGAATATAGAGGCACACCTCGTAGTAGCCCGGTTTGACACCGGTGAACTCGAACCTGCCGTCCTTGTCCAATGCACATTTTGGCCCCGATGGGCGGTAGCCAGGGTTGTAAGACAACGATCGGATGTTCCCCTCGGTGAGCAATTGAGCCTGCCACTTCGTGCCGATCTCCACTCCGTAGATTCGCCCTTCGACCGAGGCTCCCCCTTGGATCTCGAAATCCACATCACTGCGCCGTTCCTCGGCTAACAGGCCAATCTCGTGGCGATTGGCCAGGCGGCCCTTGTGGTTCACCGCTAGCCGATAGTGGCCAGCCCAGAGACCATCAAACACATAACGGCCCAAACTGTTGGTGGTCTTGTATGTCGTCCATTGCTTGCGGCGATCCGCGGTGTAGGCATAGCAAGCCACTTTGGCACCCGTGACAGGGTTGCCGGTGTTTGCATCGCGCACCACGCCCGCCAAGATCGACTCTGGGACCATCTCAATCTGCGGTCGCGGCTGCACATCCTCATCCCACTCGATCTTGGTCAGGTTGGTGGCATAGCCCTTCGCCTGGACCACGACGCCGCCATTAGGTTTGTTCGAAGCGGTTGGCGGCTGCACTCGGATATAGCCGGGCTGCTTATTGGCCTTGAGTTTCCGCACACTCTGGGCGATCAGGTAGGGACCATTGTCCGCCATCGTAACGGTGGCCCACACCGTCCCGGCCTTGAAGGTCTTCAGGGGCCTCCCCGAGTGCTTCTCGACCACACTGATTGGAAATCCCAGTTTGGGCGCGGGCCTGCTCTTCGGCTTCGGCGCTGGTTTTTTCTTTGGCTTGCTTACCTTGGGATCGAGCTTGATGACAAGCGAATCCTGACCACTCGAGAAAACAGGACTGTAGGTCTTGCCGTAGAGCTTCGCGCTGGCGCCCGTCGGAGTGATGATCAGTCGGTATCGGTGCGGGTGCTTGAGCCCAAACTCAAACGCGCCGTCCTTGCCGATCTTCTCTGAGTGCTTGGCCGACGACACCTCGTAGACAACCTGGATGCTACCAGTGGCGAGCTGACTTTCCTGTCCGACGATCTTGCCGGCGACCTTGGAATTGCGGTAGATGCGGAGTTCGATCCGGTCCTTCGTGCCCACCACCGGAAGGCTGGCTTCGAAGAAGCCAGCCTTTGCAAAACTGACCAAACTGCCGGTCGAAAACACACCCGGCAAGTCAAACGTGCCGTCTGCCCGCGTCACCGCGTAGGAGTAGTGGTCAGCATTCTTGATGATCCCACGAAAATGACTTTGGGCGAGGAGGTCCCGCGCGGTCACCCGAACTCGTTCAATGGGCTTGCCGTCGGCGTCAGTTACGCGGCCTTGCAACGGCACTCCACGTCGCAGCACCAGCGTCTTCAAATCGGTACCGCGACGCTTGCGCTCGGTCTTTCTGCCCCACAAACGAGCCATCACGTCCAAACCCAACTCGGCTTGTTTTGCCTCCTGGGTCTCGGCGAGAGGCCAAGACTCGTCCGTCGTGTACCGCAGCTTGGGCAACTTGACTCGAAGGGCAACTCGCTGCTCTCCTACGACCAGGAGAAAGGTCCGTTTCTTGGCCTGCTCCGCGTCCACCGGAGCCGCAAGTCGGAGTTCGAACTCCCCTTTGGCGTTGGTTCGCGCCAAGGGTCTCTCGAAGGCCGCCTGGGTCTCCAAGGTGTCGGGGCTGCCGAGGACAAAGCGAGCCCCCACCAACGGCTGGCCCTCGGCATCGACGACTACCCCGTAGACCAAGGCGTGGCCCTCGGCAATCGTGGACTCTCCGGCCTCTGGCTTCTTGGCCTGCTTTGCCTGGTCGGACGACTCTCCGAGAACGTCGGGCTTCGGCACGGGCAACTCCACACTCTGACCCAGGAGTCCGGTCGGGAGCATCAAGACCACGGCGGGGATCAGGAGAGAGAGTTGCATCGGTAAAGGAACCGGTCGGGCTCGACTTCCAACACCCGATCGTAGCGATTTTTGGCGGCCCGTAGCAAGATCGTCGAGATCAGTCTGCACACTGCCGACCAACGCTCGACCGCTGATGGAATTCCCGATCCGGAGGTGATCCGCTGCTGGGCCAGGGCCCCAAGGCCGCCTACCAGCTGCTACCCGGCGCGTTGGCCCTGTTGACTGGGTAACGATTAACGAGCAACGCCGTCGGGGCTGGTGCCACGACGGCGTCGATGGAATGACGTACCGTCAGACCTACAGGAGAATCCGATAGCCGGACGTCGCCGAGACACCCTGCTGGGCAGCCGCGTCGATGTAAAACGCCTGCACCCAGAGGTTGGGTAGGGTCACGTTCTTCAGACCGCTGGCGTCAATCTTGATATCCGCACCGGACCCAAACAGTGGAACGACAATGTCTAGATTCGGGATCAAGGTGCCGCCGAGGTAGGGCAACTTGAGCGCGGTGAGGCCAATGATGAACACGCCGCTGGTGTTGTTCCGGTAGTTCGACAAAACGATCTGAGGCGGCTCAGTGGTCGAGCCAAGGACTCCTGAACCAGCAAACCGAGGGTTGCCCTTGATGCCGACGATACCGCCACCGATGCGTCGGAAGTCGACGACCTTCTTGGTTCGGAAGTTCGAAACCGCGTTCCGGGTCTTGGTGATCGTCAGGTTGTTGTCCTCGGTGCTGGAACCCATGGTGTAGTTGCCATACTTCACGGCGGGACTAGACCAGGTATCGATCCGGGAGCCCGGGGAATACGACATCACCGTACGGAACCGACTGTCGGAGGTCCGGAACCCATAAGCATGGTTGAACAGTGCGCCGCCGGCGTTGTTCTTATCGTGATGGCACGCGATGTTATGACCCATCTCGTGAGTGACCACGTTGCCCCCCATGCAGCCACGCACGGTCACGCCGAACGAGTACGACGCAAACGACGTAGAATTGGTGTTCATGAGGTAGGCAACCCCACAGTATTGCGAACTGTGGTTGGTGATCAGGTGCATGAGATCGGCACCATAGGCGTTCCGCTTGGCGTGCACGCCGTCCATGTGACCATCGTTGGTCGAACGGAACCGGCCCAGGTCGCTGCTGCCATCCTCTACGTAATTGACCCCGGCCATCAGCACGAGGCGAAAGTCCACCGGAGTACTGGCGGTAACGCTGGTGACATTGGCGCGTGCGATTGCGCTGACGATCGCTGCCTCCATCGACGCGATGCTGCCGGCACCAGCGGCTGAAGCGTTCGTGTAAAAACAGGCGACATCGATCAGGGTGTCGAGCGCTTCGGCTCCACCAGTACCGCCGGTGTTGCCCGAGGAGGCGATGTTGCCTCCAGAGCCGCCGCTCTTCGGCAAACTCGGGGTGTACTTGGCGGCTCCACCAGGTGCGCAACAGCCACAAGTCTTGGTGTTTTTGGACTCGTCGAGTTCCTGTACAACATGGACGTTGGAGTCATTGGCATGCACGATGACGAAGGAATCTTCGACCATGTGCACGGTCGAGTAACTGATGACCCGGTCCGGAGCCACAACGAAAATGCTATCACCCTGACGTCCACGAACCTTGCCGGTCAAACACCGGTAACCGTGGACCATCTCACACTTGTTGATATCCACGATGTAGGACTTGCCAAACATCGCGATCCCAAAAGTCGCCAAGGGCAACTGCCCCTTGGCCGGCACCGACAGGAGAGCAGCGGTGTTGACGCGGACGAACTCGGAACGGGCAATAGTAGGTTGCTCATTCTTCTCTTTCAGATCCCACGCCCTGGCGGCCTGGGGAACGGACGGTACTCGACTGAGGAGCTGCACCTCCTGCGAGCAGACGGAACCCGCCAGGACGGCGAGAAACAAAGACGCACTCGTGACTCGGTAATACATGGTCTGATGTGGTGTGGCGTGTAGCCGGGGAGAGCAGGAGGCAACAACCCTACGATAGGCGATGGACGGGTAACGGGGTAGCTGGTCGTTACCTTTGTGCGACAAATGACGCAGCTGCGAAAAGCGTCGGTTACGACGGATCCCCCGGAATTGGCGATTCAACCCAAGGTAGGGCGGCTTCAGGGCCAAAACTCCGCGCAGAGTCCCGTCGCCGCATGAGTCCTCAAGTACCTCCTGGGGGAACGATTGCGCCGGGTTTGGGCTCGTGCTCAATTGGCGAGTATGGCCGACACGGAAACCACCACCGACAGCAATCCCAGCGCGGTGGCCGCGGAACGAACGCATGATGCCTGGTGGCGGCATCCATTCATCCTGGTGCCGTGGATATTCTACTACGTCACCTCGGCGCCAACGATCGGCCTGGGCGACACCGCGATGCTGATCGACGGGATCCAGACCCTGCACATCAGCACCCACTGCAACAGCCACAACGTGACGGTACTGATCGGATGGCTGCTGTCGTTCCTGCCATTCGAGAACATCGCGTTCAAGGCCAATCTCCTGTCGGTCGTCGTGGGGAGTTCGACGGTAGTGGCGTTCTACTTCCTGGTCCGCGCGATGTTCCAAAACGTCTGGGTCGCCGCCATCAGCGCGAGTTGCTTGATGGTCTCGCACTCGATGTGGTGGCACAGCACCTTGACGGAAGTCTACGCGGTCAACGCCGCCTTCATGGTGACGGCGCTATGGCTGGTGTGGCGCCTGCATGAACAGTTCGAGCCGCGCCGACTCTACGCCCTGTTCTTCGTCGCTGGGCTGAGCATCTTCAACCACGCCCAACTCGGCACGATCGCGCTGGGTGCAACCATCATCCTGATCGGCAAGGCCGTTTCGAAAGATGGCGGTGGGGTCAAATTGTTCCTTGGCAGCTCGACCGCCTTCCTGATCGGATTCTTGCCCTATCTCATCACATTCCTCGCAGACACCAACCGAGTCGGCTTCGCCACCGCGTTCGACGAGGCCCGCGGCAGCCACTTCAAGACGATGATGTTCTCCGGGCGGGTCTGGACTTCGGTACAAGACCTCGGGTTCCTGATCTTCCAGCAGTTTCCTACCCCGTTCCTCTTGGCGGTGATCGTCGGCGTCGCCCTGTTCTACAAGACTTGGAAGGTATCGTTGCCAGCCGCCGCCCTGACCGTCACGTTTGGCGTCAACACCGTGTTCTTCATGTTCTTCCAGACCTGGGACAAGTTCGCGTTCTTGCTGCCGTCGTTCGTGATCCTGGTCTTTTGGGGTGCGTTTGCGATCGCTCCGCTGGTCCGGTGGGCGAGCCAGCCTGGGCGGATGGCTGCCGCGTTCGGACTGGCCATCGTGAACCTTGGGTGCCTGGTCTTTCCGATCTACTTCTACGGCAAACTGAGCGAGTGGGGTCAGTCTCCCGGCTTCTGGCAAGACCGCTACAACAACGCCTTCACCAGCAACACCCACGATGCGGCCAGCTACATCGCGAATCCAAACAAGCGCGGCTACTACGAGATCGAAGACCTGGCGAACCAGCTTTTCGAACGCCTGCCGAGCGACGCAATCTTCATCGACGACGACTCGCGGACGTACTACTCAATCAAGTACTTCCAGCGCTACTACGAACGACGCGACGACATCTCAGTCCAACTGATCAACTCCTGGGGCTTCAAAAACTGGGGCGCCTCGGCGAAGCAGTTTGGCGATGGCCTGGAGAACGCCCTACAGCAGAATCAGCCCCTGTTCATGGTCTCGATCGACTGGCCGTTCCAGAGGTTCCTGAAGCAGGTCGGGAAGCGTAAACGGTATCGATTCCAACGATTCCGTCTCTCGGAGGAACGATGGATCTACCAACTGGTACCGCTCAGCAAGACCGAAGACCAACTGACGGACTACGAGAGACTGCCCCACTGTCAAAACATGATCACCGGCCGCGGTCTCAATGGACCAGACGGCGAGAGGCAGAGCGAGTTCGGATCCAAGCAACAGGTGATGACCTACATCAACTTCGTACGCAACGACCACAGCTTCCCAGTGGTTTTCGAATGGTGGCCACCCGGGGCCAGCAAACCCTACGAGGTCAGCAAGCCCTTCATGGTCCGCACCGGAAGTACAAACCTCTGGTCGAAACTACGCGGCAAGCAACCCCGAGCCGCCGGTGATTGGACCGTGCGGGCGATGTCCGGCAAGCACCGACTCATCGAGACCCGGTTCACCATGAACAAGCGACAATAGCCGACCTACTTGCGCTTCATGATCGCCACGCCCCATTCGATCTTGGTGTCCTTGAGGCGATCGGGGTGCAGCGGCATCACGCCAAACCTGGCCACACCGATGTAGTTCTCGGCGACCCACTGGGCGATGGATTGGCCGTAGATCAGGCCGAATAGCGCGAACTTGTCGCCGTACTCGCCAGTAACCCGATGCACCAGGACACAGTAGTCCGCCGGCCTGGCCTGCAGGTCTGCCAGGACGCGATCCTCCCCATACATGAGGATCTCCGGCGGCATGAAGTTGATCTGCCGGGTCGGGTTGACCCGTCGCGAGAAGTAGTTGATCGAGATCCCCTCGGGTAAGACCAGAACCGAGTCTTCGGGGCGGGTGTTTTGGAGCAACCACTTGATGGCATGCTTGCTCGGCTGGGTCAGCACCGAATCGCGACAGTGGAACGACTCGTGCTGACCTCCCTGGACGGCGGTCTTGCCGGACAACTGATACGCCACGATTTTCATGCAGCCGATCAGCAGGATGATCAGGAGCCCGAAACCGCCGCCGCGGAACACGCCGCCGGCCCAGCCCGACTGATTCAAGCGACGCGGCACCCAGCACAGCAGGCCCACGACACTCAGCAGCGTGGCGGGAAACGCCAGGCCGAAGCCGTATTGGTGGAAACGGACATTGAAGAAGATCTTGGGCAGTAGACCAAGTGCCAGGGCACACAGAACCAATCCCAGCACCGCAGACTCGTCTCGTCGTCGCTGGAACCGGATCACGAAGCCCACCGTCACGGCCGTGATGAAGAGGAGAATCGGTGCGAAGGAGAGATCCCCCGGCAGGAAGTAACCAGCGGGGCCTGGCTGATCCAAGAGGCTCCAATTCGAAATCCACAGCAGCACCGCGACCATCAACGCCACCGCGATCTCGAGGACTCGTTGCCTCGGCACCCCGACTCGGCGGGCCGCCCGGGCAGCAAAAACACTGGGAGCCAAGACCAGGAGGAACCACCCGGTCCACTTCGCAATTACAGCCAGGCTTGCGGCAATGTCCTTGGTGCCCTGCCCATCGCTGTAGAACGGCAGAGCCATCAACTCCTTGTTGGTGACGTGGACCCAA
>JAYZDB010000132.1:0-14594 GCA_036338025.1 Planctomycetota bacterium
TCGACGAGTCCATCACCGTTGACCGCGAACAAGACCGTGCAATGGAAGCCGTGTTGCCTGGCGAGAATGCGGGCCAGCATCGGTAAGGACTGCTCGCTGCGGTACTCCTGCTCGGCCGCGATCAAGACGATGTGCCGGCCATCGCCAGGACCCTCGCCAGCGCGGTAGGTCAGCCACCGAGGGTCTTCTGGCACCGGGTGTGGTGCTGGCGAGGGCGCCGACCCTGGGATCTCGTTGACGGTGTAGTAGGCGTTCTTGTGCAGCAAGGCAGCGCCGCCCGCGGAACGCAGACCGCCGAGATCAAATTCGTGCACGTGCCCCTGGACCATGCCGTCGACCGTGATCTGAACCGAGCGTCCATCCTCTGCGACCACTGCGCCGGTGACCTTCGGCGTGGTCTGGTCGACCTCGGGGCTGCCGTAGTGCTTTTGGAAGACGTGGGTGTAGGTCAGGATCTTGTAGACCGTGGGGTCTGCCGCGACCGCCTTGTCGACGGGCATCGTGAAGGACAGTTGGAAGCCCTTCGGCCGGATGCTGATGCGCTCGATCTCGAAGGGCATCTTGCCGGTCCACTCGAGGCGCTCCAATACGTACTGCCGGTTGCCCCGCACCGGCCATCCACGGTTGGTGCCACCGGCCACCAGATACCCCTTCGGCGAGAACTCGACCGCGAGAATGCCAGTACTCAGGCCTTCCCGGAATGGATAGCAGGCACCTTGCCAGACGCCGTTGATCTCCTCGGTGGTCGCCCGCATCACGATGCTGAGGCTGTAATCCCCGATGAAGATCTGGTCTTGGAAGGGCCCGAACTTGCCGCCCGTCCGATCGACACGAAACGCCGAGATCGACTGACCCATCTTGCGGTAGGGAAACACCACCGCATACGGCACCAGTTGCTTGACCCGCCTGGACTCGACGCTGAGTCGCGAACCGCTGTTGGGTTCGATCGGCCTGGGCCCCATGTTCGGCGCGAACTGGTAGGCGTCGAAGCTGATCGGATGCCCCATGAATCCACCGGGCTTGAGGTGCTTGAGCGAACACGAACCGTTCCACGGACCCTGGCTCTCAGCGTAGAACATCACCCCATGCTCGTTCGGCGCGACGCCGCCAGCGCTGCGAATGCCACTGGCCACCGGGATGGCCTTGCCCTCGGGAGTGATCTTGAATCCCCAACCGCGGAACTTGGCGCGGTAGTGGTACGAACTCGACAGGCCGAGAACGACCCAGATGTTGCCGTCCGGGTCGACCGGCGATCCAAAGGCGAACTCGTGGTAATGCTCAAAACCCCAGACGTCGCTCAGGTTCTCAAACGTGTCCGCCCGCCCATCGCCATCGGTGTCGCTGATCCGCGTCACCTCGGTCTGCTGGGTGACGTAGAAGGCACCATCGCGATACCCGAGTCCGAGCACCTCGTCGAGACCTCGGGCAAAACGGTGCAAGCGCACCCGCGGCACCTTCTCGTACGCGCCCTCGACCAGGTAGATGTCACCGCGTCGGGTACCGATCGCCAGTCGCCCATCGGGCAAGGTGCACAGGCTGCCGGCTTCGATCCCGAGTTCCTTCGGCACGGCCAGGTCGACAATCCGGTAGTACTCGCCCTCCTGTGCCCCGGTGCCCCAGGTGCCACCGAGCTTCTGCGCCGAGGCCTGGACCAGGATGGTCAGCAACGCTAGCAGTGTCAGGGCATGACGCTTCACCTGGCGTTCTCCTCGAAGGCGTACTCGACCACCAGGCTCGCCGAACCACCGACGATCGGGATCTCCACGACCAGTTCCCGGTCCTTGGTCGCAGCTCGGACGTGGTAGGAGCCCGGTGGCAAACGCAGGGTCAGGTGCTTGCCGACCCGAATCCCCTTGTCGCCCCGATCCTCAATCTCGGCGTCACGGACCGCGCGGAAGAACAGCGTGGTGTCCGTAGCGCTTTTGAAGCTCAGCGTTCTACGCAAGACCGGCCGGCCACCGGCCTGCGGAATCTCGACGGCGGCATCGCGCACGGCGACGCCATGACACAGGTAGCGGAAGGTCGGACGCTGCCTGGCGTCGAGCACATAGCCCTTGAACTCGTGCTGGAGTTCCCGCCGACTCGCTCCGGGCCACGGCGCAGTCGCATTAGCGAGTTGCGCAAACGCCGGTCCCTTGCCGAGATCTGTCCGTTGGCGCTCCATGACCCGCGCCGCACCGCTGCCCTGCCCTGACCACACACCGCTGGCATCGACAAACCGCCCCCACCAGATCTGGTTGAGCGCCAGGCTCTCGGCGTCGAAAGTCAGGTTGACCCCACCGGGGTAGCCGACGCTGATCCCCCGCTTGCCGGTATTCTGCGCATTGCGGCGCAGCATTACCGCCTCCTCGCCGACCACGATCTCCATCGAGGGGCGGACGAGACCGTTGGGCCGCCGGGTGTTGCGACCTTCGGCGAGGTAATGCCACAGACCGCTGAGCTGCTTGGTTACGTCACCGCCCGCGATGTCCGGACGGATCGAAGTGCCGCCGGGAAAGAACTGCGGCATCACGACATCCGAGCGGAACTTCAGTGGATTGAGCATGTAGTGGTAGAACCAATCCTGCTTCAGACGCTGACCGGTGGACGCGACCAGGTCGACAGCTGCCATCGTCTCGGACCGGTGGCCACCAAAGGTATGGCAGGTGATGCAGTTCATGCCCTTGCTGCCAGTCAGTTGGTGACCAATCTTGCGCACCTCCTCGGCCTTCTTGCGGTTCTTCGGCAGGGCCTCGATCGGTGCCGCAGACAACTTGTCGACCTTGTCAAAGAGCCCAGCGAGATGCACACCCGCTGCCCTGCCAAAGCCCGGCATGCGGGTCTTGACGTAGGGGCGGATCGATTGGCCGTAGGCGATCGCATTGCCCAACCAGGCGGTCTGCAGTTTGGCGCCGATGCCGGTCAGGGGCGGCGGCAGCCGTCCCGCCTCGCCGAGGTTCTGGTCGAGGGTGGTGAAGAAGTCGTTGCGGACTGCGGTGATGCCGCCGTATCCGTCACGTTGGTGGCAAGCGATGCAATTGAAGCGCGCCAGGGCCCGACGGATCTGGCGTTCCTCGCTCGACCCTTGATCAGGCGCCGCCAGGGCCGCCGCGAGATCGCCCCGTTGCGACTCCGAGAGTTCAAAAAACGGCCAAGGGCCCCGGGTTCCGGACAGGCAGGCCTTCCGATTCCCCAGCTCGCTGGTTGCTGGAGCGGCTGGCTCGTCTGGCGCCTGCTCGCCGCCGAGGGCATGGCAGCGCACACAAGCGAGTTTTGAGAACAGCACTTTGCCGGCGGCGGCCTTCTCGCGATCGATACGCAGTGTCGTGAAACGGGGCGCGGCAGGTTCGGTGGCCTGCAAGGAGGAGGCAGGCAAGGGCTGCTTCGCAAAGCCCGGCCCCGACCAGCGCACCGACAGCACCGGCTCCCCTGACTTGTGCTCGTAGCGCAACGCGATCGGAACTTTCCCGGCTGGCAAGTCAACGGCGCCACGCCTGTCCTCGCTGGATGCGACCGTCCGCCCCCCGATCGTCAAGCTCGCGGCCGTCTCGGTCTCGAGCTCAAAGCTGTAGGATCCGGCCTTGTTCACCAGCAGGTAGCCTTCGAAATCGATGGCAAAGCCACCGCGCTGCCCGGTCGACGGCGCGAGCCCGAAGCTGTCGACGATTCCCGCGGTCTGGGGTTTGCCGTCGACTTGCAGGGTGAACTTCAGGCCACCCGCGACACGCGCGCCCTGCAACAGGTAGTGGCTGAGATCGTAGAGTTCCTTGGGGCTCAGGTTGAGATCCGGCATCCGACCCGAGGCACGGACATGCTGAGGCGCTTCGAGAAACTCCATCAGGCTGCTGAGCGAGTATTTCTTCTCGAGTGACCCCAGGGGCACACCCGAGACCCCTGCACCTGTCTGCTCCAGCGCCCGCTCGTCCCTCGGCCGGTGACAGGCGACACAGCCAAGCTCGTGAAACAAGCGATGGCCAGCTTCGAAGACGAGACGGTCGGGGGCCTCGGACCGGGCTTGCGCAGTCGCCGACGACAGCAGGAAGTGGGTCAGTTGGTCGGCGGCCTCCGCACGCGCCGCCGCACTCATTTTGTGCATCACATCCGGCATGGTCGTGCCCGGCTTCACTGCGCGTGGATCGGCCAGGAACTCCCGCAGGTAGGGATGCAGCACCCGCTCACCAACGCGCGTCAAGTCGGGTGCAGACTTGCTGCGAATCGAGGCCGCATGCGTACCGGCCGCGTGGCAATTGGTACAGCCGAGTTCGCCCAGCAACACCAGCCCCCGATCGACAGATGACAGGCCGTCGCGAGCCAGGCCTGCGATCACCGGCGGAGCCTGTGGGGCAGCCGATGCCTCAGCGAGCAAGGCGAGGAGACACAGGAAGAAAGGTGTCGGGTAGGACATGGACGAGAAACCGGGGAGTTGGAGAGCGTACGGCGACCGAGGATCAGCGCATGGGTTCTTCTGCACATTTGCAGGCGATCACCACCGAATTGCGCCCCGGTCGGCGTAGACCTGAGCCTGCGCCACCTATCTGGCAGTCAACTCGATAGTCTGGACCTTCGCGTAGGGTTCGCCCGGTGCTGGAGAGAGGTGCACCTCGAGACGGTGCATACCGACCTTCAAGGCGCCGAGAGCGATACGTACACCGACGGCCTTCGAATACTGGCCCTCCCCGGGCGCCTTGTATCGAACCTTGGCGACGAACGCACCGTCTTGCGAAACCAACTGGTCCAGAACCAACTCCAACAAGACCTTGGGGACCAGGCGTACAGCAAACTGCGGTGGCAGAGACTCCATCACCTCGACATCCGTGGCCTTGAAGCCATCGCTGGGCCTGGCCGGAGCTACCAGGAGTGCCTGGGCGTCCTGGTTCTGCGCCGTCTCTCGTACAGCTCGGGCCAGCCTCTCCTGCTCGCGCGCGGCATCCTCTTCGCGCTCTGCCTTCGCCCTGGCCGCCTCCATCTGGGCCTCGGCCTCGATACGATTCCGCTCTATCGTGGCCTGCCGCTGGGAGGTTATGACGTACAAGGCGATGGCAACCGCAGCGACCAATCCAAGCAATCCAGCCAGCCTCGTCCAAGGAATCATGCGGGGAGTTTCCCCCAAGTCCTGGCTCAATCCAAGCCACGAAGGCCGCCTGGGCCTATTCTCCCTGCAACGCAACGATCCCTCCGCAACCTACCCATGCTGTTCGCCCGCCTCCTCTCTGGCCTGATCCCGAGTACCGCTGCCATCCTGGCCATCAGCCCCGTCACCGCCCAGGACTCCAAGCTCCGCAACATCGTGTTCATCCTCAGCGATGACCACCGCTACGACTTCATGGGATTCATGGATCGGGCGCCCGAGTTTCTGGAGACACCGAACCTCGATGCCCTGGCACGAGAGGGCATGCACGTGCGAAACGCCTTCGTCAGCACCTCACTGTGTTCACCGAGTCGGGCGTCGATCCTGACCGGACAGTTCATGCACCACCATCGGGTCGTCGACAACCAGCGTGCGGTGCCCAAGGGCACGACGTTCTTCCCGCAGTATCTGCAAAGGGCCGGCTACCAGACCGCCTTCATCGGCAAGTGGCACATGGGACACGGCGATGATTCACCCCGGCCAGGGTTCGACTACTGGGCGAGTTTTCGGGGGCAGGGCCAATACCACGACCCCGAGATCAACATCAACGGGCAACGACGCCAGTTCCAAGGCTACAACGCCGACATCCTGGCCGAGCTCGCGACGAAGTGGCTTGTAGAAGGTCGCGACAAGAGCAAGCCGTACTTCTTGTTCCTCTCGTTCAAGGCAGTGCACTACCCCTTCTTACCAGCGCCGAGACACAAGGGCCGCTACGCCGACAAGAAGATCGACTACCCCGAGACCATGGCCAACACCGAGCGCAACTACCGCTCGCAGCCCCACTGGGTGCGGGAACGGCGCTACTCCATCCACGGCATCGATCACATGGAGACCGGCGCTTTCGACAAGGATCCGGTGCCGGACTTCGATGCGCTCTACCACAGCTACGCCGAAGCCGTGCACAGCCTCGACGAGAACGTCGGCCGCGTAGTCGACCACCTCCGCCAGAGCAAGGCAGGTGGGGATACGCTGCTGATCTACATGGGAGACAACGGTTTCCACCTCGGTGAGCACGGATTCTACGACAAGCGGGACGCCTTCGAGACTTCGATCCGCGTGCCGATGTTGGCCTGGGCACCCGGGATGATTCAGGCTGGCTCGACGCTCGATGACATGGTGCAGAACATCGATATCGCGCCGACGATGCTGGCCGCTGCCGGTGTACCAGCTCCCGAGACCGCCGGATTCGACGGGCGCTCCTTCTTACCGCAACTACGCGGGCAGAAGGTCCCGTGGCGTAGCCACATCCTCTACGAATACCACTGGGAGTGGAACTTCCCGGCGACACCCACCTTGTTCGCAATCCGGACGCAGCGATACAAGTACATCTACCACCACGGCACCTGGGATCTCGACGGCTTCTTCGACCTGCAGACGGATCCGGTCGAACGCCACAACCTGATCAGCGTGCCCGCGTACAAAGAGCGGATCGATTCCATGCGCGACCAGCTATTCCAGGAGCTTGAGCGCAGCGGAGGCATGTCGATGCCGCTACGTCCACCCGCCGGAACCCGGCTCGGAAAACGAAAATTGCGTCGCTGACGCGCCCAGATGGCACGGCCTTGCTATCTTGTTCCGCCCCCCCCACCTCCCGATCTACCCGGGCCGCAATCCCCCCATGAAGAACCGACTCCCGCTCGTAATCCTCTTCGCGCTGTGCACCGTTGCCCAAACGAACGCCCAGACACCTAGTGTTTTCGGCAGCAATATGGTGCTGCAGCGCAGCAAACCAGTGCCGGTCTGGGGCAAGGCCGCTGCCGGGCAGAAGGTCAGCGTCAGCTTCGCTGGTCAGTCCAAGAGCACCAAGACAGACGCCAACGGCGACTGGAAGATCACCCTCGACGCGATGCCCGCCAGCGCCAAACCGCGTGACATGGTGATCGCGAGCAAGAACCGGGTGGTGTTCAACAACATCCTGGTCGGAGAGGTGTGGATTTGCAGCGGCCAATCCAACATGGAGTGGGTCGTGAGAAGTTGCGCCAACGCCAATGCCGAAATACAGAGCGCGAACCATCCGGCCATCCGCCATATCAAGGTGCCCCGTCACGCAACGGATACGCCGCAGGCAAACTTCAATGGCAGCTGGACCGTCTGCTCGCCCAGCACCTCGGCTCAATACACTGCGGTCGGCTACTACTTTGGCCGCGCGTTGCACCGCGCACTCGGAGTACCGATCGGCCTGATCAACACCTCCTGGGGTGGCACCCGCATCGAGCCGTGGACGCCACTCGAGGGCTTCAAGAAGATCCAGAACGCCGGCTTCACCAAATCGATCATCCAACGCATCGAAGAAGCGGATCCAACCACCGCCGCTGGCAAGATGCGCTACGCCGCCGTCATGAAGGAATTCCGCGCATGGGCTGATCGGTCCGAGAAACGCATCGCCAACGGCCAGTATCCCAGCAACCCCCCGTCGATGCCGAGTCTCGGCAATAACCACCAGATGCCAGCGCGACTCTACCGCGGAATGGTGCACCCCCTGGTGCCATACGCGATGCGCGGCGCGATCTGGTACCAAGGCGAATCCAACGGCAACGAGGGCATCACCTACCTGCAGAAGATGCAGGGCCTGATCAGCGGCTGGCGGCACGTGTGGGGCCAGGGCGACTTCCCGTTCTACTTCGTACAACTTGCCAACTACACCCAGGACAAGAAGACGCCAGCGGGTGCCGATGGCTACGCCAAGATCCGCGACGCGCAACGCCAATCCCTGCAGATCGCCAACACCGGTATGGCGGTGATCATCGACATCGGAGAGACCCGCGACATCCACCCCAAGAACAAGCAGGACGTCGGCAAACGTCTCGCCGCCTGGGCACTCGCCCGGGACTACGGCAAGGACGTGGTCGCCAGCGGCCCGCTCTACAAGAGCCACAAGGTCGAGGGCGAGCAGTTCCGCGTCACCTTCGACTACGTCGGTGGTGGCCTGATGGTAGGCAACAAGTCTGGCCTGAGCCCCACTGTTGCCACGCAGGGCAAGCCGCTCCAGCGCTTCGCCATCGCGGGCAAGGACCGCAAGTGGCACTGGGCCAATGCACGGATCGATGGCAAATCGGTGGTCGTGTCCAGCGACCAGGTCCCCAACCCCGTAGCGGTGCGCTACGCGTACTCGGCAAACCCACTCGGCGCCAACCTCTACAACAAGGCGGGACTACCGGCGAGTCCGTTCCGGACCGACCAGTGGTAGCGTCAGCCTCGTGGGTCCTTGGTACGGCTTCCGACCTCTAGACCCTCGACATCCGACTTCACGACTTCAAAGTGCGCGGCACGGTCACGGGTCCGTGGGCGGAACTGCAGGACCGCCTTGCCAGAACCGTCGAGCATTGCCCGCGTCGCCTGCACCACCGCGTTGTCATCGCTACCAGCCACCTCTCGGCCCTCAGTTCGATACACCACCAGCACTCGGCGGCCGTCGATCAGGGCTGACATTCCGCTCAGCGCGCTCATGGCAGCTTCTGCCTCATCTGTGTCGATACCGAGCATGATCATCGGTAGATCCCCGCTCTCGCGCTGGCCCAGAACTTCGACATAGCTTCGGACAATCCCTGGGTGAAGCTGCTTCACCACACCGCTCTCATCCAAGTGCAGCTCTGCTGGCCCAACCGACAAGATGCGTTCGATCATCTGCGCGCGTGCATCCGACTCGCCAGCCCAGGTCAATGTCACGCTCGCCTGCGAGAGGTCGCCCAGTCCGGTAAGCACACCATCGAGTTCCCGGTCGACCTGCGCCATCAGATCCTCGGCGTCGGGTATGGCCTCGATCGAGACCTGATCGCCGTCTCTTGAGGCTCCGCGGACCAAGGTCGGGTGCGCCTGAACATCGGTCTCGCCCTCGATGACGATCCGGGTGGCACCGATCTCGACCAATCGCGCAACGAACAACTCGTCAGCTACGCGGAAAGTCGTACTTTCCGGCAGCTCTCTGGCCTGAAACTCACTGGCGAAGGCACTCGCGACCTCCTCGACACTGCGATCTCCGACTGTCACCGAAACTCGGACCTGGTTATCACCGACAGTTTCGAAACCGAGCAGGGAGGGGAACAAGAACTCCGTCTGGCCCTGCTCGATCAAGCGGGCCTGCGAAGCACCGCCGTCTACCAGAGCGTCGATCATCGTACTGCGCATGGTCCGGGTCAGCATGCCGTCGCCGAGTATGTGAAGATCGACCTTGGATCCCGAAACCGACTGAGCGCCCATGTGGCGTGCGATGGCCGGCACCAATTCAACCGGCTTGCCAACCGAGGTCTGGACCTCACAGATCAGGAATTCGTCCTCGGTTCGGAACGCGACCGGCACGGGATGGATGAGTTCGCCATTCTCTTGACCCACCGTGTAGACCAGGGAAGCCGGACCGGCTCCAAGGAGGAGCTCAGCGACCTCGGGGTCAGGTGTCGAGCCTTCCGGCCAATCAAACTCTACGTCTTGCCCCGAGATGGAGATGTCGGCAAGGTCACGGCGCACCGACCGCGCGAGACCCGGTGTCACGCCATCGCGTAGCCGCAAACCAGTTCGGTTGCCTTTGCTTGCGGACTGCAGGACCGATGGCCACAAGACCTCACCATCGCCGAGTGACATGCCCGTGGCCACTAGGTCTTTGGCGCTCGCACACAGGACCTCGACGAGTTCGGGTCTCGGAAGATCGTCTGGCAACTGAACGGTCACGTCCTTGCCCGAGATGAAGTCGCCGCTCTGAGCCAACACGAGCGAGCACGCCCGGAGCGTCGTGGCAAGATCGCGACCACCGGTAACCTCGACCGTACTTTGTCCTCCTGCGCCGGAGACTCTCACCAACCCCTCGAGTTCACGGTCGAACAGCACGTGGTCGCCGCCCGCACTCATCAAGGCAACCCGCGATGCACCGGACTCGATCAGCGGAGCACAGTAGATCGCCGGTGCCGGACTTGGACCGCCTTGGAATCGGAACGCAAAGGACTTCCCACTGGCATCCGCGCAGAGACTCTCGAGTTCTCCAGCCAGCGCCATCGACAGGTCTTCTTCAGCCAGCCCTTCGGTCGTGACTTCGACCAACAACTGTGCCGGCGCATCGTGGGTAGCATCGATCGTGCTTCGATGAACCTCACAGGTCGGACGTTCGCCCGTGTAGACTGACTCGTCGGGGTAACCCCGTTGGACCGTCACCGACAGGGGCCTGGCGTCCTTGAGGATCTCTGCGACCAGATCCTTCACCCCGGATGGGATCATCGCCTCACCCGAGAAGGTCACTACCACCCGCTGCCAACGGATCTGGGACTCGACCTCGGCTACCTTGCGCCGCAAGGGATCTGCAACCGCCGCCAGGATCGCGCCCTTCTCCATTCCACCCACGGCCACGCCGAGTCGGAGGTCAAAAGCTTCCTCGGCAACCGCAAGAGTCGTCACCTCAACCGTGTCATCATCTTCGGTCCACACCTCGAGTTCTTCCTCGGCATCATCCGCCGCCACAACCTCGAGATCGTCGAAGTCGTCGTCCTCCGCCATCACCGGCTCGAGGTCGTCCAATTCGGGCTCCGAGGCACCGTCTTCATGGTCGCTGTCTGGCTGCTTCGAACGGGATCGTTTCATGGTTTAGGGGGCTCCGGGGGGTTTATCGGGGCCGCACACCCTAGCAAAACTCGGGCAGGGTGCACCCCCGTGGACCCAGGTTCAGGCCACGGAAACCACCGGGAACTAGCACGCATGACGACTCTGGGACGGTCAGATGATGTAGATTCTGGGGCCTATTCGGCGCTCCGCGCAGATAGCAACCCGTCACACCGACCTCCCCCCAAGGCTTTCGATATGCGCTACCTCGCAATCACGCTTACGTCACTTCTCACGATTTTCGCTGTTCCGCTCATTGCCCAGGGCAAGGAAAAGAGCACGAAGTCCGCCGAGATCAAGCTCGCGCGGATGGTCACCAAAGCCGACGGCAACCCGGCGAAGCTGTTTGCCGCCGCCAAGTTCGCCAAGAAGAACAAACTCGAAGACCACGCCGCGGAGCTGTTCGGCAAAGTCCTCGCCATCCAACCCGATAACAAACTGGTCAATGAAGCGTTGGGGCACAAGTCGGAAAACGGCAAGTGGATGGCCGAGGTCAAGGGCATCTGGGTCGAAGTCAGTCAGAAAGCCGAGGCACTGAACGGGGCCTTCTTTCACGAAGGCAAGCGGGTGAATACCTGGGAGAAGAAACAACTCCTCAAGGGTCAGGTGCGCCACAAGTACACCGGCATGCTCATCCCAGCGGCTGACGTCGAGAAGGCCAACGCCGGGCAGTTCCCCCTGGCCGACGGGCAATGGGGCGACATGGCCGCCGCCAACAAGTACCACAGCAACATCAACAATCCCTGGGCCCTGCGAACCAGGTACTGCTGTCTGATCAGCTCGCTGCCCTACGAGACCCTCAGCCAGAAGGTCTGGGGAGTCGTCGACGAAACCTACACCAAGTTGCGCATGATCTGCGGTGGCAACCCCTGTCACCCGGACCGCATCCCGGTCATCTTGGTGACGCCCACGACCGCGTCCTACATCCAATTCGGGGACGCATACGGCGGTGCCGGATCATCCCACGGTGCCTTCCATACATCCGCCCAACAATTCACAGTGTCAATCACGGGCAACCGACGGCCGGTCGCCGCTTGCAACTGGGACGCCAAGGGCTGGGAACCGTACTACGCCCGCCACGCCGCTGGGCTGGCAATCGCGAACTCGTACTTCGGCAGCGAATCGGACAGCATCCCCACCTGGTTCACCCGTGGACTCGCGGGCTACGCCTCGCGGCTGTTCTCCAACCAGATGGCTACCTACTTCGGCAAGCAACACGCCAGGCATGGCACCCCCGAAGACCTCGCCAAGTGGATGTCCGGGTTCTCTATCAGTGGTGACAATCCTCAAACGGGCAAGGGAACCAACGACTACAACATCTACCAGGCCGGCCTGCTGGTGAAATTCTGCATGCACGGTGGAGACCAGGAGTCGACGGATGCCCTGATGGCCGTGACCAAGGCAATGTCGGAAGGCAAGGGAATCAGCATCGCGGTTCGGAAGCTCGAGAAGGTACTCGGCACGAAATCCGACGCAGTCGCGATCTATCTCGAGAAGATCACCGGCTAGCTGTTCGGTGTCCTTGCCCGGACCGGCCGCAGCATGGAACCGAGCAACGGCGCGCGCCGGAGCCAAACTCCGGTCCCAATCATGTACCGTCGTGGGACAGCCGGGGCCAACCAACGTTTTGGTAGATACCCTGGCGGCCCGGTTACCCACCGACCTGAACCCCAACCCTCATCAAGCTGACATGAATCCGTACTTTATTGCCCTCGCCGCGATCATAGCGGCTTCATCCATCCCGGCCCAGCGCGGTGGTTTCGACCGCGGTGCCACTGGAGACCTGTGGAAGTACCTCTCGGAAAAGTACGACAAGAACGGTGATGGCAAAATCACCCTCGTAGAGTACGGACGGGGCGCCGACAAGTTCGGCAGCTACGACCGCGATGGCGATGGAACCATCACCCAGAGTGATGCCCGAGGTGCTGCCAGCAGCCAACGTCGCGGCGGCGGTGGACGCGGCGGCGGACGCGGCGGCGGTGGACGGGCTCCAGCCTCCACGGTCGACACGGACATCGCGATGATGATCGCCAAGAACGCCGACGACAACGAGGATGGCAAGGTCTCGAAGACCGAGTGGAGCAAGGCCCTCGCAACTCTCGACCATGACCAGAACAAGGTCGTCAGCCCCGAGGAGCTCAACGACATCATGTGCGCGGCGCTGGGCCGCAGCAAGCTGTCAGACCGCGCCGTCGGTCGACGCAGTCGCCATCTCGATGCGAACAAGGACGGCAAGGTGCAACTCGCCGAGTTGGACGGGATGTTCGCCAAGCTGGACAAGGACAACGACCAGGAAATTTCGAACGCCGAACTCAACAGCAAGAGCGCCGTTCGCCCAACCAGTCGGGCTCGGCTAGGTGAGATCGCCCCGGACTTCGATCTGCCGTTCGTCAAAGACCCCAAGAAGACTGTCCGGCTGTCGTCCTTCAAGGGCAAGAAGCCGGTAGCGCTGATCTTCGGTAGCTACACTTGACCGCCTTTCCGCCGCTCAGCTGGTCAGCTGAAGAGCATGTATGCCAAGTACAACAAGAACGTCGAGTTCCTCCTGGTCTACATCCGAGAAGCCCACGCGATAGACGGCCCGAGGCCGCATACCTCGGTCATGATCGAGGAGCCGATCAACGACCTCGAACGCTTCGGCGTCGCCAAGATCTGCATGACCAAACTCGAACTCGAGATGATCCCGAGTGTGATTGACCGGATCGACAACAAGGTCGATGCAGCGTATTCCGCCATGCCGGACCGGCTCTACCTGGTCGGCAAGGACGGCAAGATCGCATACGCAGGTGGCCGTGGCCCCTTCGGGTTCCGACCAGACGAACTGGCTGCAGCGATCGGCAAGGAGCTGGCCAAGCAGTAGCGCAAAGGCCCGCGGTGATGTAGGCGGCTACTTCAGCAGCGGGCGCAAGCTCGCTGCGGCGCGCTCTGCCATCCAGAGGTTTCCATCCTTGGAGAAATGACGGTCGCCCTCAAAGAACAGGGTCTCGGACTGTCCGCGCCACTCCTCACCCTTGTCCAGATCGACCACGTGGATGCCCTCCTTGATCACCGGTTCGAGCCACCAGTAGCTGTGGTTCTTCCAGTTTCTCATTGGCAAACCAAGGACGAGAAACTCGAACCCGTGCTGCTTGGAGAGTTCAAAGAGGCGGTAGATCGCAACGTATGCCTTGCGACCAGCCCAGGTGAAGGAATCCCGCGCCTCGGGATCCTTCTGGTACGGCAGCGTCTCACGAGCGACCAGGCTTGACAACACCGGGAGCAAGCTTCGCCCGAGCCGCGAGTTGCTAAGCAACCCGGGCAAGGCCCCGTGCAGTTTTCCCTCCGTGTACATCGCATCCTCAGACGCATCCAACTCGACCAACAACCCCTCCCGGTCGAGGGTGAACAAGGGGTGACTGATGTTGTCGACAAGGTCATTGCCGTATGCCGCCAGCACAAGGATGTCCGGCTTCAGAGACACCAACCGATCTCGAAAGAACTTGTACTGATGGTCAGTACCATAGCCCTTCACTGCAGCGTTGATCACGTCGACTCTCTTGCCGGGATCCGCCGACAGGATCTTCTCGAGTTGGTTGGGCCAACTCTCCTCGTTTCGCACACCGTGACCAAATGTCATCGAATCACCGAGCACCAGGATCCGCACTTCGTCCACGTGCTTGGGACCAACTTCACGGTCACGTAATCCCAGTGAATTGACGTGGACCACCTGGTCGAACTGCTTGAACTTCCAGGTCGATTCAGCTCCGGGTCGCAGGGAATAGATCAGATCCGGATCCGCGCGGTGGATCCCTCGTGTCTTCCACGAATCTGCATCGGGGCTGCCGCCCAGATCGAACACTACCATCGTCAGCTCCACCAACAGAACCGGCACGACCAGTCCCGCGCAGATCATCCCGATCCGCAGCAA
>JAYZDB010000133.1:0-13515 GCA_036338025.1 Planctomycetota bacterium
ATGCTCCTCTGCACCGTGTTTGACCTCTACCTTTTCTAAGTCTTTCCTGTAGTGGCAGGTCCCAGCCCAGATCGAGAACGCGAACGTCTCGCCAAGACCTTGCGAGATGGACTGCCGCCGCTCCTGATTATCACCGGAGTGTCCGACTTCTTCCGGCAGGAGGCGTTTGACGACGCTGTTGCGTCGATCCCGGCGGGCATCGACCTGCGGAGCATGGATGGCGACACCGAGACCGACGGGCGCGAACTCAACGATCTGTGTGGTGGCACACTGTTCGGGTCGGGTTCGGTGCTGGTGATTCGTCGGGGCGAGGCCTGGCTCAAGGCGCATGGTGAAGGTCTGCTCGGGATAATCGCCAGTATCGCGAAGGGTTCTTCGTTGGTCCTCGAGGTCAAGAAGCTCGATAAGCGCACCAAGGTCGCGAAGCAGTTGGTCAAGGTTGGTGAGTTGTTCGAGTTCCGGGAACTCTACACCGCGCCGTACGATCGCAACCGGAGTCCGCTCGATGCCGAGATGGTCGGGTGGCTGGTCAAGCGGAGTCGTGCAATCAAGTGCCCACTGCAACCCGAGGCGGCGTTCATGGTGATGTCCCTCGTCGGCACCAAGCCCGCCGAGTTGGTCGAAGAGATCGAGCGTATCAAGAGTCAGTTCAAAGATCGTGATACCGGCAGGGCGCTTAGCCCCGAGGATTTGCGGGGCAGCTTGACCTGTAGCTTTCAATCCAATCCGTTCGAGTTTGCCGATGCTCTCCTGGCCTTTGACCGCAAGAGTGCGACCCGTGCGCTGAGTACGATGTACTCTCGTGGGACAACCGGTCGTGACGGCAAGCAGATGGATCAATATGCCCTGTTTCCCTTCATCACCAATTGGCTCTACCGGAGCTTGTCGCAGGTCTACGAGGGGCGTTGCCTGGCGGATGCCGGTGTGTCCTTGCGCGATGTGCCCGGCCGGGTCGGGGTGCGGCAATTTGTCGATCGGTTCGTGGGCCAGTTGAAGAACAACCCGGCCAGCCGACTTCAACGGGGTCTCCAGTTGTTGCACGCATGCCAGCGCGAACTACGCACCAGCGGCGAGGATCCTGAGTGGTTGCTGCAGCGGTTCCTGCATCGCTACTTTGCGGAGGCGGTGGCGTGACAGATCAGGTGATCAAGGTCTTGCCGTCTCGCATCATCAACCAGATCGCTGCCGGTGAGGTGATCGAGCGACCCTTCTCGGTGGTCAAGGAGTTGGTAGAGAACAGTCTCGACGCCGGTGCGACCCGGATCACGGTCGAATTGGCTGATGGTGGTAGCCAGTTGATCCGGATTACGGATGACGGTGTGGGCTTCTCACCGGCGGACCTGGAGCTGGCTTTCGTCAGCCATGCGACCAGCAAGTTGGCCGAGTTGCAGGACCTCGATCACATCGCCAGTCTCGGATTTCGCGGTGAGGCCCTGGCCTCGATCGGCGCGATCAGCCGGGCCTGGATTCGCAGTTGCCAGCCCGGTGGTGAGGCTTACGAGGTCCGCTGTGAGGGTGGCGAGATCGAACCTCCGCGACCGGCGGCCTGTCCCCCTGGATCGATCCTCGAGATCCGGGACCTGTTCTTCAACACCCCGCCGCGGCGGCGTTTTCTCCGTTCGCCCCGGGCCGAGAAGGCCAAGTGCCAGGACCTGCTGATCCGCCTGGCGCTGGCGCGACTGGATGTTGATTTTACCTTCGTGGTCGACGGCAAGCAGGCATTGCGCCTACCGGCGGGCGAGTCACTCAAGGACCGGGTCGGGCGGACCTTTGGTCGGCAAGTCGCTGGCAACTTGCTGGAGGTCAAGCATCAGTCGGGTACGTATCGGGTCGAGGGCCTGGTCTGCCACCCGGACCTGGCCCGGCGTGATTCGACGATGGAAATCCTCTACATCAACGGTCGTTGTGCCAAGGACCGGTCGGTGATGTTTGCGGTGCGCCAGGCCTACAAGGAATTCCTGATGCACGGGCGCTTCCCGGTCTACTTCCTGGGACTGTGGTTGCCACCCGAGGAGGTCGACGTCAATGTCCATCCGACCAAGTCGGAGGTCCGCTTCGTGCAGCAGCGGTTTGCGGGCGGAGTGTTGCACGAAGCCGCGCGGCGTGCCCTGCAGGCCGGTGATATCAAGTCGGCGGGGATCGTGGTAGGAGATGAGATGCCGAAGGCACGCTCGGGCCTTCCCGACCTGCCGGCGGACCTGTTTGGTCGACCAGAAGGTGCACCGCCGCGACCGGCGCAATGGGTGAGCGGGGGATCGGAGCACTCCGGAGACCAGGAAGTGGCGGAGACTTCGCCAACAACACCTGAGTCGGCGGATGTGCCGGTCAATCCCTTCGCGGCTCTACGCGAACGGACGTTCCTGCAAGTCATGAACCTCTACCTGGTGTTCGAGGGTGATGATGGCATCGTTGTCGTCGACCAGCACGCTCTGCATGAGCGAGTGTTGTACGAGCGCTTTCGCAACAAGCACGATCAGCGTGAGACCAGGGTGCAAGGTCTGCTGGTGCCTGAGGTCATCGATCTCTCCGCCAGCGACAAGCAGTGGTTGTTGGAATCGAAGGATGACCTGGCAGCGGAGGGATTCCTGATTGAGGACTTTGGTGGCTTGTCGATATCGGTGACCGGGATTCCGGCAGTGCTTGGCCGGGCGCGGCCCAAGGACCTGGTCGAGACCTTCATCGCCGGCGTCGGCGACCAACGTCCGTCGGGTCGCGAGGCGATCGTCGAACGCTTCCACTCGATGGCTTGCCGGGCTGCAGTGATGAGTGGAGACCGCCTGGTGGACGAGGAGATCAAGGCCTTGTTGCAGGAGGCTCTGACTCTCGAGCACCCGCACAACTGTCCGCATGGTCGTCCGACCGTCCTGACCTTCTCGGGTCCTCAACTCGAGCGATACTTCAAGCGCCGCGTGTGAGGTCTACTTCGGTCTGGCGAAGTCCTGCTTGGTCAGGGCCGGGTTCAGTTGGATCTTCAGCAGGTCGATCTGCAACTTCGGTGTCGTTTGGTTGTGGTCCTTGACCCCGTAGAAACGGAGTTTCAGCGGCATCCAGATGCCCTCGACCGGGGTGATCTTGTCCAACACGATGTGTTCACCGCTCGCCCACTGCGGTTTGCCTTCCGGGGTCATCGGGAACACCCGGACGGCGCGTAGTCGCGAGGTCTTTTGTTCGACCCAGGCCTCCATCCAGACCATCTCGTCCTTGATCTTCTGCTTGCTGCGCGCCACTGGGAAGCCGGACAAGGATCCGCTGACCAGATAGGTGTCAATTTCGCCCTTGCGTCCGCGCTTGACCCGGAGCTTGACCGACTGAACCTTGGTTGCCTGTTTCAGGGCCGCCAGGATGGTGCCGGGGTCGAGGAATCGCAGCATGATCTTGCACAGTCGGCGGTGGTTCCGGATCAGCTCCTTGTCGGTCTGGTGGCCGCGGTCGGTGAGACTTATCGACTTCTTTTCACCGATCTTGTGCCAGATCCCGTCATGGCTGTCGCCGCGAGTGATCTTCTGTCCGCCCTCGTTGGTGCTGTAGCGCATCATGGGCATGGTCTTGTCCTTGGTGCGGGCCACCGCGTCGCCGTAGAGGACGCTGAGGGAAATATCGACGCTGTCTTTGTCCTTGCCCTGTGGCTTGATCACGATTTCGGCCTGGTAGGCGTAGATTTTTGTCTTGCCGCCCTTCGGTCGATGGGCCTTGGCGACGTCGGCAGCCAGCTTGGCGAGCTTGGGCGGCTCGGTGTCGGATGCGCTTTTGCTGGCCGTCTTCGATGTGTCCGAGCGGATCGTCGGCGGGTCCTGTGGCTTGACCGCGGCGATGGCGATACTCGAGAGCAGGATGCTGGCGGCAGTGATCATGTCGCTGTAGTTGCCGCCTGGCTCGGCAGCTTGTCGGAGGATGTGGGCTCCACCGGCCCAGGATAACTCTTCAAGGAACGAAAGCTGCAATGATGTGTGGCGGGATGTCACCGTTATGCTGTTGGGATGGGCGAGGTTTTTGCTGGATTCAGGAAGTCCGAGGTGGAGGGGGTGCCAGTGCTTTGGTTGCCGGACGACCGTTTCAAGACCTTTCGCATCATCCTCGCCGCCCGCCGCCCTCTCGATGAGACAGCCGCCGCCCGGTCCTTGTTGCCGTCCCTCCTGATGCAGGGAACCGCCAACTACCCGGACCGGCCGGCCTTGGCGCGCCAGATGGAGCGGCTGTACGGCGCCTCGGTGGCACCGTCGACCGGCAAGGTCGGCGAAGCGCACGTCTTGCGTTTTTTCGTCGACTGTGTGGCCGGCCAGTTCCTGCCCGATCAGCCCGACCAGCTGGCAGATGGCCTCGGCTTCCTGTCGGAGTTCTTGGTGCGCCCGCGGCTCGAGGGTGATGGGTATCCCAAGGTGGCGTTCGAACGCGAGCGTCTGCAGGCCGGTCATGATGCCCGGGCGATCTTCGACGATCGCGGGGCCTATGCGTCCCAACAAGCTCTCAGCCTGGCCTGCGAGGGCGAGCCGATGGCGATCCCCGAGCATGGCGGCGTCGAGGCTATCGAGGCACTGGACCGCGCCGCCCCGGAGCAGGCCCGCGAGGATTTCCTCCGCCACGGGGAACTGCTGGTGACCGCCATGGGGGCCCTGCCCGACGGCGATGCCTTCACCGAACACATCGCGAAGTTCTTGCGGGATCTGCCGGAACGCCAGGCCCAGGAGGTGCCACCACCAGTCGCACGTTCGGTCGAGGGGCGCCGTTCCAGCATTGAGCGGGTGGACTTGCAGCAGAGCAAGATGGTGCTGGTGTTCCGCTTGCCGCCGACCGACGACCCGACCGTCTGGATGGGGCGCGCTCTGTTCAACAGCATGCTGGGCGGCGGGCCGCACTCGCGCCTGTTCCGGGAAGTGCGCGAAAAGCGTTCACTGGCCTACTACGCCCAGGCAGCCTTGGATCGTCACAAGAGCCTGCTGATGGTACACGTTGGCTTGGATGAGGCGGCGTCCGCCGACGTCGAATCCGAGACGCTGCGGCAGATCGACTTGCTAGCCGCTGGTGATTTTTCGGCCGAGGAGTTGCAGACTGCACGGGCTGGCGTGTTGTCGATGATCGCCACCCTGACTGACGGTATCCGGTCCCACATGCAGTTCGTCGAAGACCAGTGGAACCTCGGACTCGACCGTACACCCGAGGACCTGGCGAGGAACTACGCGGCGATTACGTCCGAGATTGTGCAAGGCAGTGTTGATGGCCTGCAGTTGGACTACTCCTTCCTTCTGGCACCTTCGGGGCAGGCTGATGACTGATCGCTTCGAGATCCACCAGGACCCGGTGCTCGGCGAGCAGGTACTGCTCGCGCGTACCAGCAGTGGTTTGCCGGTGAGGGTGGTGCCGACGGACCGTTTCACCGAAGTTGCCGCGGTCATCACGTTTGGCTACGGCAGCACGGACCTCGGTTTCCAACGCAATGGCGAGGAGCATCGGAGTCCCGAGGGCGTCGCGCATTACCTCGAACACAAATTGTTCGAGGACGAAGAACTGCAAGCTTTCGATCGCTTCGCCAAGCGCGGCGCCCGGGTCAACGCCATGACGGGCTTCGGGCAGACGACCTACTACTTCACCGCGACTGATCAGTTGGAGGCCAACCTACAGGACCTCCTCCACCTGGTTTCGAACGCCCACATCACGCCTGACAATGTCGAGAAGGAGCGTGGCATCATCGCCCAGGAGATCCGGATGTACGAAGACAGCCCGGACTACCGGGGCTTCTTCGACTTCCTCGGCTGCTTGTACCGGGAACATCCGGTGCGCCACCCGGTGGGAGGGACCGTCGAGTCGATCGCTGAGATCACCGACGAAGAACTGCTGGCTTGTTTCGACGCGTTCTACCGCACCGGTAACGCCGGCATGGCGGTGGCGGGCCCGGTCGACCCCGACCAGATTCTCGATCTGGCCGAGGCCTGCACGCTTCGCGAAGGCGCGGCACCCGAACGCCTGAGTCCGCGCGATCTCGGCCCGGTCACCACGCCGAGTTTTCGGCGGAGTTTTGACGTGGCGCGTTCCAGGGTGCTGCTCGGCTACAAGGATCGGAGCCTGTTGGACACGTCCGAGGAGCGCTTGCGGCGCGACCTGCTGAGCCGGATCCTGCTGGATAGTCTGTTCGGTGCATCGAGCGACCTGCGCGAAACGCTTCGATTGCAGGGCCTGGTCGATGACACCCTGGGTGCGAGCTACATGTCGGAAGCGGATTTTGGGGTGACGGCCGTCGGGTGTGAGTGTGAAGAGCCGGAGACTGTCATCGAACGCCTCCAGGATGTGATGTTGGACGCTGCCAGTTCCCCGATCCAGGTTGAACATCTCGATCGGGTTGGTCGCATGGTGCTGGGTAGCTACGTCCGGTCCTTTGCCAGCGTCAAGGGTATGGCGTTCAGCCATGCCAAGGAGGCGCTGCGGGGCACACGGCCGTTCCAGAGCCTGGTCCGGATGAACTCGATCACCATCGACGACCTGGTGTCGCGGCGCTCCGAGCATTTCGTTGAAGATGCCTTCGCTGCGGTGGTCGTCGAGAAGGACGCGTCGGACCCGATCAGGTAGCCAGGTACCGGCATGCGAGGTAGGCGAGGCTGGCGAACACTGGTGCAATCGACCACCGCGGCATACCGAGGTTGATCAAGATATGGGTCAGGTGACGGCGATCACCTACCCAGGGGGGTATGCCGAGGAGCAGACGGGCGGTCAGCACCTGTACGAAGTCGACCGCGAATACCATCAGCGGGACAAGGCTGGCCAGGTGGAACAACTCACCTGTGCAGCGCAGACCGAATTCGAGGCTGGCGACCGACAGACAGAGTCCGAGGCAGAGGGATCCGCTGTCGCCGAGGAACGCCACTGCCCGCGGCCAGTTGAACGGCAGGAAGCCGAGGAAGGCCATCCCCACGAATGCCATGGCACCCTCGCCGCCGGTAGCAAACAGCAGGCCGAGCCCGCCGGCGGCCGCAGTCACGCCGTCGGTGTTGTCCAGGAAATTGACCGCATTGGTGAGTGCGAACAGCCAGAGCATGACTCCCAGGCACTGCGCTGGCGTGAGATCATGGTGAAGGGTGAGGTAGACGGTGGCGCAGGCTGTCGCGGCCAGGAGTCCGAGTCCCTTGCGGTGCCACACCATCTCATGGTTTTCGGCCTTGCCCTGGTCATCGAGGTAGCCGACGGCGGTCGCGATGCCGACGCCAGCGATCAGCCAGGCCGCCGACGACAGGATTGCCAGGGCCGCTACGGCGAGCAGTGCCGGGATCAAGCCGGCCATCGGGGTGGGGTGCAGGTGTCGATGGCGGCCGATGGCGTCCGGTGGGTCCTCGGGCAGGATTGCACGCAGCCGGCGGTGGCAGATAAGTCCGAGGCCCATCAGGACAGCGCTGGCGATCGCGGCGTTCCAGGGTTCCATGCTCAAGCGCTGTACAACTCGAGGTCGAGGATTCTGTCCATCACCGCCGGCTCCACCGCCGCCGGTCGTTGGCCGCGTCGTATCTCGTTGCGGATGGAGGTCGCTGACACTTCGTCGGGTTCGATAACGAGGACGTGTTCGAGCAGCCTGCCGATCTCGGCGTCCGAGAGGTCGAGATTCGCCAGGTCGCTACGGGTGGTGGGGGCGCCGATTCGCGGAATGGTCACCAAGGTGGCGGCGTCCAGGAGCTGGCGGTACTGGTGCCATTGGTCCAGCGTTCGCAAGTTGTCTGCTCCGAGCAGCCAGAACAGGCAGCGTCCCGGGAATTGGGTCTGCACTGCGGCCAGGGTGTCGATGGTGTACGCGGGCCCGCTCTGTAGCGTGTCCAGATCGCTGACCGTGACCCCGGGGAGTCCACCGAAGGCGATCTGGCAGAGTTCCAGACGGGCGGCGGCGGGCGCCAGGTCGGCCGGGTCCTTCAGGGGGTGGTGGCCGGTCGGCAGGATCAGGGTCTGGCAGACTGGCAACACGGCCTGGGCGTGGCGCAGAACCCGGTGGTGGCTGCGGTGCGGTGGGTTGAACGCTCCGCCGAACAGCAGGACTCCGTCGGACCCATTCATGGTCTAGTAAGCCTATACAATGTCGCTAGTTGCAACTGATCGCCTGGGAAAGTGGTGGTCTTCTCGGCGAACCGGGCTGGTGCGCGCCGGACGGTCCCGCCACCAGCCCTAGGTTGGCGAACCAGCGGGAATTGCACAACCGCTGGGTTTCGAACCTTCACAATTCCCGCCGGCCGCCGGCGGGCTTGCGATCGGCAAAAGCAAGTTGCGAAATACACTTAGGGGAGCTACGGTGCGCAGCCCCTCGCTGATGGTGCCCCCCCCTGAGGTGCCGCGGCGAGCGCTCCAAAGTCCCCTCCCCTCTGCACGAAGGTACTGCCGAAATGCGCACTCTCGCACTCCTCGCACTGGTTTGCTGTCTGCCCGCTTGCTCGATCACCTGGAAGGGTGGAGGTCTGGGCGTCACCCAGGAGCAGCGGAAGGCGGACATCCAGGATGTCTACGCCCTCTCCAACGCCTACGAGCTGAACGCCTACTTCGCCAACCAGCGACGACGCTCGATGGGCCGGGCCAACGCTTTTGGTCGCGATCTGATGGCGATTCAAGAGACCTTGGACCGTCATTTCTTCAACTACTCCGACACCGATCCTTACATCAACCACGAGACCGACACCTACCTGCTCGACCACCTGCACCGTTACACGGTCGACTGGGCGGTCAACAACGAGATGGTGCGCGTCTGGCGCTAGGACGTCACGTGGCGTAGGTCACGCAAGCTGAGCCACCGGCACTCGTAGAGTTCGGTGGCTTTGTTGTGTACGGAGTGAGCTGGTCTGGGGTAGCCGAGGTTCGATGGCTAGCGCTTTCGGTAGCAGGCGAGTTGCCGCCGCCGGGCTGCCGGTTCCGGCAGGTCGTAGTCGAGGGTCTGGACCAATTCGACTCCGGTGAGTCTGGCCGGCGCCGCGGTGTGCTCGTCGAGCCACAACACCAGGTGGCCACCGGGACTCATCAAGGGGCTGGCCAGATCGGCGACCCTGGCTGGTTTGCCAACTGCCCGCGCGGCTACCAGATCAAACTTCGCCAGCAGGTCGGGGTGGGTGCGTGGGGCCTGCTCGGCGTCCACGTGCACCGTCGTGATGTTGGTGATGCCGGTGGTCGACAAGACCCGTTCGATCGCCAGCAACTTCTTGCGGGTGCGGTCGAGCAGGGTGATAGCGGCCGTCGGGTAGACGAAGCGCAGCGCCAGGCCCGGGAAACCGTTGCCGCTACCGAGGTCGAGGCACTCACTCGGAGGCTTGGGCAGGCTCAGGCCCTGGATCGCCAGGCTGTCGAGCACGTGCAGAACTCGCGCCGTCGCCAGGTCGCGGACGCCGGTCAGGTTGATCTGCTGGTTCTCGACCAGCAGCGCACGCAGGAACGGCTCGAGTGTCTCGGTGCCGATCGCCACGTGCCTACTTGTAGGTCTCGAACTCGCCAGCGTTCCGCTTCTGCTCGTACTCGTCGAGACCCTGCTTGACGTGCCCTTGCAGGAAGTAGAGGCCGAGGATGTTGGGGAAGGCCATCAGCAGGATCATCAGGTCGCCGAACTCCAGCACGTTTTGGGCGGTGATCACCGAACCGAGGACCACGAACACCAGGAACAGGACCTTGAAGATTATCGAGGAGCCCTGGCCGAACAGGTTGGTCCAGCAACGCTCGCCGTAGTAGGACCAGGAGATCATCGTCGAGAAGGCGAACAACATCACCGCCACCATCAGCACCCAGGGGAACCAACCGGCCAGTGCCGGGACGGACTGGAACGCGACGCTGGTGAGCGCGGCGCCCTCCTTGCCGGCTACCAGTTTCGCGGTCTCGGTCTGATCGCCGGTGTAGACTCCGGTGATGACGATGACCAGGGCGGTCATCGTGCAGATTACGATCGTGTCGATGAAGGGTTCGAGCAGGGCGACGACACCTTCGCGGACCGGATAGGCGGTCTTGGCTGCGGAGTGGGCGATGGCTGCCGATCCGATCCCCGCCTCGTTGGAGAACGCGGCCCGCTGGAACCCCATCACCAGTGAGCCGATGGCGCCACCGTAGATTGCGTTGCCAGTGAAGGCACCACCGAAGATCGCACCGAAGGCCGGGCCGACCATGTCGATGTTGAGCACCAGGATGGTCAGGCTGCCGAGGATGTAGATGCCGCACATGGTCGGGACGATCTTCTCGGCGGTCTGGGCGATGCGCTTGAAGCCGCCGATGATCACCACTGCCACTGCGGCCGCCTTCACCAAGCCGTAGACGTAGCCGTGTTCGGCGAAGAACGGGACCTTCTCCTTGAGGATGCCCAAGGACTGGTTGACCTGGAAGGCGTTGCCGCCGGCCAGGCTGCCGCCGATGCAGAACACCGTGAACACGATCGCCAGCACCATACCCAGGCCGCCCAGGCCCTTCTCTGCCAGGCCGTCGCTGAGGTAGTGCATCGGGCCACCGGAGACCCGGCCCTGGTCGTCGATCTTGCGGAACTTCTGGCCGAGGGTGCACTCGGTGAACTTCAGGGTCATTCCCAGAAAGCCGGCGACGATCATCCAGAACGTCGCACCCGGACCGCCGACCATCACTGCGATGGCGACGCCGGCGATGTTGCCCAGGCCGACGGTCGCCGACAGGGCCGAGGACAGGGCCTGGAAGTGGGTGACCTCACCGGCATCCGCCGGGTTGGTGTACTTGCCACGTACCACCGCGATGGCGTGGCCGAACAGGCGCAGGTTGACGAAGCCCATGCGGGCGGTGAAGAACACCGCCGCCAGCACCAACCAGAGCACCACGATCGGGACCTTGGTCTGCACCGCTTTGCCCTGCTTGTTCAGCAGGTAGACCGGCAGGAGTTGTGGTTGGCCGTCGAGGTCCAGGACCTGCTTGCCGTCCTCATCGGTGATGTACAGCGTTTCGCCGTTGGGGCCGGTGGCGTAGAGCGTGTTGCCGTCCTTGTCCTTGATAGCGGTCTTGTCATCGGAGATCCCGATGAACGGACCGATGTTGTAGAACGGAACAAACATCATGAAGTCGAGCGCCTTCTTGAACGCCTCGTCGACCGACTGCTGCCAGTCACCTTCCTGCTCGGCGGGGGCCTCCTGCCTTGGTGCTTCCTGGCTCGTCGGCACCGGTTCGGTGTCTTGGGCCAGGACCGGGGCGGTGAAGATGGCGGCGAGAAGAAGGACGTTGAGGAGGGATTGCAGACGCATCGGGCCTCTGGTCGAGCGGTAGTATCGATGGGCAGGCCGGTTTCGGCCTTCCCTCAGAACGGGACTGTGCGGATCTTGTCCGCTGTTCGGCCCTCGATCAACTCCCGGCCGTGAATCGCTCGGTCAAGTCTGCCACCGAGGTCCCGGGATCGAACCACTGGACCTCGGGGATCCGTCGGAGCCAGCTGGTCTGCCGTCGGATCAGGCGGTGTGTGCTGCGTCGGATCATGTTGCGCAGCTCTTCGATGTCCTTGTATCCCACTTCCAGGTGGTGGAGGCACTGGGCATAGCCGATGGCGGCAGCGGCGGTGTTCGAGAAGCCACTGTCGTCTTGAATGCTCGCCACCTCCTCGAGCAGGCCCGCGTCCAACATCGCGCTGGTGCGGACCTTGACCCGGTCCTGGAGTTCTTCGCGGTCGCGGCTGACGGCTGCAATCCGGCATGGCACCCGCCACCCGTCCGACTCGAACTGTTGTCGCTGCTGCGAGATCGGCTGGCCGGTCAACTCGAAGTACTCGAGCGCCCGCACCTGCCGCTTGTGGTCGTTTTGGTGGATGCGTTGGGCAGCCTCGGCGTCGACCTTGGCCAGGCGTCGATACAGCACCCCGGGCTCGGCCGCCTCGTCTGCCACCAGCTGTGCGCGTAGACCTGGTTGGGCTGCCGGGCCTTCCATCATGCCCTTGAAGAAGGCCATCAGGTAGAGCGGCGTGCCGCCGACAAACAGCGGTTGCCGGCCGCGCGATCGCACTTCATCCACCGCTGCAGTGGCCGCCGAACACCATCGGCTGGTGTCGAAGTCCTGGTCGGGTTCGACCAGATCGATCAGGTGGTGGGGGACCCTCGCGCGGGCGGAGTCCGATGGCTTGGCGGTGCCGATGTCCATCCGGCGGTAGACCGCCATGGAGTCCATGGACAGGATTTCGAGCTGCTCGGATTCCGCCAGACGCAGGGCCAGATCGGTCTTGCCGGCGGCGGTCGGGCCGGTCAGAACCCAGATCGGCTCGGGGCTTGTCTCAGGGCTGGGCTCAGCGGTGTGGGGCTTGGCGGCGGGCATCGGTGAGGGGGTGATTATAGAGGCTGTGCCTTTTCCACAAGGCACACCACCGCTACCTTCCTGCGCCGATGATCGCCTTCATCTCCGATATCCACAGCAACACCGAGGCCCTCGGCCAGGTCCTCAAGAAGATCGAAGAGCTCGGTGCCGAGCGCACGATCTGCCTCGGCGATGTGATCGGTTACGGGCCGGAACCCCGCGCGACCCTGCAGACGATCATGGATGTCTGCGAGCGCAGCATCATCGGCAACCATGAGCACGGGTCGATGTTCTACGCCTCCGACTTCAACCCGCGGGCCCGCGCTGCCCTCGACTGGACCCGCGATCAGCTCAACCGGCGGGACTGCGACCGGTCGGAGAACATGGGCTTTTGGAACTACCTCGGCGACATGGCCGAGCGGTATCGAGAGGACAACTTCCTGCTGGTCCACGGCTCGCCACGCGACCCGGTTCGGGAGTACATGGTGCCGGCGGATGGCCAGGACAAGGCCAAGCTGGCGGGCTGCTTCGAGTTGTTCGATGGGGCCCAGGTCTGCCTGGTGGGGCACAGCCACGTGCCCGGTGTCTACCCCGAATCCGGTGGTTTTCTGCGACCTGAGGAGATCGGCGATACCTACGACCTGGCTGGCAAGCGGGCGATGGTCAACGTCGGTTCGGTTGGCCAACCCCGGGATGGCGACCCGCGCGCATCGTTTGCGACCCTGGATGGCGAGACCGTGAGATTTTATCGGGTCGCCTACGATATCGAGGCGACCCAGCAGAAGATCCGGGCGGTGCCCGAGTTGCCTGACTACCTTGCGGATCGCCTGGCGCGCGGTCGCTGATTTCCCAGCCCAACAAACCCCTCAAAGCCTTTCAGACCGGCGCCTCAGCCTGGCAAACCACCCATGGAACGCAGGTTCACCAGCTTCCTCCTTCCCATCCTGATCGCGACGATGGTCTACCTGCTGTTCTTTGCAGGTAACGACGCCACCGACAACAAGCCGATGGGGGTCATTGATCCGTCCTCCAACGACCCCGCGGTGCAGGCTGCGGTCCAGGCCCAGCAACAGCACCAGTTCGATCCGGCGGTCAAGACGGTCACGCACACCTTCGGTGAGCCGGGTGGTAAGGGCTATCGGGTCAGTTGGTCACGCTACGGGGCGGGCATCCAGGCCAACACCCTGAACGACCACTACGTCGATTCGGCGGCGCGGGACACGGCGGACAAGACCGCCAGCGACTACTACCCGATCGTGCCGTACTACAGTGACCGCGAGGTGCGGGACTGGG
>JAYZDB010000134.1:0-6156 GCA_036338025.1 Planctomycetota bacterium
TACCTTCGCCGAGCAGGTCGCAGCGCTCCTGCTCGACAACCAGCAACCCCAGACCGGACTGTTCAGCTTCGGTCGCAAGCTGCGCCGCAAGAACCTGCACCGCGCGCGCATGGACTCCCGCCTCGGTAGCTTTGCGTCCCAGGTCTATCCGGTCATGGGTCTGTCGGCTTTTGCGACCGCCAGCGGCGACGGCGATACCGGTGCACGGGCGCGGGCCTGCGCCGACCGACTGGTCGAACTGCAGGGACCGTCCGGTCAGTGGTGGTGGGTCTACCACCGCAACTCGGCAATCCCAGCAATCCGATATCCGGTCTACACTGTGCACCAGGATGCCATGGGACCGATGGCACTGCTGGCCGCAGCCATGTGGGACGACAACACAGACCGCTACGACGGCGCGATCTTGAACAGCTTGAGCTGGTTTCAGAACCGGCCCGAGTGTCCTTCCGAGGAGATGGTCGCCGGACAACGTGGCGTGGTGTGGCGGGCGGTCCAGCGCGACCAACCCGAGTCCACCGGCAGGTTGGGCCTGGGCACCGGCGAACTCCTGCGGATGGGACGCGCGGCATGGTTCGGCTGGCCCGATACGAAGTCCCTCGATGCTGGCTTCGTGTGCCCGGAATGCCGACCGTATCACCTCGGTTGGATCCTGCTGGCACAAGCGATGTACGAAGATTGCGTACAAGGACGAGCGCCTACCTCGACGCCGGAAATGCCCTAGGGCGGCCCGCCCACCAAGGCCATCATCGCTTCGTGCAAGGCGCCGTTACTCGCCAAGATCTGCCCACCGTAGAGCCAATCATCACCCCCCACCAGGTCGGTGATCTGGCCGCCAGCCTCGTGCACCAAGACACTACCCGCGGCCACGTCATACGGCGCCAGGTAGAGTTCCCAGTAGGCGTCAAAGCTGCCCTCCGCGGTCAAGCACAGGTCCAACTCCGCACTGCCAAAGCGGCGCAGATCGCGGACCGCGTGCAGCGCCTTGGCCAGGCGTCCGGTGTTGTCATCTGCGCCTGATTCACTGCGGTTGTAGCTGAACCCGGTCGACACCAAGGCAGCCGCCACCTGGTCGGTGTCGGTAACGTGAATCGGGCGGTCGTTGCAATGGGCTCCGCAGCCACGAGCCGCGGTGTAGGTCCGCCCCATTGCCGGGGCGTGCACCACCCCCACCACCGGTTCCCCACGGATCGCCAGGGCTACGGCTACGGAGAAGTAATTCAGGCCGTGGACAAAGTTGGTGGTGCCATCGAGCGGATCGACGATCCAAAGGTGCTCAGCGTCCTCGATGCTGGCGCGGCCCTTCGGTGTCAGCACGCCTTCCTCGGCCAGGATCGCGTGGTCCGGAAATGCCTCGAGCAGTCCCTGGACGATCACCTCCTCGGCCGCACGGTCGGCAACGGTCACCAATTCTGTAGGCCGTCCCTTGAATTCGGTACGGACCTTGGCCAGCTCGGGAACGTAACCCAACAGGACTTCGCCGCCCGCTACCGCCAGACGCTCTGCCACTGCCAAGTACTCGCGCAGGATCTCGCTCATCGAGTCTGGTGGATCGCCTGCACCATCCGTTCTTGCAAGGCCGACGCACCCTTGGTGCTGGTCCCTTTGCGTCGGTTCATCAGGATACAGAACAGGCGGGTCCGCCCCGACTTCGACCGCAGGATCCCGGACAGGCACTTCACTCCGTTGATCGTACCGGTCTTGGCTCGAACCGCCTTGCCGACGGTCGGGAGCTTGCCGAATCGCCGGGCCAAGGTCCCATCGACGCCACCGCGCGCGAGGCTCTGCTCGAACACCCGGGCGTGTGGACCAGCCAGCAACTTCTGCATCACCCGCACAACAACCCGGGGAGTCAAGCGGTTGAGCCGTGATAGCCCCGAGCCATCCGCAATCTTCATCCCGGCAGGAAGGTCGACGCGGGACGCCAACTGGGCACGCACCACCTTGCAACCGCCAGAAAAACTACCCTCACCCAGCCGACGCGTCCCGAGCACCCGCAGCAACTGCTCTGCATGGAAGTTGCTCGAGTCGCGCAGGATCGGCCCAAGGGCCTCGCCCAGGGTACTCAGATGGACGTAGACGTCGACAAGCGGCTCGCTGGCGGACTCGGTTCGGACCAGCGGCGGCACATTGGCACCAGCAGCAGCGATCTTGATGCCGTGCCTGGCCAATTCCGCCCGGAGAACCTGCTCGAACGCCCAACCGGGTTGCTGGACCACCCCGCGAACCTCAACCGGGTCAGCCCGGGTGGAAAACTCACCGTGACCTCGAAAACCACCACCACCCTGGCTGATCCAGTAGCTGTAGCGCTTCTTGCGCTTGCTGGTCATCTTGATTCCGGGTTTGGGAATCACCGCGACCGGCGGGGCCAGGAACTCGATCCGAGCCGATCCGGCACCAGCGCGGATCCGGGCGGTGAAGCTGGCAGCATCCAGGACCAAACCGCCCGTTGGGGCACAGTAGACCCGGTCAAATTGATCCTTGGGCCAACTGGCCGGCCGCTCGGGGCCAGTGAAGAAACCCTGAAGACGGCGAACACCTCGCAACCTGGTCACACCTCGGCGACGTAACTCCTTGGCGAGCTTGGCGAATACCCGCGCCGGATCGTGGGGTGACCCGGTGATCCAGTTCGGGTCGCCACCCGGATGCACCTCGAGAACACCATTCCGCAGCTTGAACGTGGTACGGAACCGGAACTCCGCACCCAGGCCCCACAGCGCTGCCGCTACCGTCAGTATCTTCTGGTTGCTCGCCGGGATGAAGGTCTCCTTCGACCGGTGGAGGGACGTGAGCTTGCCGGACTCAGCATCGAGAACCACCACGCCGGTACGGAAACCACTGCGCTCCGACTCGGCGACGAGTCGCGACAGCGCAGCGGACTGGCTGACCAGGCCGGTCCCGAGGAGCGGGGCCAGGGCTGGCAAAACGAACCAAAACAAACCGCGATACATACCTACTCTACTCTATGCAGAGACCGCCGAGAGTCACCACTCCAACCCCCCGACACCCGCTTCGGATGCCCGCCGGACAGGTCTTGGCTGGCCATCCGGGGCCGGATCCGATGTCCTGAGCGGCACAAATATTTGTCCCGTAAAACCGGCTCCGCCAGTTCCCGCATGAACCCTGGCCTGCCATCGATCAGGATCTCCGTGGCCCGGCTCGATCACAATATTTAGGATTGAACCCCCGGGCGAAACACTATAGATAGTGTCTTTCCGCAGCGGACAGCGCGATGCGGGGCAAGCGCCCCGGACCGCCCCTGGAGGCTGTCGGCCGGCCCCGGAAGGGGCGCCCATGTGACCCGCTGGCGGTAGCGGGTCGGCCGGTGCATCGGCGCCGGGTGTTTCTACGGTCCAGCTACAGGGAGCGGTGATGGTATCAGGCAGATGCGTTGTCGACTTTGCAAGACCCCTCGGGGTATCTGCGAAAAACACGCAACTGCGGTACCCGGTGCGACCTTGCCCCGCCGTCTCACTTCGTACTGTCACGCGTCAGCAGACCCCGGGTCTCGCGTCCGTCCCTTCGACGGACACCGAGCCCCCGCAGTCTGTCACCCACGCTACCCGGAATTCGTCCCCCGGGTGTGCTTCCTAGAGGAGGAGTCTCTTGAAGATCCAACGCCGGTTCACAAAGCCAGGGCAGTCCCCCCTTGCCCAGATCAACTTCACCAAGCGGACCTCAGAAATCCGCAACCCGGATGGATCCCTGGTTTTCCAACTAGAGGGCATCGATGTCCCGGAAGATTGGACCCAGGTAGCAACCGATATCATTGCGCAGAAGTACTTCCGCAAGGCCGGGGTCCCGCAGCTCGGCGAGGACGGACAGCCCCTGCTCGACGAGCAGGGCAAGGCGGTTACCGGCGGCGAGACCGACTCACGCCAGGTCTTCCACCGCCTCGCAGGATGCTGGACCGAATGGGGTGAAAAGAACGGGTATTTCGACAGCAAGCAGGACGTCGAGGCCTTCTATGACGAGTTGAGCTACATGTTGGCCGCCCAGTATGCGGCCCCAAACTCGCCGCAGTGGTTCAACACGGGACTCCACTACGCCTACGGCATCTCGGGGCCGGCCCAGGGCCACCAGTACGTCGATCCGGCGAACGGCAAGCTCAAGAAGTGCCGCAACACCTACGAACGCCCGCAGCCACACGCCTGCTTCATCCAGTCTGTCGACGATTCGCTGGTCAATCCTGGCGGCATCATGGATCTCTGGACGCGCGAGGCGCGCCTGTTCAAATTCGGTTCCGGCACCGGCACCAACTTCTCCTCCATCCGGGCCGCCAACGAGCGGCTGTCGGGTGGCGGCAAGTCTTCTGGTCTGATGTCCTTCCTGAAGATCGGCGACCGGGCGGCCGGCGCGATCAAGTCCGGCGGTACCACGCGGCGAGCCGCCAAGATGGTGTGTCTGGATCTCGACCACCCGGACATCGAGGAATTCGTGTCCTGGAAGGTCACCGAAGAAGCCAAGGTCGCGAGCCTGGTGGCGGGCAGCAAGGCGGTCAAGAGACACATGGAAGCGGTGATCAACGCCTGCCACGTCGACGTCGACGGGGAGATCGAGATCATCACCAAGGCAGGCGACAACAAGGCTCTGGCTTCGGCCCTGCATTCCGCGCGCTCGGCATTCGTGCCAGAGTCCTACCTGCAACGTTGCCGCCAACTGGCAGATCAGGGCTTCAAGGCGGTCGAGATCGAAGAATATGACACCAAGTGGGACAGTGCTGCCTACCTGACCGTGTCGGGACAAAATTCCAACAACTCAGTACGAGTGCCCAACACCTTCTTCGACAAGCTCGAAAAGAAGGAACCTTGGCAACTCATCGGCCGCACCGACGGCAAGGTCCACAAGGAGATCGACGCCACCGAGTTGTGGGATGACATCTCTTACTCCGCCTGGGCCTGCGCCGACCCGGGCCTCCAGTACGACACCACCATCAACGAGTGGCACACCTGCCCCTCCGACGGCCGGATCAACGCGAGCAACCCGTGCTCCGAGTACATGTTCCTCGATGACACGGCCTGCAACCTGGCCTCCCTCAACCTGGGCAAGTTCCTCAACGAGGACGGGGAGTTCCAGATCGAGGACTTCCGACACGCCACCAGGATCTGGACCATCGTCCTTGAAATCAGCGTCCTGATGGCGAGCTTCCCAAGTGCCGCCATTGCCGAGAAGAGCTACATCTTCCGCACTCTCGGCCTGGGCTACGCCAACCTCGGTACGGTCTTGATGCGCAGGGGGATCCCCTACGCCTCCGCAGAGGCCTACGCCTTCTGCGGCGGAATCACAGCGCTCCTGACCGGCGAAAGCTACGCCACATCGGCGGAGATGGCTGAGGAGATGGGGCCATTCCCGGGCTACGAGCAAAACCGCGAGTCCATGCTCCGAGTGATGCGCAACCACCGACGGGCCGCGTACCACGAACCGGAGTCGGCCTACGAAGATCTGAGCATCACCCCAACCGGAATCGATCCCAAGATCTGTCCCGACTACCTGCTGAGCGCCGCGCGTGATGCATGGGACCGGGCGCTGCGAGCGGGCGAGGCCCACGGTTACCGGAACGCCCAGGTCACCGTCATCGCCCCCACCGGTACCATCGGGTTGGTCATGGACTGTGACACCACCGGTGTCGAACCTGACTTTGCACTGGTCAAGTTCAAGAAGCTCGCCGGGGGTGGCTACTTCAAGATCATCAACCAGAGCCTGCCACCCGCACTCACCACCCTCGGGTACTCGCCCGCACAAATCGATGACATCATCGACTACGCGGTAGGACGCAAGACCCTCGCTGGCGCCCCAGGAATCAACCACGAGACCCTGCAAGCCAAGGGCTTTGACGACGAGACCCTCGCCAAGGTCGAAGCCGCCCTCCTGTCAGCCTTCGACATCGGCTACGCCCTCAACAAGTCGATCCTCGGTGATGATTTCTGTCGTAACAAGCTCGGCCTCACCAGCGAGCAACTCGATGACTGGGGCTTGGACATCCTCAATCATCTAGGCTTCACCAAGGAGGAGGTCGCTGTCGCCAACAAGTATGTCTGTGGCACCATGACAGTGGAGGGCGCTCCCCATCTGCAGGACAAGCACCTGCCGGTATTTGACTGTGCGAACCGCTGTGGCCGCATCGGCGTGCGCTACATTCCATTCGACGCACACATCTAC